>JBKOXU010000043.1:0-29930 GCA_046725095.1 Verrucomicrobiota bacterium
CACTTGCCGGCGCCACCCGGCGCACCTCCAGCAAGTGCCACCTAGCATCGTGCTCCTTGCAATCGCAAATCGAAAACCTAAAGTCGAAAATCGATTTGCCGATGTGGCGAAATGGCAGACGCAACGGACTTAAAATCCGTTGGGCCGTAAAAGGCCCGTGCCGGTTCGAGTCCGGCCATCGGCAATTCGTTTGAACAACGTGAACCGTTACATGGTTACATCGTTACATCGGAAAGCGAATCAACTCTCTTTTAAGGCCCAACGCTGAGTGGAGTGATGGAGTAATGTCAAAAGACGCGTTAAGCGAGCGAATGAGGCGCCTTGGCATTCGCGATGTCGATCTTGAGGAGACGTTTGCGCGATCATCCGGGCCGGGTGGTCAGAATGTGAACAAGGTGGCAACCGCTGTAACACTGCGGCATCGACCGAGTCGAATCAGCGTAACCGTGCAGGATTCGCGATCGCAAATGCAAAATCGCAAACTGGCACGTGAGCGCTTGCTTGATGTAATCGAGCGGACTCAAAAAGAGCTCCGCGCGGCTGAGATCGCCGAGCGCGAAAAAGCTCGCCGCCGAAAATCGTCACGGCCTGCGGCATTAAAGCGAAAGATTCTGGAAGCGAAACGCCGACGCGGCGAGATTAAGCGACAGCGGGCAAAGATCGAGATTTAAGTGGAAATGTTCGCTTTAATACATCTGTCAAAGCGACTTGTGACGAATTGTTCTAAAAGAGGAACAATCGTTATGAAAAAATCGCTCATTCTTATATCTCTGTTTTCGGCCCTCGCCATGATGCTCCTGGCCTCCTGCGCGACGGAAGAGCCCGCGACGACGACCACAACAACAACACGTGAAACTGCCATAACGCAGCCCGCTGTAGGAACGACTAGTACCACGACTACACATCGCGCGGGTGGTTATTAGACCGGGTGCCAGCAACAATTGAAGGGAACACCGTCAACCGGTGTTCCTTTCTTTTGTACCGTCAACCGTGGTGATCCTACTCCCGCAGGATGGAAGCCTTGCTTACGCCGTCTCGACGGGTGCTTCAGCGATTTGCGCTTCCTCTTCTGCCTGGCTGACGACCGGCGCAATCGCCTGAAGCTTCTCCCCATTACGCAAGTCCATCAACTTTACGCCCATTGTGTTTCGGCCGACGACGCGAATTTCCTTCACGCGCGTCCTCACCATCTGGCCTTTGGTTGTAATAAGCATCAGCTCGTCCTTATCGGTGACTGTTAGCGCGCCGACAACATCGCCGGTCTTCTCACCCGTTTTCATGGTGATGATGCCCTTGCCGCCGCGAGATTGACGGCGGTAATCATCAAATGGTGTTCGTTTGCCGATGCCATTCTCGCCGGCCACGAGCAACATTGCGCTCGGATCAACAATTGCGATCGCAACCACGTGGTCTTTTTTATCAGGCCGAATGCCCCACACACCCACTGTGTTGCGTCCCTGATCGCGCAACTGCTCTTCGTGGAAGCGAAGGCTCATCCCTTCCTTCGTGATCAGCACAAGCTCGTTGTTGCCGTTTGTGAGTTTTGCGGCGATCAGGTAATCGCCTTCCTCGATCTGAATCGCGATAATGCCGCCCTTGCGAACATTGGCGTAATCGGAAAGGTTGGATTTTTTGACGATGCCCGAGCGTGTCGCAAAAACAATGTGAAGATTTTCGTCCCAAGTCTGATCGACGGCGGTCGCCCCGGTGCCCGATGTCTTGGATTGAACCCGAATGGTCGCGGCAATCTTCTCATCGGGGCGCAGCTCGAGAATGTTTGCGATTGAACGTCCCTTGGCCGCGCGTCCCATTTCTGGAATCTCGTAGACTTTTTCGACGTAAGCGCGGCCCGATTGGGTAAAAAACATCAGGTAGTCATGCGTCGTGGCGGTGAAGAGATGCTCAACAAAATCGCCTTCCTCTTCCTCGGTGGCACCCTCGCGCGTTGACATGCCGATCACGCCTTTGCCACCGCGGCGCTGCGCGCGAAATGCGCTTACGGCAGTGCGTTTGATGAAACCGCCATGCGTAACACTGATGATGCAACCTTCATTGGCAATGAGGTCTTCCATGTTGATTTCGGCCTCGGCTGGCGCAATGTTCGTCAGGCGCGGCGATCCGTATTTATCGCGAATCTCGCGAAGCTCTTTCTTGACGATGGTGAAGACTCTCTGCTCTTTCGCCAGAATATCGCGCAGGTCCTTGATCGCGTTGATCAGCTCCTTGTATTCGTTGTCGATCTTCTCGCGTTCGAGGCCGGTGAGTTGATACAGGCGAAGATCGAGAATCTGATTTGCCTGGTGCTCGCTGAATGCGTAACGGCCGTCCACCAGCCGCGCTGGATTCCGAACGATGATCCCGATTTGCTCGACCTGTCTTTTCGTAAATTCGAAGGCGAGCAACTTCACGCGCGCTTCATCACGGTTGGCCGAGTTGCGAATGATCCGAATGAATTCGTCGAGATTGGCGAGCGCAATTAGATAACCTTCGAGCGTTTCCGCGCGCTCCTCTGCTTTGCGCAGTTCGAAACGCGTGCGACGCAGCACCACTTCGCGGCGGTGCTCGATGTAAGCCTGATTCGCTATCTTTAGCGGGAGCAACTTGGGCCGTCCGTGATCGATCGCCAGCATGTTGACCGCGAAGGAGCTTTCCATCGCGGTGTGTTTGTAAAGATTGTTGATGACGATCTTGGGATTCCCGTCGCGCTTCAGCTCGATGACGACGCGAGTGTTTTCATCGGACTCGTCGCGAACGGCGGTGATGTCTGTGAGCACCTTTTCGTTTACGAGTTCGGCAATCCGTTCGACGAGCGTGGCGCGGTTGACGTTGTAAGGAATTTCGGTGATGACGATTTGCTCTTTGCCGCCTTTAAGTTCTTCGATACCTGCTTTGCCGCGGACTTTCATGTTGCCCCGGCCGGTTTCGAGATATTGTTTGATCCCTGAGCCGCCGCAGATTACGCACCCGGTTGGAAAGTCGGGTCCCTTCACGTGTTTCATCAGCTCTTCGAGGGTGATATCCGGATTGTCGATCTGCGCGCAGATTCCATCGATTACTTCGCTGAGATTGTGTGGCGGAATGTTGGTCGCCATTCCAACCGCGATGCCGGTGCCGCCGTTGACGAGCAGGTTGGGAAGTGCGGCCGGGAAAACAGTCGGTTCGGTGCGGGTCTCGTCGTAATTGGGGACGAAATCGACTGTGTCCTTGTCCATATCGGTCATGAGAGCGGCGCCGAGATGGGTCATGCGCGCTTCGGTGTAACGCATGGCAGCCGGCGGATCCCCTTCGACTGAGCCGAAGTTGCCCTGGCCATCGATGAGCGTCTCACGCATCGCCCACGATTGCGCCATATGGACCAGCGTAGGATAGATCACCGCTTCACCGTGCGGATGATAATTACCGCTAGTGTCGCCACAGATTTTCGCGCATTTGCGATGCTGTCGATTTGGAAAGAGCGACAGATCTTGCATCGCATAGAGAATTCTTCTCTGCGACGGCTTGAGCCCGTCACGCGCATCCGGCAACGCACGCGAGATAATGACCGACATCGAGTAATCGAGGAACGATCTCGACACCTCTTCGGCCACATTTATCGGCTCTACTTTTTCGTTCGCGTTATACATGACGGCTATGCTTGGGCAGGAGGACACGAGGCCGCGCGCTGCGTGAGAAAACGTTCTTCCCAGATGCGTGAAATTTCATCGGCTTGCCTGACTGTTTGGGCAGGAGGGATGCGAGCATTCCGCGGCAGCGAGATTCGTAAGAAATCCAGGACCGCACGGATGGTCGCCTCATATTCTTCGCATAGTCTTTCGTATTCGACATGGAAAGGATCGACGCCGATCCGCTGAAAAAAGTTTTGCCAAAGCTTTTCTTGTCGCTCGGCCTCTTTAAGGCATTGCTCGATCAATTCGCGGTCGAACTGCGGTTCGCGCAAAGGTGTCTTCCCCTTTTGTACCTTCCAAAGCCCGGTCTGAAGGGCGCGCGCCGTGGACAACGCCTGCCGGAGTTTGTGGCGCCGGACTACGTGCAAAAAGCGGAGACGCGGAAAGGCATTTTGCAGAAGGTCGAGATCGCCTGTTCCGGCGTCGCCGAAAGCATGTGCTCCTCGTAGCCGGATGAGGAAATCGTCCAGGTACCAGCTCATCAATTTAAAGCCGAAGACTTCGTTTGAGGTCGTTTTCGCGCGGACGATGCCACGCACATACGCTGCGTAATCGCTGGCCGGATCGAGTCCGTGATCCGCCCCATAACGGGATTCGAACTTCGCGAGGAAGAACTGCTTCGGCACGCCTGCCCGGCGAGTGGCGTGTAAACCGTCCGTCAGCAAATTGCTTCCGCAACGTGGAATTGCGCAGACCACGTAGCAGCGACGCGGATGGCGCAGTTTGTGAAACAGACCTCCCATCGTGAATTTTACACATCGAGGTTCCGCACGTTGAGCGCGTTGTCTTCGATGAATTGGCGACGGGGTTCAACGACGTCGCCCATCAGAATCGTGAACATTTTATCGGCATCGACGGCGTTATCGTCGTTTAGGTCTACTTTGAGGAGCTTGCGTTTCTCCGGATTCATTGTGGTCTCGAACAGCTCTTTGGCGTTCATCTCGCCGAGGCCCTTGAAGCGCTTGATCTGAACCCCGCGGCGGCCAATCTCTAAAGTCTTCTGAAGAATTTCAGGAATCGAAAAGAGCGGATGCGAAACGGCTTTTTCGCCCTCGCCTTCGACCAGTTCGAAGATCGGCCGATCGCTGGCAGCGTAATGGCCAACTTTGAGGCCCTTGCGGGCGAGCTCGGCAATCAGTTTCTGGATCGCCGCGGACTCGTGTAACTCAACGAGTTTTCCGCGTCTCCGACTGCCATTTCCGCGCGCCGGCGATTCCCCCAGCGGAAGCAATTCCTGCCCAAGCTCGGCATCGAACAAATTAAGATCGAGATTCCCATGATGAAATTCGCGGACCTCCCTCTCATCGTGAAAATAATGCACGGCCTCCTCGTTGCCATCGCGGACCTTGACCAGATAGGTTGGAAGTTTGCCGGACTTGGAATTCCGTCCCGCGAGATAAGTTTCGAAATCGCCGCCGTGCCGACGGACTGCTTCGCTCAGCTTGGCCAATCTCTCGAGTGATTCGAGAATGTCCTTCAACTGAGCCGCTGTGACTTCTTTGTCATCCGCGAGATTTTTTAACCGCACATCCTCGGCGCCGAGCGAAATCAGAATCTTGTTTAGCTGGACGTCATCATCGACGTATTCCTCGCGTTTTTTGCGCTTGATTTGATAGAGCGGCGGCTGCGCGATGTAGATCTTGCCGGCGCGCACCAGCTCGGTCATCTGGCGAAAGAAAAAAGTCAGCAAGAGAGTGCGAATGTGCGAGCCATCCACGTCTGCGTCTGTCATGATGATGATGCGGCCGTAGCGCAACTTTGTAATGTCGAAACGACCTTCTTCTTTGCCGTTGCCATCCTCTTTCGGTTTGCCGATGCCTGCGCCAATGGCGGTGATCATCGACTGAATTTCGTTGTTTTTGAGAAACTGGTCTTCTCGCGCTTTCTCGACATTGATCAGCTTGCCGCGGATCGGCAGAATCGCCTGATAACGCCGATCGCGCCCCTGTTTGGCGGAGCCTCCTGCCGAATCACCTTCAACAATATAAAGCTCCGTTAATTCCGGATCGCGTTCGGAACAATCCGCCAATTTTCCCGGCAATCCGCCACCAGTGAGAGCGCCCTTGCGAATCGTTTCCCGCGCTTTTCGAGCCGCTTCACGCGCGCGCGCCGCTGTCAGCACCTTGTCGAAAATCCGCCGCGCAATCGGCGGATTTTGGTCGAAATACGTCATCAGCCCCTCGTAAACGACCGAATTTACAATCCCATCTATCTCCGTGTTCACGAGCTTCACTTTGGTCTGCGATTCGAAGCGCGGGTTGGGCAATTTAACGCTCAGCACGCAAATCAAACCTTCGCGGACATCGTCGCCGGAAACCGAAGGATCTTTTTCTTTGAGAAAATTACTCGATTTCGCGTATTGATTGACCGCTTTAGTGAGCGCTGTGCGGAAGCCAGTCAAATGGGTGCCGCCGTCTGGATTCGGGATTGAATTTGCGAACGGCAAAATCTGATCGTTGTAGCTGTCATTGTATTGCAGCACAACATCGAGAAAGACTTCATCGCGCTGTCGCGAGATCACGATCGGTTTGGGATGCAGAACCTGCTTGTTCTCGCCGAGCTGCTTTACGAACTCTTCGATGCCATGCTTATAGAGAAATGTTTCCTTTTTCGTCGGATCGCTGCGTTCATCGGTCAGTGTGATCTCAAGACCTGGATTGAGAAACGCGAGCTCGCGCAATCGCGTCGCGAGTCGCTCAAATTTAAATTCAGTCGTGATCGTGAAGATCGTCGGGTCGGGTAAAAACGTGATGAGCGTTCCGGTGGTTTTCTTGCTTTTGACCTCACCGATGACAGTAAGCTTGTCGGTTGTTTTCCCCTTGGCGAAGGCCATGTGATACACCTTCCCATCGCGCGACACTTCCGCTTTGAACCATTCGGAAAGAGCGTTCGTGCATTTCGCCCCGACGCCGTGCAACCCGCCGGAATATTTGTAGGCGCCTTGTCCGAATTTTCCGCCCGCATGCAGATTCGTCAGCACGAGTTCAATCGCCGGCATCTTCCATTTTGGATGAATGTCCACAGGAATACCGCGGCCATTGTCCCGCACCGACACAGACCCATCGACATGAACAGCGACTTCAATTTTGGTACAAAATCCCGCGAGATGTTCGTCGATAGAATTATCGAGCACCTCGAAAACTAAATGGTGCAAACCCCGTTCGTCAGGGTCTCCGATGAACATCCCGGGCCGTTTTCGGACCGCCTCAAGACCTTCCAGTTTGTCGATTTGAGCGGCGTCGTATTTTTGCGTTGCCCCAATTCCAGTCGAGCCACCGCCACGTGCTTTTCCGACCGGAATTTCTTCTTGAACTTGCGCCATAAAGGCGGGCCACAGAACCCGCATCGACAACCATAACTAGAAATGGCCTGAAAACAACTAATAATCACGTGGCTGCGAGCGGGTTATCTCCGCTACCGGTTGGAGACGGCACAACCCAATAGCCCATGATATTGTGGTTCCTCCCACCAGCGACGCCTACTCATTTTTGCCGGCTTGACCAAGGTCTTTTAGGCTTTGAAAATACACTTCCTTTATGCGCCTCCAAACGCTCTCGGAAGCACGCTGGATTCTTGTGTTTTTGGCTTTCGCCGCGGTGGCAGCCTGGTTCGTGTCGCCATGGTTATCGATGCTTTTTTTACTGCTAATTTTTTGCACTCTCGCCTTTTTCCGGGATCCAGATCGTGCATCGTCAACAGATCCAAGTCTGATCGTGGCCCCAGCTGATGGAAGCGTCCGGGAGATTGTTGAGCTGGATGAGAACGAAGTTCTCAAAGCGAAAACGCGCCGTGTAGGAATCTTTTTGTCGATTTTCGATGTGCACACGAATCGCGCGCCGATCGATGGCCGGATCGTTTACCGCCAGCATCGAGAGGGGCTTTGCCTTGATGCGCGCCATGCCGATTGCTCGGAGAAGAACGAATCGATGACGTGGGCTTTTGAGAATCCGCGCGCCACGATTGTCGTGCGCCAACTTACGGGCGCGATTGCGAGGCGAATTGTGGCGTGGGCAGAGATCGGCGACGAATTGAAAAAAGGTGAGCGCTTTGGAATGATTCGCTTCGGTTCGCGAACGGAATTATATTTGCCGTTCAACGCTGAACTCCTCGTGAAAACAGGCGATCACGTCCTCGGTGGATCGACAATTATCGCGCGGCTCCCCAAAGCTCTAGGGCAAGCTGACAGCTTCCCCTACAATCAATGAGCGAGCATCCTCCGAAGATTTATCTGCTGCCGAATTTAATGACGGCAGGGAATTTGTTTTGCGGGTTCACCGCCACGCTCAAAATTCTTGAGGGGGCGTTGCTCCAAGCATCCAATCCCGATGCGGCTGGCGATCTTTTTCATACCGCCATCTGGTTTGTGCTCGGCGCGTTCGTTTTTGATTTTCTGGATGGACGCCTTGCCCGGCTGGGTGGGCACGAGAGTCCGTTCGGTCGCGAGTTCGATTCGCTCGCCGATATCGTTTCATTCGGACTTGCCCCCGCGTTGATGGTTTACCGCGTCGTGTTGCAGGAGTTCCCGCGCGCTTGCTGGATTATTGCGTTCATTTATCTGGCCTGCGGCGCGCTTCGTCTGGCCCGGTTTAATACCGTGTCTGCCAATCACGAACCGTCCGATCCTGATAACAAAAAGAATTTCACGGGCTTTCCAATTCCAGCAGCTGCCGGTCTCATCGCGTCCATCACACTTTTTCTGCTCTGGCTGGCCGAGGGCGAACATCACCTCGGCAACTGGAAATTCGTTCTGCCGCCGTTGTTGCTCTTTCTTTCCTTCATGATGTTCAGCCAGTTCCAGTATCCGAGCTTCAAAGCGCTGAATTGGAAGACGAAAAAATCGATTCCGCGTTTTCTTGTCATTAGTCTCATCCTCGTCTTCACCGTCATGAATTACGAATGGATGCCAGCGGTCCTTTTCCTCGCTTATTTGCTCTACGGATTCCTCCGGCCCTGGTTGTCGCGCGAATGGCGACGCGAAATCGAAGAAGAAATCGGCGAGGAACCATCGGCCGAAGGTGTGATTGGTGATCGCTGACTATATCGGCCGGAATCCGTTCACTCGTTACCGATTACCGTTCGCGTCGCCTGAGGGGCATTGAGCATTGCTAATACATTCGGATCGCGCACGTCGGCCCATTCGCCCGCCAGCTCTAGCGCTTTCACTTTCTTGCTGGAATGTGCGAGTTCTCGAATCGCATCGGTGAGTTCGTACTCCCCGCGCGGCGAACGCTTCAACTTTGCTGTGCATTCGAAAATGCTTGGCCGAAATGAATAAATGCCAGCGTTATACCATGGGCTAGTTACTTCGCCGGGCTCTGATTTTTCGCGAAGATCGAGCAGTTCCATTCGTTCATTCAAAAAGACCGCCCCCCCTTTGGTCACATCTTCGCCCCGCTTCACGGTAATGATTGCTTCGACATCGTCCGACAGATCGATGATGCGTTTGTAATTTGCCGGATCGATCAAAACGTCCCCGTAGCTTAAGATGAAGGGCGACTCTTTAACGAAATTGCGCGCAAGATCGACCACTCGCCCAGTTCCGTCCTGAACACTCTGAGTCGCGTATTGGATGTGAATCTTGTAGCGGGAGCCATCTCCAAAAAAATTCTGCACCGCATCGGCGTGATAGCCCACAATGATAAGAAACTCGCGCAGGCCCGCATCGCGCAATCCTTCCACGATATGCTGCAAAACCGGTCTGCCACGGACTTCGAGCATCGGCTTGGGTAACTCAGCTGTCATTTCACGCATGCGCGTGCCGCGTCCGGCCGCCAACAACACTGCCCTATCGATTTTGGTCACCAGAATCGTAATTAGCACTTCCTGCCGAGGCCGTCGATTAGAACCCAGGCGATCTAATAAACAAGTGGCAAGAGAGCCTTGAAAACAGCCCAGCTTTTTTAACCTCGAGTGCCGGTAGGGACGAAAGAAATCGCCCTGACGCGCACCAGATCAGATGCGTCCGGTGGCAACAATGCTTCCCGTGCGCCGCAGATCCATTCCCTCGGCAAGTGGGCGGGCGGCGTTTACAGAGGATGGTTCGCTTGCGGTTGCCTTTACAGAGCTCTCCAAACTTTCAACGATTGCGGCATCTGCTTCCGCTCGCGCTTTCTCGACGGGCTCGGTGCCTTGCGGCAGCGCGCCCCCAAAGTGTCGAGCCGCATAATAGGATCCAATTACCAAAACCGCGGCAATCAATTGAGCGACGAGCGTTTCAACCGTCGGAAACACGGCGAACCACATTCCCATCCACGCTGGAATAACGTTCTCCAACCGGCTGATCGGTGTTGTCGGTACCCAGTGGGCCAACTGCATTTCTTGCGCTTGTTCGCCTACCATCACCAGCAAGACCACGCCAAGAAGAATGCCGGTGGTGATCAGCATTTTGCGATACGGCAAACGCTGTTGAAGAAAAAACGTGAGCACCGCCACCATGCCCGTCAGGATCATACCCAGTAGCGCTCCTTTGAGGACAACTCCGCCGCCCAGGCGCAAATTGTAACTCTGCAGAAACAGAACGACCTCGAATCCTTCGCGATAAAGAGACGTGAAACCCAGCAGGATCAATCCCCACCAAAGATGCCGCTGGGAAATTTCCACTGCGTGCGCACTTTCGAGCAGGGCTTTGCGGCGGCGATTGTGCGCACGAATCCAGCCGCCCCAATAAATCTTGTGAAAAAACCAGTTCATAATCACGAGCAAGACGACGACCGCAAGCAGTCCAGTTGCGGCCTGCAAATCGAGTGCAGACATGTTGTCGCTGAGCGAACCCACGATACGCACGGCGACAAACCACGTGATCAAACTGGCAACAAATGCCAGACCCGCGCCCAGCGCGACCGGCCGGCGATGACTGCGTTTGGCGCCGGTCATGCTTGCGGTGATGGCGGCCAGCACCAGAATGCACTCGAGTCCTTCGCGAAAGACGAGAATGCCGATGTCGAGGAATGCAACCGTCGGGCTCGTATTGGGCCGCATCGGATCGGGCGCGCCATGCGCCGTGACTCCCTGCCAAACCAGCAACCCGACCACGAAAAGAGCAGCTGCAACGACGCCGATGCGCAAAGCGGCCTTCATTTGCCTTGGAACTTATCATATGCCCGCCGCAGTTGCTGGCGGTGGGTTGCGTTTTTTTAGCGGCAGTTTGCGGCCATTTTAACCACGGATTGCAAAAGATCCAGATACTGGATGCCCGGATTCTGAATGTCCGCCAGTCGGACGGACTTGTCCTATGGCGAGCTGGAGGAGAGCAATGTGAACGGTTATCGGTGCTCCGCTATTGGTTAGGCCACTCATGCTCACTTGCGCCGGCGAATTTGTCGCGACGCAATTGACCGTCAAAAAATAGCATTCCAGCGGCAGCAGAGCGCTTCGCGGCTTGCTAACCTTGGCGTCAATGAAAACAACCGTTCTTCCATTCTGCGTATTCGTCGCAGTCGCACTTTCTGGTTCGCCAGAAGAATGCGCTGCTCAGAATGCGAGCGCGACGCCGTCTCAAGGTGAGACAACAGCAGAAACAGTCAGAGTTACAGGGGTCGCCCCTGAGAGACTGAGCCAACAGACGTTGGTTGGGCCAAACCAACAGCCTGAATGGACAACTACGCGCACGTTCAGCACGAGCCGCGTGTACGTGCGGCCGCCAGGCACGATCGCGATTGTCAATTTCTGGACACCGGAGTTTAAGGATGGCCAGGATGAGCATGCATTTCGGCACGAGATCGAAATCGGCCTGCCCTATCGATTTCAGCTCGACCTTTATCAGAACTGGAGAATTGAGAACGGCAAAGCTTCTTACAAAGGTTCCAGTGTGGAATTGCGGTATGCGCTCGCGAAGTGGGGCAAGATCCCGCTCAATCCTACGCTCTACGGCGAATGGAATTTCAATGACAATACCCCCGATGTATGGGAGCTAAAGCTGCTTCTCGGCGAAAGCTTCGCCAATCGCTGGAATTGGGCGGCAAATTTCACCTTTGAACAAGAAACGGGCGGAGAACGCGAACGAGAAATCGCATTGAGCAGCGCGCTCACCTACGCGGTTATCGATCCGACCTTAAACGTCGGCGTCGAAATGCTGTGGGAGCGTAAAACAGAGAAAGGATCGCGGAGCCATCCAGAACACCAATTCCTGATCGGACCGAGCATCAATGTTCATCCGACGCGGTGGAGCTTTGTCACTGTCGCACCGCTCTTTGGCGCGACGTCGGATTCGCCCGACGTAGAGGTGTTCGTGGTCGCCGGGTTCAAAATACCATTTGGGGGCCTGCCCGGAGCGGATGAGCAAGAGGCGGCGGCCCCCGCATCAATGTTCGGTCGATAAGCGATGGTTTGGCGGCGCGTCAGGCTAGCCCAAGGTAGTCTTGGCGAGGACGCGTATTGTGATGGGAATAAACCAAAAAGCCGCCGCGCGCTTCCCCCCGATTAGAAGACCGTCTCCGGCAATTATCATTTGGATTTCGTCACTTATTAACCGGCTTCCAACGTGTTGTGATTTGGCGTCGATCGAGTAAATTCGCCGGTGCAACGATTGCGGGGTTTTACGCTGGTCGAGATCGTCCTCGCTGTATTCATACTCATGTTGCTGCTTGCATTGGCAGTACCGAGCTTGACCGGCGTACTTGCGGATAGACAACTGAAGCGCTCCCTGGACGGATTCAACAATCTTGTGCGGCATGCGCAGGAACGCAGCGTAGTAGAGCGCAGGGCTTACCTGATCTTTTGGAGCAAGAATAAGGTGGCGGCGCGGCCCGAAGCACTCGCGGAAGACGAGGAAGTTAAAACAACGGCAGAGTTTGCGCTGGGTCGCGGGGACCTTTTGAAGCTTTCGCTGCCGGCGGCGCTGACGGACAAGCACCCCGCGGAATGGATTTTCTGGCCATCAGGAACATGCGAGCCGGCGATCGTTCAGTTCAAGGGCCGATCCGGTTCCTGGACGGCAAATTACGCGCCGCTGACGGCACGGGCTCAGGTTACTGATTATGCGCCGAGATAGCAGAAGCAAAATTCGAAATTTTTGTGGCGGCTTTGCCCTTTACGAGGTGCTGCTGGGGGTGGCGATTTTCGCCGTCGGGGTCCTTGCGCTCGGACGCGCAGTAGAGAATTGTCTCAACGCGAGCACGCTCAATGCTGAAGAAAATGCCGTAGAGCAGATCTTATCTAATCGCATGGCAGAAATTCAAGCTTCGCGAGGTTTACCCGATCAAGCCAAGGAATTCAAGATCGACAGCGGTTACGGCGTCGTAAAGTTGATTCAAAAGAGTAAGCCGGCCGAATTGACTGAACCGGATAAGACAATGCTGAGCGGAATCAATCTTGTGACTCTGATTGCTCAGTGGCAGCGCCGCAGCGTCACCCAATCCAGGCAAATTCAGTTCTATGTTTATCGACCCGGGTAAGGGAACGCGATGCTGAATACTGGATTATCTAGATGATATGAACAAACGACCAAGCTGTTCGCCGAACCTACCGTGCCTCGCGGTAGGACCCTGCGATCGCTCGGACATCACGAAGCGCCACGGTTTCACTCTGCTAGAGATTACGCTGGCGGTTGCGATTCTCGGGATGATGTCCCTCGCGATTTTTCGCTTTGTGCAATCGAATCTGACGGCCCTGCGCGTGTCCTCCGATGTCAGCGCAGCAGAGGCGCAATATGAGGGATTGCGGGATCTCCTGACAGCGGAATGGCAAAGTTTGACACCGAGACGGGCAGCGATGGAGGGAGAGCCCTTCAAATTGAATGACCGTCAACGCGATGAAATACAATGGAATTGTAGCGCAGGGCCCGGGCTGCTCACCCGCTACGCGGCGGGCGACTTCACAGTCTCACTGCGGTTACAATCTGAAAACAGTAAGAGTAACCGGCTTGATCTCGGCTTTTTGCGTGAATCACTGGAGGATTCCGACATCGGAGAGGGGTACAAGAGCTGGCTGCCCTTGATCAAAGATGTGAACTCTCTCGAAATCCTTTATTTTGATCCCCGCTTGAACACTTGGATTGATCGGTGGATTGACGGTGCTCGGCTGCCCCGGCTCATAAAACTCATTGTGCGACGCGCCGACGCAACAACGCCATGGGAAGCAATTATTCCACTGGCCCGAACACCGTATTAAAGGATATCGATCTTGTGAAGAAGCGTTCTGTAAATTCAAAGTCGGTCTCCGGGGCTGCCCTCATGTTAGCCCTTTGGGCTCTATTTTTGCTCAGCGCGATGATCATTTCATGGGCGCTGGACATTGATTCTCGCCTTGCGCTTTCGGGTAATGCGAACCGTGTTCTGGCGGCGGAAGCAATGGCGGCATCAGGTGCCGAAGTTGCGTTGCATCCGAGCATCGCGCCGGGTTCGCCAAACTTGCATAGACAAATGGGCGACCGCGAAAGCTATGAAGTCGGCGTGACTGGAGAGGGGGGACGCTTGAACTTGAACTGGCTCACTGCGGGCGAGGACCCGACGCGTGTGGGGATTTTGCGACGATATCTTGAGCTCAAAGACGTCGAGATGAATGATCGCGACACGATGATCGATTCTCTGCTTGATTGGGTGTCACCAAATATTGGGCTTCATCACTTGAACGCTCCGCCGGAGACCGACGATTATCATCCCGCGCACGCGCCGCTGACTTCTGTGGACGAACTCAAGAAAATCTTTGGCTGGACGGAGTTCACGTCGAAGCAAGGTTGGGATGAGGATTTTACCATTAACAGTTCCGGCCCAATCGACCTTGCCTGGGCTTCGCGGGATGTTTTGCGATCTTTGCCCGGCATTGGAGACGATGTGGTTGACCGCTTCTTAGAGTTGAGGCGTGGTCCGGACGGAATCGATGGAACAGCCGATGACACGCAGTTTAGTAGTTTGGCTGATATCCAATCCGTGCTGGGTCTGACACCCGAGCAATTTCAGCAGATTTCAAGCTTAGTCGGATTTAAAGACCAAATCTTTCGCATTTTGAGTACGGGAAAATCAGGCGACCTTACACGCTCTTTGCAGATGATAGTTCGAAAAGGAGGTAGTATTCCTCTAGTGATCAGCTGGAAGGAGCTTTGATATCGACACCGGGGCGACATCAATTTTCATCATTCCCACCGCGCACGGCTGGAGCTTTCTGCGTTCAGCCGAGCAAAACGGATCGTGGAATGTACGCAAGCTGCAGACGCTAGATGAAGCGGTGCCGTTACTCACTGCAACCGACGACTTCGTCCTTGGACTTCCGGTCGCGAGCGTGCTTGCTCAGCGATTTCGTTTACCCACTATCGATTCGGCAGAGTTTCCGGAGATGATTCGGATTCAGATCGAGAAGGCGTTGCCATTTCCATCCGATGAAGTGACGGCTGACTTCGAATTAATCGAGCAAAACGAGAACGAAAGCGTAGTTTCGACCGTCGCGATTAGAAACGAACAGCTTGCCGAAATCGCTGCACCGTTGTTGAAACACGGCTATATCCCGCGACAAGTCACTGTGTATGCCGCACAACGCGCCGGTACCCACGCCCCCAAGGGAAACGCTGTTCTTATTTATCCGGAGGGCAAAAGCCTCGTTTATGCCATGACAGAGAATGGAAAACTGAGTCTTGCCCGAGCGTTTGAAAGCGGGAACGGCGAACAACTCCAAATGGAACTGCCGCAGTTGCGATTAAGCGCTGAGCTACAAGGCATAAACGTGTCGGATCCGAGTGTATTGCTAGACGAGAGCTGCTATCAACTGCGCGACGCCGTCCAGGGAATTCTGGCGAGCCCGGCCGAGATAGTCGGTATCGAACTCCCACCTGCTCCGATTAAACTAAATCTGCTGCCAGAAAGCTGGCGACGCCGGCGCGCCCAACTAACCAAGCAAGCCGAATGGCGAAAGCGGGTCGTTTGGGCAGGCGGCGCTTACGCCGCGCTCCTCTTTCTTTTGCTGGCCTACCTCGGCTTCATGCGCGTCGCGATTGGACGCCTGGAGCGGCGCATGGTGAGGGACGCGCCGAAGACGGAGTTTGTTCGCGCCACGGAGGAGAATTGGAAGGCGTTGGCGCCTGCTATCGATTCGCGCTATTACCCGGTCGAAATTTTGCTGCATCTCTTCGAGAGTCTGCCATCCGCCGAGGTACGCATCACCGCATACAACCAGTCAGCTCGGCAGATTTCCGTCGAAGGCGAAGCGAATTCGGCGGCCCTTGCTTATAAGCTTATCGAGAACGTAAAGAAGAATTCCGGGCTGCAAATCTTTCAATTCAACATGGCCGCGCCTCGCATTTTGCCAAACGACCATGCGCAGTTTCGATTAGAGGGGAAACCACGATGATGCCGACCTGGTATGAGCGACTAAACCCACGTGAGCGTGTGCTTTCATGGATCGTTGCCAGCGCGCTGTTCGTGATTGTGAATCTTTTGATTCTGAGCTGGATCTTTGGCGCGTTGGGTCGCGCACGCAGCGAGCTGGCCACCCGCAAAGCGACGTTGGCCGAGCAAACCCTCTACATGAAAGAACGCGATCTCTGGACGAAACGCGACGAGTGGATCCGGCAACATCAACCAACCCTCAAGAATCCGGCGGAAGCTTCCGCCCTGCTTGATCAGTTAAAGGAAGTGGCCGGCAAGCATAATGTCTTGATCGAGAATCCCGCGATTGGTTCGGGTGAAACAACCCCTCATCATCAGGCGGTATTCGCTTCAATTGAAACCAAAAGCGCGTGGCCGCCCCTGGTGCATTTTCTTTACGATGTGCAACAGCCGGATGCTTTCGTAGTATTCGAAAATGCGAACCTCGCGATCGATGGCAGTGATCCCACGATGATGCGCGGTAAGTTTAAGATCGCCCGCTGGTTTGCGCCGGCACAAAAGGCAAAATAAGGTCGTAATCATGAAATATTCCCTCACACTCATCTCGATTCTGGCAATGCTCGGTGCGATCCGCAGCCAGGCCAGCGATGTTCTTCCGCCGCGATTTAATTTCGATCGCTATTCTGCAATGGTGGACAAATCGCCCTTTTCGATCGCCACGGCAGCTGCGTTGCCTGACGCGACGCCCGATTTTGCGAAAGACCTCTATGTAGCCAACGCCGCGCATTCGCCGGAAGGCGATCTGGTTACGATCGCTTCGACTTCCGACCAAAATTTCAAAAAATATCTCACCACGAAAGAGCCGGTGGACGGCTATGGCATTGCCAATATCGAATGGTCGGAGCGCGTAGGGGCGACGAAAGTGACAATTAGCAAGGATGGAAATTTTGCGACTCTTACCTTTAACGAGGCGCTTCTGTCGCAGCGGGCGCCCAACAGGCCGTCTCAAACGCCGCCGAATCCGAATTCGCCGCTCGCCGGGGCGATGCAACCCATGCCGCGGACGGTGCCAGCCAGACCGGGCGCACCCTCCTCCCTACCTACCCCCTCGCTATCGGTTCCAGGGCGGGGGGAAATAACCCGTCCTCATGCGCGAGGAGTGATTCCGCGGAAGCCGAGTGCCAGCCGGCCAAGTCCCGGCGCTGCGCAGCCACAGAATTACTGATCGGCGCGAATAGATCTGCACTACTCGCCCCAATCGTCGTCTGCGGTGTCCGCTCTCCGATCAGGCCCTGCGGAATACAGGTCGTAACTGTCGGGATGTTTCTGGCCGGGACAGCGGTAAACGTACTCGCTGCCCCATGGGTCCTTTGGCACTTGCTTGAACAGTTGGTACCAGCGGGTGGGCTGCGGGTCGGTGCTGGCTTGCGTGACCAGCGCCTGCAAACCTTGCTCAGTCGTCGGGTAAAAACCATTCATGCTTTCGTATAGCTGCAGCTGCGTACCGATTGCTTGAACGTCGGCTCGAACGGCCGTCTGTTTGGCGAATCCTGTCGGATTGCCAATTTTCGAGATCGCCAGTCCCAAAAGAATGACGATGATGCCGACCACGATCATGATCTCAAGAAGCGTGAATCCCTGTTGCTTGCGTCGCATTATCATTCCCAAAGAGAGGTCCCTAAATTCTCACTGGCGTAACAATTTTCCAGTCGAAATTTTCTACTGGCCGGTTTTGAGAAGATAATCCGACTTGTCCCAGAGATATTTTAATTGGATCTGGGTATTGCGGATTGCTGAGTTACCGCTGCCAGCCCCATTCACAATGATCAAATCATTGGTTCCAACCTTCAGGGTTGTGATTGGGACAATCTTTTGTGCACGTAGCCAACCGGTATATTGAAAATACATTTGCTTAAGGAGCGGCTCTATCTGACCGCGATAACCTGGGTCCGCCAGTTCTGGCAATACCAGGGAAACTGGCCCAATGTCTTGGCCGTTGAGATAAATCTCCGGTGGAGCATCGACACGCGGATTGGCGACCTCGAAAGTGAGCAGTGCCGCGAGCGGCTGGGCCTCGATCCCAAATTGAAAAGCCGCGCTTTCTTGAACGCCCGTGCCAATTCGGATTGTATCCTCTGCGAGCGTCGCAGTGACAGTTCCAAACCGCTCGACGTCTTCAGAGGGCGAGGACAACGGCGGCATCGACGAGAATGGTTCCGGAATTACTTCGCGACGATCGGCATTAAGAGGATGAACCACCGCGCTGCTGGCCATCCAATCGAGATACGCAGCCCGCACGGTTTTCCCATCTCCTGGAACTTCGATGTCGATCGACGAAGCACCAGTCATTGGAATCATCACCGAATCGGAACTGGGCAAATCAATTCCCAAACCGAGCGCACCGGAGCGCACAACGTTCGTGCCCGACTCATCCCACGCGATCAATTCTGGTTGCTGACCCGGCTTGTCATCGAAAAATAAGCGGAAAAAGAGAACTTGATAATCTGGGCTCGGAGGCGCGACGCGAATACGGAAGACGCTCTTCGAGGACGTGTCACCTTCCGGCTGGGTCGCCGACAATGTGACTGCTTCGACCCAGGGCGGCGCCTCCTGCGGTCTCGAATTCTGAGGCGTGTTTTGTCGAAGATCCAGCAGCGCGCTTTCCACCGGCGCCTGATCCGGTGTTGTTTCAATCGCGGCATGCAAGGCGTCGCTAAGAGCTTCCTGCGCGTAAACGCGGGAAACAGCGCCAAACACTAACGCAAAAAAAGTTATGCGAAACATTTGGTCGGCCAGATTATTTTGGCGGGGCCGAATCTGCAAGCTCTTAATGTGGTCGAAATTGCAGGCTGCGTGTCATCTCGAAAACGGCCGAAAGAACACTGTAAACAACCAGCCCGATTACAATTGCGATCAACGCGATGATCATTGGCGGAATCAATTGTGACAGGATCGAGCTCGTCCGATCGAGTTCGCGTTCGTAAACATCAGCGATCGTTTGCACGGTCTCCCCGAAGTGCCCGGTCTGCTCTCCAACTGCCATCATATCAGTAAACAAATCGGGAAACATTTTTTGTTCTGCCAATGCAGCGGAAAGTGTCGCTCCGTCAACGACCGCGCGACGAACTTCGGCCAATTTTACCTCGAGAAACCGATTTCCCGCGATTTCGCTTACGAGATCGAGTGCGCGCAGCAGCGGTACTCCGTTTTCCAACAATGTTCCAAGCGTGCGCGCAAACTGCGCGTAATAACGGTGGCGGATCACTCGCCCATAGCCTGGGATTGCCAGACGAAAACGATCCCAGGCGATTCGTCCTTCATTTGAGCGCACAAAGATACGAAATGCCACCATTGTTCCTACCACCAGGAGCGCGCCGAGCCACCAGTAGCCGATGATAAGGTGGTGAATCTGCAGCAGAGTTCGCGTCGCGAATGGAAGCGAGCCGCCCGTTTGGACCTGTGCCATAAAGCCGGCGAGCTTCGGCACCATGAAGGTGACAAAAAGCGTGACCAGAGCGGCTCCCGCAATGGCCAGAATCGCCGGGTAAATCAACGCTTGCTGTACACGATCGCGTAACTCTTTCGCCTGCATCAGGTGTTTGACCAGCCGGAGTAGGATCTGCGGCAACGCGCCACTAGCTTCCCCCGCTGCCACGAGATTTACGTAGAGCGGTGTAAAAGCGCGCGGAAACTCGCGCAGCGCTTGCGAGAAACTACGGCCGTCGATTAGCGACTGATGCAACGCGTGCGTCACTTGATGCAAACGTGGCTGTTTCAAACGCTTCTCCAGAACCGATAGCCCTTCATCGAGCGTCATTCCCGCTTGCAAAAGGTTGGCTAGTTGCTCGGTGAAAATCAGCAATTGCCCGTGCGGAATCTTCAGATTCTGCGTCGAAGCGACCGGCGCCGCACCGTCTCGCCCTGCTACTTTCGCCTCGACGGCCGCTAATTCGATCCGGATCGGAATGCACTGTTGCAATTCAATTTGTCGAATCGCAACCGCTCGGTCCGGGCAATCAAGCACTCCCTCGACCAAACCGCCCTCTGCATTACGCGCACGATAAGTAAACTGGGGCACCGTGGCGGGATCTTAATTCGAAAACTCAAGAATACCAAATTTGAGTTCCAAATTTGGCCCAGCAAGTCAACCTCCGTCGCTTTTATCCAGCATGTTGCGATGAGCGGGACTTCGATCCACAAACTGTAGTCAAAATTTCCTTCTCATGGACGATTCAGCCGATGAAGCCGTTCACATGAAATGTGCAGCAGAGTTCATAGTCGTTTTCCTTGCCCTTGCAGCGGACAGTTTTGGCGTTTTGCGTCCGTGCTTTCCGGTCAAGCCAATGTCGCTATTTGCTCGGCCAGTGCGATCGAAGCGGACAGCGTCGTTAAGATTGGCGGTATCGTTTGTTAGTGCTTCACACTCCACCGGCGGACAGCCAGCGTTGTTCGCCGATGAATATGCGAGTAAGATTTAGTGTTGGTGAATAGCCGGCTCGTCAATTTCAGTCGCCGAATTCGCAGGCGACATCTGATCAGTTTGGCGAGTTGCCGGTTCACGCAATCCCAGGGAATTGGCTGGCTCGGTTTCATGAATTCGACCGTAATCGACCGTGAGTCTACCACCACCGTGCTCGGTGTAGATTTCGACGAAGCGTTCGTCGAATCGAATATCGCGCCCCGTGTAGTCCTTTTGCGTTTGGACAGCGGCAGCGATAACCGGATCGATTCCGACAACAGACACAAGAAACAGACCGCGACTGGCTTCGAGCGATTCAGGAGTCGCCCCGAAGAGCGGACTTTTCTCATCGATTGTATGCCGCAAAGTCAATGCAGCCGGGAAGACCGTCAGTCGATCGAAATGCAGTTTCAGGTTGTAAAAGTACCTGAAGTCGCCGCCTTCGAGCAACGATTCGTCACGGGAAAACATGATTCGAAACTCAGCTTCGACCATGCTGTGATGATTCTCGTTGCCAATGCGCACCATTAGCGTGGGTCGGCCATTCAAGGGCGTGATTACGATTGACCGGCTAAACACGACGCGCGCAATCGGTCGCGAGAAGCGGACGAAAATCAGACCCGCCATCACGGCGAGCAAGAATAGACCGGTCATGATTTCGATCGTGGTAACGACATGACCGTAGAGAGTTTGCGGGTACATGTGGCCATAGCCGACAGTGGCCAGCGTTTGGACGCTGAAGAAGAAGCAGTCCAGAAACCCGTACGTCCCAGCAATACTATTTTGGCCGAGGCTGTAAAGGACAGCGAAGAGAAGATTGAGCCCGATGTAAACAGCGCCGACGAGCGCGGCGAACTGCAGCCACCTCAAGCTTAGCAGCCAGCGATAAAAGTCGCGCCACTTCCAGGCGTCGGTGTTGACTTTAACGAACTCGACTTGGCCCGCTCGAATTGAAATTTCACTACGCGCACTCCTCATTTTGAAACTCCACGAAGATAGAGCACGCCCGCAATTCCAGCAAAGATTAGCGAAATCTCGCATCGCTCGCAGAGCCAACTGGATGCAGCGCCAGGTTGCTCGCAGGAATAGAGGTCATTCATTCAAATCAACAGCCAAGAGGTTGCGCGAAATCCCTGAAAGAACAAGAGCGTTTGCGCGTGCTCAGGATTGGAAATACGCTCATATCGTATGTCTGAGCGAGGCTGTTCTCATCTCGACGCGATCGCATCGATCAAAGGGCCGCAACGCCGCGAATGCGAAGAATGCGTGAAGATCGGCGATGACTGGGTTCATCTGCGGACTTGTCAGACATGCGGCGTCACCCTCTGTTGCGACAGCTCGCCGAATCGTCACGCCACCAAGCACGTGCACCACAGCGGGCATCCCGTGATTGCGTCAGCGCAGCCGGGTGAGCACTGGCTATATTGTTATCCTGACGACGCCTTTGCGGAATATTAAATTCGAAGCCGTGTCAATGAGAACATGGCTCAGATGACAAGCTGCCAAACATGGGGGCTAATCCAAGAACTCGGACGCGTTGGAGCCAGGATCGGTGATGGCGCGAGCTCAACCGGTACCCAAAACCAGGCACTAACCCAAAGAAAGAATCTCAGAGACCGACAGGCACGAGGGCCTTGTCTTCCACCAATCGCTTTTTCTGTTGCGCCGCGAGCTCAGCCTCTTTTGAAGCCATTAACCTGCGCACGGCGATTCGCGCGGGATTCTTCGCAGCAACCTCGCCATAAATCATCCCGGACAAAAGATCCAACGAGGGCACGCGGTCGCGCCAGGTGAAGATCCGCTGGAAGGCGAGAGGAAATTCCCAAAGGACGCCGATCACATCCTCGACCACATCGTTGCCTTGATCGCAAAGCTTCTCGAAATCGGCAAAGGGATTATCGTTAGTGCGGATTTCTCCCGAGAGGAGCTGCGCAATCACGTCGACGGCGAACTCGCCTTCCTTAATTCCGAAAAAAACGCCGTAGGCAAAGATCGGGTCGGTGAAGCGATGGGCATCGCCGATACAGACAAAGCCTTTGCCAGTGTAGTTCATTACTCGATATGAGAAGTTCGGGATAGCGTAAATCGGCTCCTGCGGCGTAAGATCGGGTAGCCGCCACGAGAGGGCAGGAGTCATCTGCCGGCATTCACGTAACATCATCTCTTCCTTTGATAGGCTGGCCTGCTTGAAATACTCGGTCCGAAAAACAACCCCGACGCTGGTCAGCTCCTCAGTCACCGGGATGAACCAAGCCCAGTGATGTTTGCGTTCATAATAGAGCAGCGTGTTGCCCGGCTGTTGAGATAACCCAGGGCCATTGTCGCGGATCGTTCCGGCGTATTGGGTGAACAAGGCGACCTGCTTGTCGGAAGCGCCTGGAATTTTGGGGCCGGTGACGCGATGATTGGCGAGAAAGGTAGCCCAACCAGAGGCGTCGATGAGCACCTCGGAGTAGAGATTTTCCAGCGCGCCCCCGGGGGTGCGGATTTTCAACCCGACCACCGCATCGTCTTTGCAGAGGGGCGCGACCGCGGTAGCCTTGATCCATTCGGCGCCGCGCTCGAGAGCGGCGTCGAACAGAATCTTATCGAACGTGCTGCGATTCACGTTCCAGGTAGAGTTCGGGACCTGGTTATTGTTTTCGTCCCGCCGCACGAGCCCGACCCAGAACTCGGTCTTGCCCTGGGGCCCATAAAAGTTCGCTCCGTGTTTCACCGGATATTTTTGCGCTTCAATCGCCGGTCCCAAGCCAAGCTCTTTCAAGGCAAGGGCCGTGGCGCCGGTGAGCGATTCGCCCACGTGGAAGCGCGGGAACACATCTCGCTCGACGATCACCGGCTTGATACCGCGGCGCAGCAGATGCATTGCAGTGCAGGCACCCGCCGGGCCACCGCCTAGAATAATCACCGGATACTTCTTATGAGACATGTCTGGCCACAGGAACTGGAATTTCCACAATTTTTGCGCACCAATGATGGCTTTCTGGGTCAGATTCGTCAAGCGTTGGTCTCTAAACGGTCCGCCTAGCGACGCTCGCTTGCCTACCCGACTGTAATTCCCGGACGTGGCTCACGTCCCTTTCTTTCGACATGGCCCGGGCCAAAACCGGTTTCGCGCGTTCGAATGGTCTGATAGTCCGGCCATGTTCACACAGAGCTTGAGCCAAATCTCCCACCGGTTGCGTGAAACCCACTGTCGTGAAAAATCTCGGTTTTGCTGCGCCATACGATGCGTCGGATTGAGCAGGTAACCAAGATGTGCATGCTATCGCATCCGGTAATTATTAACGGTCGTGCCGATGCGGACGATGGCTTGGCTATGATAAGACGCAAGTATGTGGGCAGTTCTCCGAGAACCTTGTGACGAGAGTTTAATCCGGTCGCGGCCGGCGATAGCGCCGTGCTCGAAGTCGCGAGGTCGCTGGGTGCTCGCGGCCACCATTCTCGCTTCCAGTATGGCCTTCATCGATGGCACCGTCGTCAACGTGGCCCTGCCCGCGCTGCAAATGAGCCTCAACGCCACGGCCGTGGACATGCAATGGGTGATTGAATCCTATTCGCTCTTACTCTCCGCACTCCTTCTCATCGGCGGTTCGCTTGGCGATCACTACGGGCGTCGCCGCGTTTTTTTGGTTGGCGTTGCGTTGTTCGCGTCGGCGTCAGCCTGGTGCGGACTTGCTCCCGATACACATCAGCTGATTGTCGCGCGTGCAGCGCAGGGACTTGGCGCCGCGCTGCTGGTACCGGGCAGTCTCGCAATCATTAGCAGTTCGTTTCCTGAAAACGAACGTGGACGCGCGATTGGCACCTGGTCGGGTTTAAGTGCGATCACCACTGCGATCGGGCCAGTGATCGGCGGCTGGCTGATTGAACACGTTTCATGGCGCGCCGTATTCTTCATCAATATCCCAATCGCGCTTTTGATAATCTTCATCTCACTGTGGCGGGTCCCGGAGAGCTCCGATCAGGAAAGCGCCGGGCTCGATTGGTGGAGCGCAATTTTGGGCGCGTTGGGTTTGGGCGCGCTCGTTTATGGATTGATCGAATCTTCGCGACTTGGTTTCGGCGATCGATCAGTCCAGTGGGCGCTCGTGGGCGCAGCGGGGCTTCTCGCCCTCTTCCTGATAATAGAGGCGCGAGTGTCCAATCCCATGTTGCCACTCACGCTGTTCCGCTCGCGAACATTTAGCGGAGCGAATCTACTCACCTTTCTGCTCTATGCTGGGCTAGGCGGCACGCTCTTCTTTCTGCCGCTAAACTTGATTCAAGTTCAGCATTATTCCGCGACCGCGGCAGGAGCGGCACTATTGCCCTTCATCCTGATTATTTCCTTTCTTTCGCGCTGGTCGGGCGGACTGGCTGCGAGATACGGTCCGAAGCTTCCGCTCGTTGTTGGTCCGTTGATTGCCGCTTTTGGTTACGCGCTTTTCATGATGCCGGGCGTGGACGGCAGCTACTGGACAACCTTTTTTCCGCCAATGGTGTTGCTTGGTTTAGGTATGGCGGTGAGCGTCGCTCCGCTTACCACCACAGTGATGAGTTCGGTCGCACAAAATCGCGCCGGCATCGCCTCCGGTGTCAACAATGCGGTTGCGCGAACCGCTGGGCTCATTGCCATCGCCGTTCTTGGGATCTTGATGCTTCATGTCTTTAAAGGCGGGCTCGATCAACGACTATCCAACTGGAAACTGCCCGAATCAGAGTCGCGATCGTTGCAAGCTCAGTCGATTAAACTAGCGGCCATCGCCGTTCCAGAGGATCAAGATCCGGCAACTCGCCAAGTCATTCGCCGCGCGATTGATGAATCTTTTGTTTCCGGCTTCAGAATCGTGATGGCAATCGGCGCGGCCCTGGCGGTTGCAAGCGCAGTCACGGCGTTAGCGCTTATCGCAAAAACACCGCGCTCTGATGGCATCGAGAGAAACTAGCCGCCGACGCGTGGCAAAAATTCCTCCCGCACAATCTTTCCGTTCTTCACCGCGTAAACGCCGACCTCCGACAACTGCATGCGTTGTTTCGAATTCTTGTCGGTGACGTCGGCGTCGTACTGCACGACAAACCGATCATGGGCCACGAATGGTCCGTTCGCTTCAAAACTGTGGACCTGCATGTTTTCCAACCACCAATCGGTCTTCCCGCGCACTTGATCGATGCCGCGTTTCTCAGGCGAGTCTCCTTCGCTCGCCCTCGCTTCGATACTGACGATATCCTTATCGTACAACGTATCGAGCGCCTCATGCCAGGCTTGCTTGCGAACTAACTCCACTACTTTCTGTGCAACTTGTTCTGTGTTCATTTTCCTCCCTTGCTTTGTTTTGATAGACAGTTACTTGCTGACAAATTTCGCCAATTTATCGAGTGCGCTGTTCCAGCCACGGGTATGACCGTCGCGCGAAGCTTCGTTCGGCAATCGTTCGTGAGTCAAGCGCAGCTCCGTGCCGTCATCGCGAGCGGTCAGTTCCACAGTGATGATGCTGACGTTGTTTTCCCAATCCTCATCGTCTTCCCATTGCCAGGTGAACACGATCTTTTTGCCCGGCTGCAGCTCGCGGTATTCGCCACCCGCAGCCATTCGCTCGCCCTCGGAGTTCGTCAGGTCCCACCGGAATTTTCCTCCGACTCGCACCTCTGCGATGAAGTCGTGCGTCTGAACATTCTCTGGACCGAACCATTGTTTCAATTGGGCCGGATTCGTCCAAGCCGCGTAGACACGATCGCGCGGCGCTTTGATCAGGCGCTTGATTTCAAGTGAGAGTTTTTTCGATCCCTTGGTGGTCATGAGTTTGCTTTCTCCGTTTTCTCAACGAATTGCTTGAGCGACGACCCGATAATCTCCGTCCATCCGACCTCGAAATTCTTGCGGGTATAGGCCGGAGTCTTCGGAAAAGTTTCAATCCCTTCGTGGGTCAACTTCAGCCGGGTTTTGTCGCCATCGGCGAGCAATTCAAAGGTGACCAATGAATCGCCCTCCTGTCCTTGGTAACGCCAGGTGTAGGCGAGTTTCTTTTCCGGAATCACCTCGGTGATTTTGCAAAGATGATGGTACGTGTTGCCTTCGTGCTCGACCGTGAATTCAAATTCGAAATTCGGCTCGGGTTTGAATTCCTTCAGGTCAAAATACCAGATTCGCATTTCATTCGCGTCGGTAAGCGCCTTCCAAACCCGCGTGACCGGCGCGTTGAAAGTTCGCTCGATGACAACCGCTTCTGCCAAGTGATTTTTCGCAGCCATGTTTTTCTCCGTTTGATTATTTTGCGTGCGCATCTGGTTCGATAATCCCAAAGACGTTACCGGCTGGATCTTCTGCGTAGGCAAGCCAGCCAATTTTCGGAATCGCCATCTTGGGCACGCAGATTTTTCCGCCACGTTGTTCGATCTTCTTGATCGTTTGTTCCAACGACCCGACTGCGAGCGTATTGATCGTGCCGGGACTTTGGCCCTCTCGCGGCCGAGTCAGGCCGCCATTGATTCCCGGCTCTTTGTCATCGCCGGTTGTAATCAGCCAATATTCAATCGGCCCGCCTTCGAACTTGCTGAACTTCCAGTCGAAAACTTCCTCGTAGAACGGACGGACCGCTTCGGGATCATCGGTGTAAATTTCAAAGTGAGTAACGCGATTCATGTCTTTGCTTCTTCTATTTCGATTCGATCAGGCACTCTTTTCGTACTCTCGTGGCGACGGGGACACATAGGATTTCTCGGCTCATTCTGTTTGCGGCGGATACTTTTCAAACTTTGGCAACACGGGATTCATTTGGTCCCACGGGTGCGCGTCTGATGTCCACACATCCACTTGCGGGTTGAACCAGCTCGGATCATCCAGGCTGGCAGTTCTGATCGCGACAAACTGAGGGACCGCGTCGGGCTTGACCAGAATCGGCGAGCCGCAGTCAGGGCAAAAACCCCGATGGGTCTTGCCACCCGCCTCACTCGGCGAGGCATGGAAGCGTAGTGAGCCTTGCAAGAGCTTGAAAGCTTCCGTCGGCACGATGACGAAAGACGAAAACGGACCTCCGCTGGATCGCTGGCAATCTCGACAGTGACAGTGAAGCATCATAACCGGTTCTGCCGTGGATTCGTAGCGAATCGCGCCGCAAGCGCATCCGCCTGAGAAGGGTGTGGTTATTGTGGTCATATAACGGGCTCTCCTTCTACGAGCGGTGTGGTTTGTGGTGCCAGATCCACCACTCATATGGCGGGGTCTGAGGATAGCCCTCCGGTGAGTCTTCCCACTCCTCCTGGCGCCCGAGCGCGGTAATGTCGAGGTAGCTCCAGGTGCTCCCCATCGCCTCGTCGCCGCGGTTGTTGACGAAGTAGGTTCGGAACACGCGGTCGCCGTCGCGGATGAATGCATTGGTGCCGTGCCACTCGTCGACGCCGAAGTCGGCGTCGAACTCGTCCGTCAGCGTGTACCAGGGGATGAGCTGCCAGCCCATCCGCGTTTTCAAGCGCTCGATGTCCGCCTGCGGGGCGCGTGAGACGAACACCAGAGTGGTGTTGCGCGCGTTCAGATGGGCGGGGTGAGCGACCTGGTCGGCCACCATGGAGCAGCCGATGCAGGGATGCTCGGGCCAGCCTTTCACGCCGGGCTCGAAGAACGCGCGGTAGACGATCAGCTGACGCCGGCCGTCGAACAGGTCTAGCAGGCTCGCCTTGCCCTTGGGCCCGTCAAACTCGTACTCCTTCTCCACGGCCAGCCACGGCATCCGCCGACGCTCGGCGGCCAGCGCGTCACGGGCGCGGGTCAACTCCTTCTCCTTCACGAGCAGTTGCTGGCGCGCAGCCTCCCACTCCTGCAGTGACACTATCTTGGGATGATTCATCTGCGTTGCTTCTGTTCTGGGTTCTGATTCTGCGATTTTCATTTTGTTTTCCTTTCATTTCGTTGGTTTGCTTTCTCCTGTAAAACTTGCTCACCACAAAAGCACCTACTCCTCCGCTCGAAGTCGCGCCAGCCGCGAGGAGCACGGTGTTTGCTACACACATCGGACACATCAGCGTTATCCCTTCCCCTTGCCTGTGGCTTTATTCGCCTTTTCCAAATACCTGGCCAGGCGATCGAGCGACCCTTCCCAGAACTTACGATATTCTTCCACCCACTGCGCGGCCTCCCGAAGCGGTTTAGCATCGAGTTGCATTTCGTGAACACGTCCATAGCGGCGGCGGCGAAGCAGCCCGGCCTTCTCCAGCACGCGCAAGTGTTTCGAGACCGCCGGTAACGACATCGCATGCGGCCTGGCCAAATGGGTAACGCATCTATCGCCGCGTGCCAGGTGCGCCAGAATACGCCGCCGGGTCGGATCGGCCAGGGCCGCGAACGTTCGGTTCAATGTTCTCGAAGAATATTTAACCATCTGGTTAAATGATTACGCAAAAACAAATTCGCGCAAGTTAAAAAACAGAAAAAATATAAGCCGATGCCAGGACCACCCTGCAACTGCTCCGCGTTCTTAAAAAGGAACCGCCAAGCAAGCGAGATAATGCAACCAAATTTACCTGGTTCTTTGAGCCGTTTAGCGTGTTTTGGGATGTTTAGCGGATCACTCTCTCATACGCCGCTGAAAAGAATCTTTGTGTTAACTTCCCTTCCTTCTGTTTGCCATGAACGTTGAAACAGAAGATAACCAAGGGAACAAAACTCTGGCGGACAAATGGCGCCTCGCGATCGCTTTCCCAGTTGGATGTTGGGCGCGTAAAGCGCCGTGGGCGCCACGCGCCTTTACGGCGTTGGACGCTTGCCGATCGGGCATTTTTCTATTGCTGCCTACAGTCGCAATGGCTTTCACACCTCCTGATGATAAGATAATTCGCCACGCGATCGGCGATCTAAGCGGCCTGCCGCCAATTCTCCAACGCGCCTTCATGCCGGATCGCGCCTTCTTTGATCCGATTCCCAAACCGCTGCCTAACGACTGGCTCACTGTGCATCCGGAGCCGGGCCAGACGTTCGAGCAATTCAAAGCGTCGCGACCAAATCAGCCCACGGAAGATCGACATGTGATTTACCTTCAGCCACTCGGCGAATTCGCGCCTGAGCGCAGCCCGTCCATCGACAAACTGCAAAAATTTGCCGCCGCATTTTTTGCGATGGAAGTAAAGACGCTTCCATCAATCAAGATCGACGATTCAAGATTCAGAGCGCGCCGAAATCCATACACCGGCAGTGCGCAAATTCTCACGAGCGACGTGCTCAACTTTCTCAAAGACCGGATTCCGCCCGACGCCTTCTGCGTTCTGGCCATCACGATGGAGGATCTTTACCCGGAGCCGTCGTGGAATTTCGTGTTCGGGCAAGCGTCGCTCCGGGAGCGTGTCGGCGTTTACAGCTTTGCCCGGTACGACCCGGCATTTTATCCCGCAATTGCGGGACGCGCACCGGATTACGAGACGCTCCTGGTGCGCCGGAGCTGTAAAGTGCTCGCGCACGAGACCGGCCACATGTTCGGCCTCGCGCATTGCACCTACTTCAACTGTCTGATGAACGGCTCGAATCATCTGGCCGAAAGCGATCGCCGACCGTTGCATCTCTGTCCAGTCTGCCTGCACAAGCTG
>JBKOXU010000126.1:0-9372 GCA_046725095.1 Verrucomicrobiota bacterium
CCGGCTCGTTTTCATCTTCGCAGGGCTAAATACTAAAATGCGCCGCGGGCTAGTGGTGGGTAAGGGCTATACCACCTCGGGTGAATTGCACGCCTTCCTTTGGCAAGATGGCACGATGACCGATCTCGGAAGTTTACGGAATGAACTCGAACGCTCCGATATCCGGCAGCACAGTGCCGTTCCCGTCGCCATCGACCACGCGCGGGTTGCCGGCAAAATCGGTCGGCGGCAGATTGGGCACGGACAGAGTGCCGGCGTCGATCGCGGGCGAGGTCGGCTGGAGTTGGAAGTTACGTCTGGAAACAAACTGCGGATCGACCGAGATGTTCCCGTTGAGCCCGGTCTGATCGGCAATGCCCAAATAGTTGGTTGTGTTATTGAAGACCAGGTTATTCATCCATGCTGGTTCGTTGCCGGGGCCAAGGAAATCCACCTGGAGACCAACATCATTCGCCACGATAATGTTATTGGCATAGAGCTGGGTGGAAGTTGGCACTCGGGCATCGACTCGCACTCCAACGCTATTCTGCACGATTGTGTTGTTGGCGATCTCCGGTTGGTTGCCTTCCGGCAAGGTCATGTTGATCGCGCGACAAGGATTCCTTAGAAAGATGTTGTTGATAATGAGCGGCGAAGAACTGTTCACGAAACTCACCACGCCCGAAAGGAACTGCGTGTCGCAGATGTTAGCCTGAAATATGTTACGCTCGATGACTGGCGAAGAGGCATTCCCGCCAACCGCCGCGCCAAATCCGCCCGCACCTTGCGCGTTGTTGCGGAAAACATTCCGGGTGATCGTGGCCGATGCGAAAGTGAGTGTAACGCCCGCCCCGAAGGAGGCACTTCCGTGCTGGATGGTGAATCCCGTGAGCGTCGATTGTAGCCCTTCACCGGTCTGAAATGTGACCACAGGACCCACGCTACTCCCGTCGATGATGGTCTGTGCCGGACCACGCACGCTTCGGATCGAGATCGCTTTGCCGTGATAGTCGATGTTCTCAAAGAAGGTCCCGGGCGAGACGAGAATCAGATCGCCGGTGTTGGCAACATCGATCGCCTGCTGAATCGTGGGCTGATCGGCTGGAACGTGAATGGTCGCCGCAGAAACGGCGCCGGCAAACAAACAGGATAGAGTAATGACGAGAGTAACTTTCGGATCGAGTAATTTGGTATGATGCATAGTGACCTTTCCCGTACGCACAGGAGCGCGATTTTTGGAGAAGCAATAACAGCGGCGATTTTGATTGGCCTGGGCGCGGATGTCAAAACAAGACTCTCCGCGTAACGGAAGCAAATTTTTTGATACTTACGGCCCGAATTCTTCGATCCAATGCCTTGCTGTTTCGACTTCAGCATTGGTCAAACCATGGTTTGCATTTGCGAAGCGAACCGTCACGTCCGCGCCCGCGCGACGAAGGAGCTGCGCCAGGCGCTCAGTCTCGGACGTTGGAATAATCGGGTCCTGATTTCCCGCGCTGATCCAAACGCGCACAGGTGAAAGATCCGGCAGGTTCTCGGGCACGAGCGGTACCATGGCGCGGAAGAGAATGGCAGCGTGCAATATCTCGGGCCGAAGCAGCAATATGCTCGCAGCGATGTTTGCGCCGTTCGAGTAACCGACAGCAACAAGGCAATCAGCCGCGAGCTGGTAATGCTGTACCGCACCCGCCACGAAATCTGCCAGCTCGTTCGTGCGTTGCTTCAGGTCCTCCACGTCGAACACACCTTCGGACAAGCGGCGAAAGAATCGCGGCATTCCATTTTCGAGGACTTTGCCGCGTGGGCTAAGCAATGCGGCGTTCGGATCAATCTCACGCCCGAGTGGAATGAGATCGCGCTCGTTACCGCCGGTCCCATGCAATAGCAACAGCGTCCGGCGCGAAGTGCCGGGAACGAATTCGTGAATAAAATCCGTGCTCATGATTTAGCCGGCAGACTCGATCCTATCAGAGGCATTTTTCTCGAACCGCCGATTACGCGCTTGCCAAACGCGCAACCCGAGCAAAGCAGTGGAAGATCCTCCAGGATAGTTTCGCGGGCGGTCGCTGCCTAACGAACAGGCTCTGCGTTACAGCACGGTGAGCGTGAAATCGTTCCCGTCACCACCTGCGTAACTGACTTGGTAGGTATTGTTGCCGACAGTGATGGTGGAGCCTTCGACAAGACCGTTGAAGTTGCCGGAGATGGCCGTCGCCGCGGTGTTAGTGATCGGGGTGATCACCGTCCCTAGCGCGAGCGTGCCGTTCCCTTTGGGGTGCAGCACAAAAGTCGCGCTCGGATCGATCGTGACGCCATTGGCGACCACGCTGTCGGAAGCGCCGGTGATGGTGTTTACGGCGCAGTTGTAGCTGGCATCGGCTTTGAATGTTAGTGCACTCTCGATGATCGTGGTGACCTCTCTCTTGGTGCCGGCCGCCGGGATGAGAATCGCACCGGAGCCGCTTCCGCTTCCGATCGTGAGCGGGCCTGCGATCCTGCCCGCGCCGCCGATCCTACCCGCATCAACCTGCACTGGACCCGTTCCGGTTGCCGATCCGGTGCGATTGGCGACGAGAAAGTCGCCTTGCGTGACTGTGGTCCCGCCGGTGTATAGGTTAGCGCCGCCCAGCGTGAAAGTTCTCGTTCCGATTTTGGCCAGCGAGCCGCCAGTGCCTCCGCTGAGGCCGCCATCTTGAATGAGGCCAGCAAAGGTCGCGCTCAGATTGTTGCTTCCGACGGTGAGCTTTTTCGCTCCGAGCGAAATCACACCGGTGCGATCGCCTTCGACCGAGCCGATCCCCATTCCGGCGGTCTCGGACCGGAGCCCGCTGATATCGAGCGATCCTCTGGCGGTAAGGACAGCGCGGGCCGTGCCACCCTTGGAAGCATAGATGAAGACGAGGGACCCGCCCTCAGCCAGCAGAGTCGACGCCTGGGCATCGGCGAAGAGGGAAAAGATTGCGGTGGCCGGAAGTCCATTGGCAGCCGGCGGGCGCTGCAGGGTCACGGTCGAAGTGCCGGCGAAGGCGTTCGAGAAGGCCACATACCCGCCGCCGGTAGTTCTGTTGTCGCTGCCCTCGGCGATGATATTGGCCGCGCCGGCGGAGCCGCTTTCGAAGACTAGATTGCCCGGATATCCTCTATTCACACCCCGGTGCACAACGATCGTAGAAGAACCAGCAGTAGAGCCGGCGAAGATAACCCCGCTTGAGCCTTGGACGCGGTAGCCGTCGCCGCCTTCAAAGTCCAGCCGCGCGGTTCCGAGGTTGATACCGCCTTGCAACCAGAACTGCCCATAAGGGCCGTTACTATCGGCTCCCAGGACCTCGAAGTGAATGGTCGAGTCGAGCGTCTCGCTGCCATGAAGTTTGAGCACTCCGCCGTCGACGACAAAATTCTGCTCTACCCCGGAGTTGTTGATAATATTGGGACTACCCCACAACTCCACCAATTGGTTATTGACCACGCTGATGACGTAGGCGCTCGCGCCAGGCGCGAATGTGAAGCTCGCCAGATTGATCGGAGCCGCCATCGCGATCGAAGTCGTATCGGAAGTCCCGAAAGTTGCGGTATCGGTGGTCGCGTTGGGCACGGTATTGGGCATCCAGTTGTTGGGATTGCTCCAATTGTTGTCGGCCGGGTCGAGCAGCCAGGTGGCGCTGCCGGCGTAACTCGGGGCGGTCGCGAGCAACCCAACTAAAGCGGGGAGCAAGCAAACGGTGCGGAAGCGAAGGGTCGAAAGCGTTTTCATTTTAATCTCCGGTTGGCTGAACCGTGCTTCGGCAATTGATAGAAAGAATTGCCGGTGCGGGAGATCCACTTACCAGTCCCAGAAGAAAATGTCAATTCTCGCTCTTGTGTCGAGAGACGAGTGGCTGGTCGCGCGCAAGGACTTGCTGACATGTGAGAAGCAGTTGACGCGATTTGGGCGACGAAGTGAGCACGGAACGAATTCGTGAATAAGATCCGGCCGTGGGGTCATTGTTTGGACGGTAATCGAATCGGCGGAAGAATTTTCTCGATCTCTGAACGCGCGGAATCGAGCCATGGAGGCAGACGCAAGTGGCTGCCCAGCTCATCCAGTTTTTCGTCTAGGGCAAAACCGGGAGGCTCGGTCGCGATCTCGAAAAGAATACCACCGGGTTCCCGGAAATAGATTGAATGAAAATAGATACGATCGATTACTGGTGTTACGTTGTAGCCGAGTTCGACCAGATGCTCGCGCCATTGCAACTGCTCGGCATCGTCCCTGGCGCGGAATGCGATATGATGCACCGATCCGGCCGCGACGTTTCCGGGCCGGCCGTCTGGCATGCAAAGCAAGTCAACGATTCTGCCCGGAGCGGCATCGCTCGGCGCGGCGAAACGGAAACGATTTCCTGATTCTTCGACCAGGCGGTAGCCAAAACTCTCGGTTAACAATTTCGCTGTGCGTTCGTAACCTTCGAGCGCGGCCGAGACACTGTGAAAACCGCGCAGCGAATGTTGTCCCGGTCCCGCAGCCGCGGGATCGATCCATGATTCAGTTTTGCCAAATGAATCGGAGGCAATTAGCTCGAGCAGCAATCCGTCCGGATCAGTAAAACGAATCACTTCTTCGCCGAATCGCGCGGGCGTTCTCTCTGCGGTGACATGCTGTTCTTTGAAGCGATCCAGCCAGTAGCCGGCTGAATCGGGCGAGATCGAGAATGCTGTCGCCTCGATCTGCCCGACGCCACGACGTCCGCGTCTCGCGGCCGGCCACGGAAAGAATGTCAGGATGGTTCCCGGCGTGCCTCGCGCATCGCCAAAATAGAAATGGTAAGTACCGGGATCATCGAAATTGACCGTGCGCTTGACCAAACGCAGCCCGAGCAACCCGACATAAAAATCGAGGTTGCGCTGCGGATCGCTGGCGATGGCGGTGACGTGATGAAGACCACGAATTCTCTTGTCCATATGCATCACCTCTGGTGCGCGCGACCGATTAATACCAATGTTGCAATCGCGCTGGCGAGGGCCAGCGTTGCGGCGATTCCCATGATCAATCGGAGGACAGCGACAATCGGTTGCTTAAACGTGCGAATAGAAGGGATAATACTGAGAAAGAGAAAATCTATGAATGAAAACCTCGACAAAGTGAAATTACTGGCCCGCGATCTGCGCGAGGCGAAACAATTCCCCCGCAGTCCGCGCGAGACGCTGGCTAGCTATGTATTAGCGGCGCGCGCGGTGGATAAGTGCCGGGCAGTGCTCGCGGGCTGGGAAGGCGAATACCATTCCAATTGCCCACTCGATCAGCGCTGGCTCAAGTTCGCTGAGATTGATTACGACGAATTCCGGGCCTTTGTCGCGACCGGCGCGACCGACGACGAGATTGCAATGTGGATCGGCGAGCATGCCAAAAAACGTCCACGCGCTGAGATCATCGCCTGGAACAATAAAGAACGTGATTTGCACCTGAGCGATTTGCCTCTGGAACTCCAGGAATTCATGGAGGATTACATCCAGCAATTCGTCCCGCGCAACCGGGTGGTGCATCACTGGTTCGACGTCTACGATCTGGAAGAAGAGCGGCTCTGAACAGCCGTGGCCTATTGGCTGTAATCGCTCCGCGCGCGACTCCAACCTGGTCGTTGCGACAACGGAAACTTGGAGCAGAGTGTCCTAAACCGGCCGGATTGTTCGTCCTGTTGTTGAAGCGAAACAGTGACTCGAACTGATCACAGAAAGGAAAATACCTATGCCAAGCATCGTACGGTTTGAAATCCCGGCGAACAATGTCGAGCGTGCCAGGAAATTTTATGGCCAGATTGGAAAATTGAATTGAAGGGAAGAAATCATGTCAACAAACACTATTCGACTTCACCGCGTGCTCCGTGCCGCGCCAGAAAGAGTTTATCGGGCATTCCTCGACGCCGACGCGATGACCAAATGGCTTCCGCCAAACGGATTCACCGGCAAGGTCCATCAGATGGATGCTAAAGTTGGCGGCAGTTACAAAATGTCGTTTATAAACTTCACGACGGGCAAGAGCCATTCCTTCGGCGGAACGTATGTCGAACTGACGCCGCCCGAACGCATTCGCTACACGGACAAATTTGACGATCCAAACTTGCCCGGCGAAATGCAGGCGACGATCACGCTGAAAAAGGTTTCGTGCGGAACCGAACTAAACATCGTGCAGGAAGGCGTGCCCGATGTCATTCCCGCCGAAGCGTGCTATCTCGGCTGGCAGGAATCGCTGACGCTATTGGCGAAACTCGTCGAAGCTGAAATTCCCGATCAGCCGTGAAACTCGCTATGAAGATTCCGTTTACCGGCGGCTGCGTTTGCGGCGCGGTTCGTTACGAATGCACGGCAGAGCCTGTCATGATGCTCAAATGTCATTGTCGCGATTGCCAGCGAGTGACTGGCGGTGGATTTGCTGCGGCAGTGTTGGTACCAGCAGAGTCGTTTCGATTGACGCGCGGACAATTGCGTTATCATTTCACATCCAGCATCAGGCGAGGCAAACATAAACGCGGTTTTTGTCCCGAGTGCGGGTCGCGAATGACCGGAGCCGAATTCGAAACGGGGGATTCTTCGCTTGTCGGAGTCCTGGCTGGCACCCTCGACGATCCAAGCTGGTTTCAGCCGCAGATGGATATTTTCGTTTCGGACGCGCAATCGTGGGACCAAATGGATCCCGCAATTCCGAAATTCCAGCAATACCCGCCAACACAAACAAAGGAATAAAACAACATGCAAAAAATCACTCCATTCTTGTGGTTCAACGACAACGCCGAACAGGCGGTGAAGTTTTACAGCTCCATTTTTAAAAACTCGAAGATCGGAAGAATTCTTCGCTATGACGAAGAAACAGCCAAAGTTTCGCAGAGTGGTCGGCCGGCGGGATCCGTGCTGACCATTGAATTCGAAATCGAAGGTCAGAAGTTCGTCGCTTTAAATGGCGGCCCGCAGTTTAAATTCAACGAATCGATCTCGTTCGTCGTGAATTGCGAAACACAGAAGGAAGTCGATTATTTTTGGGGGAAACTCACTGCTAATGGCGGTGAAGAGTCCCAATGCGGTTGGCTCAGGGACAAATTCGGCGTGTCGTGGCAGGTCACTCCAACCGCGTTGATCGACATGTTGCACGACAAAGATGCCAAGAAGTCCGAAAGAGTCATGAAAGCGATGCTTCAAATGCAGAAGATCGACATCGAGAAACTAGAGTCTGCTTACCGGGGAAAATGATTCTGTTCGGCCATTATGGACTCAACCAGGCGAAAACCGAAAACAATTGACGATTACCTTGCGGGCGTGAATGCGGATCATCGCGACGCCCTTCAGAAACTTCGGGAAACAATCCATGCCGTCGCACCGACGGCGGAGGAATGCATCAGTTATGGAATCCCTGCGTTTCGCCTCAATGGACGTTCATTAGTTTTCTTTGGCGCATGGGCGAATCACTGCGGGTTCTATCCCGGGAGTTCCAACACGTTGAAAAATTTTCGGAACGAGCTAAGGAATTTTCAAACCAGCAAAGGCACGCTTCGCTTCTCTCCAGACAAACCGATGCCGGTCGCATTGGTGAAGAAGCTGCTTAAAGCGCGAATCGCAGAGAACAACGCTCGAGCGAATAAGAACAGGAGGAAACCGTGAGCAGAGTCAGAGTTTTAGTCGGCACAAGAAAAGGCGCGTTCATTCTGAGTTCGGATGGCGCGCGTAAACGATGGAAGGTCAGCGGCCCGCATTTTGCGGGTTGGGAAATCTATCATATGAAAGGTTCGCCGGCTGAGCCGAACCGAATTTATGCGTCACAGACGAGCGCCTGGTTCGGACAGATTATTCAGCGTTCTGACGACGGCGGCAGGACATGGGACACACCCGGCGGCGGGCCGACGACGAGTCCACAGGGTATGCCGATGGGTGAAAGCAACCAATTTATTTACGACGGTGTTCCGGGTACGCATCAGTGGTACGACGGCACGCAGCATCCGTGGGAGTTCAAGCGCGTTTGGCATCTCGAGCCATCGTTAAACGATCCCAATCACGTTTATGCTGGCGTCGAAGATGCCGCATTGTTCGAATCAAAAGATGGTGGCAAGTCGTGGCAGGAACTATCAGGTCTGCGCCAACACGACACCGGACCGAAATGGCAGCCGGGCGCGGGCGGGATGTGTCTCCACACCATTCTTCTCGACCCGAAGGATCCCAAACGAATGTCCATCGCGATTTCGGCCGCAGGCGCGTTCCGCACTGACGACGGCGGCAAGACGTGGAAGCCGATCAATCGCGGCTTGCACTCGCAATACATTCCCGACCCCATGGCAGAAGTCGGCCACTGCGTGCATCGGATCGCGATGCATCCGTCGCGGCCAAACACGCTTTTCATGCAGAAACACTGGGACGTGATGCGGAGCGACGATGCCGGCGACTCGTGGCATGAAGTCAGCGGCAATTTGCCAAGCGATTTTGGATTTCCAATTGATATCCACGCCCATGAGCCGGACACAATTTACGTTGTCCCGATCAAGAGCGACTCCGAGCATTTCCCGCCGGATGGGAGATTGCGCGTTTACCGCAGCCGGACCGGAGGCAACGAATGGGAAGCACTGACGAAAGGCCTGCCACAACGCAATTGCTACGTGAATGTGCTGCGTGACGCGATGTCGGTCGATTCGCTCGATCCGAGCGGTATTTACTTCGGAACCACGGGCGGACAAGTCTATGCATCGGCAGATTCGGGCGATAGCTGGAAGCCGATCGTGCGGGATCTGCCGGCGGTTCTTTCCGTCGAGGTACAAACAGTGAGTTAACGAAAAAGCACGAATGTCGACGCATGAAATCTGAAACAAATTCAAATGATTGAAACAGCGAGCAATATCAAAGCAGAACGGCTACCACTTCCGCTTTCGGATTCCGGATTTTGAAAAATGATTCGTGTTCTTCTCCCGCCTCATTTGCGAACGCTGGTGCGCGTTGATGGCGAAGTGGAACTCGACGTTGTCGCTCCGGTCACTCAACGCTCAGTGCTTGACGCGCTTGAAACTCGATATCCGATGCTGAGCGGAACAATGCGTGATCATGTTACTCAAGTCCGGCGGCCATTAGTACGATTCTTTGCCTGCGGAGAAGATTTGTCTCATGAATCGCCGGATGCTCCGCTCCCGGATGCGATTGCGAACGGGTCCGAGCCGTTTCTGGTTATTGGAGCGATCGCTGGGGGTTAGCGTGGACGACCGGTTTCGGATTCAACAAGCTGGATCGACCGGTCCCTGTTCGATTGTAAAATAATGTCGGCGAAGCTGAGACCTATCGGTTGAACAATTCCGAATCAAAAATAGAAAGAAGATATGAATACTGAAGAAATTGCGAACAAGTTAGTGGACCTCTGCCGCAAAGGTGAATGGATGAAGGCCGTGGACG
>JBKOXU010000101.1:0-5717 GCA_046725095.1 Verrucomicrobiota bacterium
CGCATTTCCGGCGGGGCACAGCCGCCGCCGCACACCAGGCGGCAAGCCGTTTTTTCGCAACGTGTATCGACTTTTGAACCAAAGCTGAATGAACCCCAAAGTTAGCATCTGCATTCCATCTTACAATCATGCTCGCTTCCTCCCAGCGGCGATTGAGAGCGCGCTCGCTCAGACCTATCGCAATATCGAAATCATTATTGTCGACGATGGTTCTTCAGATGACAGTCTCGGGATTGCGCAAAATTACGCGCGTAAGTTTCCGGAACTTGTTTCTGTGTATACCCACGCGGATCACCGCAATCGGGGGATATCTGCAACTATCAATCGTGCATTCGAGAAATCGAATGGAGATTATTGGGCCCTATTGGGCTCAGACGACACTTACTATCCAGCCAAGACGGCGCAACAAGTGTCATTCCTACTTCAGCATTCCGACTGTGGATGGGTATACAGTGCCGCGCAAATCATCGATGAGCAGGGACAAATCCTTCCAGAGGTGAATGGGATTGACATTTCTCGTGAACCAAGCGCATTGGAGAGTTTAATTCTAGCGAATCAGATAACCGCGATTACTGTTATGGGCCGGCGTGACTGCATGCAAAGGGTCGGGGAACACAATGAGAACCTGATTTATAGCGATTGGGAATTTTGGATTCGGATGGCAGCTCATTACAGGATTGGTTTTATTGCCAGTCCCCTGGTTAACTATCGAGTCCATTCCTACAACACGAGTCTGAGAATTGAAAAGAAGCAACACCACCAACGCCACCTTGATGTCTTGGAATCTTTAAGAGCTGACGGTTCCAGTTGTGGAGGCGACCTTTCTAGCCCAAAGATTCAGGCGTTAATAGAATTGCGACGAGCGCATTTCCTGTTTTACTTAGGACAGACAGACGCTGCGGCACAAAGTCTGAATTCCGTCTTTGTTATTTGGCCGTCTATTGGCCACCAACCGCGTACTTTCTTTCGCTGGTTGACCGTGACGTATGAATCTCCAAGTCTGTACAAATGGATGTCACAGCATCTGCCGAAAGATCTGGAACCTTCATTCAGAAGAGCAACTATTAGACTCTTAATGGGATTGATGTACGCGCGCGCAGCAATGGAATGCTATCAAAGCGCAGATCTGCGAGGTGCTCGGGAGTTAGCAATACGTGCACAAATGACTGATCAACGTTGGCTATCTGATCGAGCTCTTCTTTCACTATTGTGTGAAACAATGATTGGTTCAAGTGCTATGAAGATCGCTCGACGTCTAGGTCGGCGCACGTTTCTAAACAGAAAATAACTCCTTTAAGGTTTGCAGAATTTCAAATCCGCCATTTCCTCACGCTTGAACGTGTATTGAGTGTCCAACTGGATAGTTCGTCCAAAACAATCATGAGCCAAAGGGTGTTCGTGTTGTCGGCGGAGGTGGGTGAGATTGGCGGAGCCGCGAAGTCCACTCGGTTGTTGTGCGAAGCACTGTCGAGAATTGGAAAACGCGTGACATTGTTTCTAACAGTTCCACCTGACTCGAGCACTTCGCAGAAACTTAGGGCCCAGAATATCGAGGTAGTACCCTCTCTTATAAGGCTCGGTTGTAGGTGGGGATTACCCTCAAGGGTCAACGCAGTTAGGCTGTTTTTCCAATCAATAATTTCTCCTCCAGCACTCATTCATTGTCAGGGCCTCTCAGCCGAAGCAAAGTATCTACTCCAACTTCCTCGCACAGCACCCGTCTATCTTTGGGAGAACACAGAGGCTTTGCCTCATGTGAAATTCGTCAATCAAACCATTCATAGATATCTTCACAAGGCGGCCGCAGTGTTAGCACCATCCCAGACGATAGCCAACAATGTGCGCCTCACCTATGGTTACAAAGGGAAGATCACAATCCTACCTTTCTGGGTTGACCAACCGGATAAAAACGACCGGGCTTCGAATGAACGCAGCGGTAACCTTCTATATCTCGGCCGGTTTGATACTGACAAAGGAATTGAGAGTCTTTGCGAAGCATTTCGTAGGGTTCAGAAACTTCATCCGAGCGCGAAGCTTACGATATGCGGAGATGGAGATAGGGGTTTGGTAGAGCGACTCGCAGCGAACAATCCAGCCATTGACGTGCGGGGTCGTGTTGTAGGTCAAGAATTCGAAGAAGTTATCAGCGATAGCGATGTGGTCGTGCTGCCATCACTCAACGAGGGATATCCGCTTTGTTTGCTTGAGGCATGCGCACGACGGAAACCAGTCATCTCTACTTCAGTGGGTTCAGTTCCCGAACTGTTTGGTGGTCGACTCTGCGCGCTTCTTGTCCGTCCTGGAGATGTTGAAGAGTTGGCTCAAGCAATCTCTAAAATTCTCAGTGAAGATAACAGCATCTATTCAGCGCGTTGTTCAGACGCATTCGATTTGTTTAGCGACATTAACTCTAGCTCTATTGTTCATCGACGATTAATTGAAGCCTACCAGTGACTTCTTGTAAAAGTTTTAGTCCTACCGAGTGCCCTACATTCCTTCACGACGAAGGGAACCGTGTTAGCCATTCCTGCGGCGTCACCATCAATCAATCTGAGATCTACTATCAGAGTGAAAGAAAACTCGAGGATTAATCGAAAGCGGGTTTTGTATATCCAGTATGCCAATCCCGCGGCATTTCCGCCTCTGGAACATAGTTCTCGGATCCTTGCCGAACACGGCTGGGAAGTTCTGTTCCTTGGTGTTTTCTCGGAAAACACGAAAGACTTGAGATTTCCAGCGGGCGACGGGATCGAGGTTAAACTCCTTCGCGATTGTCCTGCCGGATGGCAAAACCGGCTGCGGTATTTGTACTTCCTTTTGTGGGTTATCACCAACGCTCTGCTATGGAGACCAACTTGGATCTATGCGTCCGATTTAGCGGCGTGTATGCCCACTTTTCCTTTGACTCTTTCACCGCGAAAAAACGTCATCTATCACGAACATGATCTGCCACCCGCCGACACTTCGGGATTTCAAAGCGCGATCTTTTTGCTCTTTAGGAGGTTGCTGGCTCGTCATGCTTCCGTTTGTATTGTCCCGAACGAAGAACGAGCTAAAGTTTTGCAGAGTCAAACCTCATCAAGCAAAACGCTAGTTGTTTGGAATTGCCCAACTCTTGATGAAGTCGCAGAAGGTCGAAACGGTCGTGACACCGATGAAGTCTGGCTACTTTATCAAGGTTCAATTGTGCCACCGCGTTTACCTGTTGAGGTTCTTCACGCCCTGAAGACGATGCCGGCGAGCGTCAAGTTACGTGTCATAGGATATGAAACTGTTGGGCACAAAGGTTACGTTGCAAGGTTGAAAAGACTCGCACGAGAGCTGGGAATCGAAGATCGATTTGTATACGTTGGTAGCCTTAGCCGTGCAGAACTGCTCAAATGGTGCCGACGGTCAGATATTGGGCTCTCATTTGTGTCGCTAAACGAGTCTGACCCCAACATGACGCACATGATTGGCGCTTCAAACAAGGCCTTCGATTACCTTTCAACGGGGATGGCCCTTTTGGTCTCTGATCTTCCAGACTGGAACCACGTATTTGTCGAGCCGGGTTACGGCCTTTCTTGCAACCCTTCAGATGTGAAGAGTATCGAGGCCTCGCTGACTTGGCTCTTACGCCACCCGAGAGAAATGAGAGATATGGGAGAGCGCGGCAGAAGGAAGGTCGCGACTGAGTGGAACTACGAAAATCAATTTGCAAAGGTTTTGTCGGTTATGAATTCATCTATGCTTCCAAGTAGAACTAGGTGAACCGTACGGTAGAGTTGGGTGCAGGATGAGAAACGACGCAAGTTAGGCGCGTTTGCACTATGAGCAAGAGGATCCTTCTCGTTGGTTCATTTAATTGGGAAGCGCGGCTTGAGGCCTCATACAAGCGAGCACTGGAGTCATTAGACTTCGACGTTTCTACGTTCGATCTGGAAGCGCAGCGTAACAGCGTTGCACCGTTGGGTGCCGTAGGTCGAAAGGTGATGGCCCATCTCGATTTCGCCGCGCTCAACGCTAAAGCCAACCGCGCTCTGGTTACTAAGGTACTCAATACCAAACCTGACGTAGTCTTAGTCTTTTGTAACCAACCCGTCCGCGCCGCCACCTTATTACAACTCAAACTGAGTTTGCCGAGTGTCAAACTGGTGAACGTGTATCCGGATACGATGCACAACCTCGGCGATCACGTTATCGCCGCGCTGCCACTCTACGATCTGTTTTGTACACACACGAAAGCTGCGGTTCCGTATCTGAAGCGCCTTGGTTGCGATGCCCCCTTCTATTTGCCCCTCGCCGCCGATCAATTCATTCACAAGCCGATGACCTTGTCTAAAAGCGATCGCACAAAATACGAATGCGATCTGGTGTACGTCGGCAACTGGCGCAGGGAGCACGAGGAATTGTTTGGAGCGCTGGAGGGTTTTGATCTGGCGATTTGGGGTTCGCAATATTGGGGAAAATATGCGCAGAAGGGTTGGGTTCGCAGTCGCTGGAGAGGGAGTGAGTTGTTGACGGGATCGGAGTACTCCAAAGCACATTCAGCGGCGACAATCTGTCTGGATCCGATCGACCCTCTGAATTTTCCATCACATAACATGCGCCTCTTTGAAATCCCGTCGTGCGGAGCGTTCTCATTGGTAACACGCACCGAAGAAGTGCAGGAACTATTTACTGAGGACGAAACCGTCGTTTGTTTTGATGGGCCTGAAGAACTCGTCGACAAGGTGCGGTACTACAAAGCGCATGAAGATGAGCGGCGGCAAATCGCAAGTAATGCGCGCCAATATGTCATCAATGGCGGCCACACGTATCAGGACCGCGTGAAGACCATCCTCCGTGAGCTCGAACTTAAGGGTTCTTGAGCGCAGCGTTAATGACAGCAAAAGAAGATTCGCTGGTCCAGGTTGAGATTCGATCTCATTTGAACGCAGAGGCCTCCCTTGAGCTGCCTCTGGGTGCTCGTCGCAAGCTTGGTGTTTTCTTCTCACATCCGACGCAGCACCACTCGGCGATGTTTCAGTATCTCGCGAAGAACGAAGACATCGACTTGCACGTTTTCTATTACGACCCTGGCTCACTAGGGGGCATGTTTGATCCCGGCTATGAAACAAACACGGCGTGGGATGTTGACGTTACGCAAGGTACGAGACATCGCGTTCTTAAGAATCTCCTTCGCGGACGTGAAGTGCATCCATTTCGGCAGATCAATCCTGGCGTTGTTTGGCAAGTATTGCTAAATGATTTCGACGCCATCTTTCTCTCCGGCTATGCAAGTCCATCGAACTGGTTAGTGTTACTCGCAGCACGATTCAAAGCGGCGGAAATTTGGTATCAATCGGACACCAACATTCTAGATATGCGCAGGAAGAAGAGCTCACGCGCGAAAAATTTCCTGCGTCGAATCTTCTTTCGTCGCGTCAACAAGTTTCTTATCAGTGGAGACAACAACAAATCTGCCTACGAGCATTTTGGCATCGACGAAGAGCGGATGGTTTGGTGCCCGATACCAGTGGACATGCAGCGCTATGAACGGGCACGCGAGGATCCGCAGCTGACAACTAAGTTGAATGCGTTAAGAGAACGCTACGAAATACCGAAACACGCAGCGGTTGTCGCTTTTTGTGGAAAGCTTATTCCGCGAAAGCGACCGCAGGATCTCATCAAAGCTCTGCGGCTTCTCAAGAGAAACGACGTCTACGGATTGCTGATTGGATCCGGGGAGATGCGAG
>JBKOXU010000099.1:0-10674 GCA_046725095.1 Verrucomicrobiota bacterium
ATCAACGGGCTGCGAAAGTTTTACGACGTTTCCACGCCAAGGGCACCTCGGCAACCTAAGGTACACTCGAGAATTCGTGCCTGTACGTTGCCAACCCGGAAACACCTTTCATTTTCGCCTGGTCCAGAACCAGCAACATGAAGACCTCATCAGGGACGTCCCATTGGCACTTGATTCCATGCTCGCTGGCGGGTCTGAAACCGAATCGGGGATAGTAGTCCGCGTGTCCCACAACAATGATAAATGAGCAGCCCGCCTCTTTGAGTTTCCGGTTCCCCGCTTCGACCAGTTTACTCCCGATTCCCTGGCGCTGGTGTTCTGGAAGTACTGCCATCGGGCCCAGCGCCGCACCTTCAAGTTTGCCATCGATAGATAGCGGACTGTACATGATGTGTCCCACAACTCGGTTGTCCATTGTCGCAACTAGCGAAAGCAAAGCGGCTCCGTTGCCCCGCAATGCGTCGACGATGTTGCTTTCTTGATCTTGCTCGAATGCGCGCCTGTTCAGGTCACGAACAGCGGCTATGTCATCAGGACATTCTTCTCGAATCTCAATCAACATGTAATCTTAACTCTAAATTAAGCTGCGAACTGCGGCCAGAAGCGCGCATCTGGCAGTCTATTTTGCTCATCGAAGCGAAGTGGCTTGAAATTCTGCTCGACCCGATCAACGTCAGGGCCGAAAAGCCGAAAATCATTATGTCACAACAATCGACCGGATCGAAACGTCTGCTGTCATACGTCATTGCCGAATGGGCTTGCTCGCTGAAATACGAACACCTTTCGGCTGAGGCGATCCAAGCGGCAAAATTATTCTGGTTTGATTCCATCGGCTGCGCGCTCGGCGGGAGTCAGCAGGAGGACGCGAAGATTTTACTGAAGCATTATCGCGCGATGTCCAGCGGCAATGGAAACGCCACCGCGTTCGTCTCCGGATTCAAAACCAATCCAGTGGATGCTGCTTTTTTGAATGGCCACATGATCCGCGCGATGGATTACAACGACATTTATTGGAAGGCGGATCCTTGTCATCCGAGCGACCTCATCGCCGCGCCGCTGGCACTTTGCGAAAGCGAAGGTCTTGGTGGCAAAGATCTGATTCTCGCCACGGTCATCGCCTACGAAATTGAAATGCGCCTTTGCGAGGCCGGCCGGCCGGGCGTGCGCGAATACGGCTGGCATCACGCGACATTGAGCGCCTTTGCTGCGCCTGTTGCTGCGGGTCGCGTGCTCAACCTCACACCGGAACAAATGGTGTCAGCCATCGGCATCAGCGCTTCGCGAACATTTTGCCCGGGCGCTGTGACAGCTGGGAAGTTGACCAATATGAAGAACACGGTTGACCCCTGGGCGGGACGCATGGGCGCCGAGAGCGCTCTTCTGGCGCGCGACGGATTTTCCGGTCCCGAGCACATCATTGATGGCAAAGAAGGTTTGTTCGCTGTGTTCAAGCATGTGCAATACAAGGGACAACCAGCCACCTTCGATGGCGAGGCGTTAGTTGCGGATCTTCCGAATTCAGCCAAGTCGCACTATCGCATCCTGGATTGCGGCATGAAGAGTTTTCCGATCGAGGCGCTCAGTCACTCGCCGCTCACCGCCATGATGAAGACGATCAAGGAGCACAAGATCAAGGCTGACGACGTGAAGGAAATCAAAGTGGAAGTGATCGCGCGCGCCGCTGACATCCTGGGCGATCCGCACAAGTATCGGCCGGACTCGAAGGAAACCGCCGATCATTCTCTGCCTTATTGCATGGCTGTCGGACTCGTTGACGGGATGGTCACGCCGCTCCAATTCAAAGAAGAACGCGTGCTCGATAAGATGCTTATTCCGATCATGGACAAAGTGAAAGTGGTCGCGAACGAAGAATTCGAAGCGCTCTTCCCCAAGTTCCAACCGAGCCGCGTAACGATCACGACCAACGACGGCAAACAGCACTCAACCCGCGTCGATGTTCCGAAAGGCGATCCGCGCGACCCAATGACCGAGGACGAGATCGCAGTAAAATTCACCGCGCTAGGTGGAGATGTGATCGGCAAGGATCAATGCGAAAAATTGCAGAAGTTCATCATGGATATCGACAGGGCCGAGAAGCTTGATGAGCTTTTCGAGCTAATAATCGCGCGCGTTGGGTAGCGCACGCGTCTCGCGTGTTGGCGATGGTGTCTCGCCATCGTGGACTTTCTAAGAGTTTCTTCTTTGGAAAAGGCGCAATTTCTCTGTAGTCGTTTGGTCGGGGGAGGTTCGTTGCGGCGGGACGCCGCAACCAGCACGCGAGACGCGTGCGCTACCCGGACTTACGCCGTCGCGCTGCCCGCGTCGTCGCCGCCGAACTGAATTCCCTGCGCAAGCGGTAACTCGGTCGAAAAATTGATCGTGTTCGTCTGACGGCGCATGTACTGCTTCCAGCAATCGCTCCCGCTCTCGCGGCCGCCGCCGGTATTTTTCTCACCGCCAAACGCGCCACCGATTTCGGCGCCGCTTGTGCCCGTGTTCACGTTCGCGATCCCGCAATCGCTCCCGACTGCGCTGACAAATTTCTCCGCTTCGCGCACGTGGTTCGTGAAAATCGACGAGGTCAAGCCTTGCGGGACATTGTTGTGGATCCTGATTGCTTCATCGAAATCGCGATAGGTCATGAGGTAAAGCAACGGTCCGAAAGTTTCGTGTTGCACGATTTCGAAATCCGCCTTTGCAGTTGCAAGGCACGGTTTCATGTAACAACCGCCGGGGAACTTCTCACCCTCGAGTCGATCTCCGCCGTAAAGAACGTCGCCCCCCTCGTCTTTCAACCGTTGGATGGAGTGCTGGACAAGATCGACTGCGTTTTTGTCGATCAAGGGACCCATCACCGTTTTTCGATCGAGCGGATTTCCGATTGCCAAAGATTTGTAAGCAGCCAATAGCTTGTGCCGCACTTTGGATGCCACCGATTCGTGCATGATCACACGGCGCGTGGAGGTGCAACGCTGCCCGGCGGTGCCCACGGCGCCGAAGAAAATGGATTGCGTGGCCATTTCGATATCGGCGCTCGGCGCGACAATCAGCGCATTGTTGCCACCAAGCTCCATGATCGTCCGGCCTAATCGGCCGTGGACGGTTTTGGCGACATTCAGGCCCATGTTTACCGAGCCGGTTGCAGAGACCAAAGGAATCCGCGCGTCGTCGGCCAATTTTTGACCGACCGTTTTGCGATCGCCCATGAGTAGCGTGAAGATCGCCGGATCAGCGCCTGTTTCGCGACAAACCCGCTCGGCGATTTTTGTGACCGCAATCGCAGTGAGCGGAGTTTTCTCGGAAGCTTTCCAGACTGTTGCGTCGCCACAGACAGCGGCGAGCGCGGCATTCCACGACCAGACCGCGACCGGAAAATTAAACGCCGTGATCACCGCCACGAGTCCGAGCGGATGCCATTGCTCCATCAAACGATGGTTTGGCCGTTCAGACTGAATCGTCAGGCCATAAAGCATTCGCGATTGCCCGACAGCGAGATCGCAGATGTCGATCATCTCCTGCACTTCGCCTTCGCCTTCGGCAATGATTTTGCCGGTCTCGAGGCTCACTAGCTGACCGAGTCCGTGTTTCAATTCACGCAGCGCATTGCCCAGGCGCCGCACAGTCTCGCCGCGCACCGGCCCGGGCGTAATGCGCCATTTCAAGAATGCTTCCTGCGCACGCGTGATCGCCTTGTTGTAATCGTCATCCGACGCCGTGCGTACACTGGCAAGTCGCTGCCCATCAATCGGAGAGATTTTGTCGATCTTCGCACCGCCTCCGCGCCAATCGCCATCAAAGACGCCGTCATTTACATCACTGAGGCCGAGTTTATCGAGAACGCTTTGCATATGGATTTTAAACGCCTTAACGCTTGAACCCTTTAACGCTTCAACGCTATTTACTTCGCTGCCGGCAGTATTTGCGCATCAAATCCATCGCTTCGTCGATCACCTCCGCTGTGATGTCGAGCGGCGGGCGAAACCGAATTGAATTCTCGCCCGACCGAAGCGTCAGAACGCCGAGATCGAAAAAGCCCTTCCAAAATTCTTCGCGCGTTTTCGGGTCGGGCAGATCGAAGGCGAGGAACAAGCCGCGCCCGCGCGCGGCGGAGATGGCCGGCTCTTCGCGTTGCAAATCGCGAAGTTGATCGAGGAAATAGGCTCCTACTTTGCCTGCGTTCTCGACCAGATGTTCCTCGTCAATGATGCGCAAATAATGGGTCGAGCGAACCATGTCGGTGAAATTGCCGCCCCAGGTTGAGTTCAGCCGACTGGATAAGCGAAATGCATTGTCTTTTACTTCGTCGAGACGCGGACCGGCCATCACTCCGCAGACCTGAGCCTTTTTTCCAAACGCCAGCAGATCGGGCACAACATTGAAATGTTCGCAACACCAGTTGCGACCCGTGGCGCCCATGCCGCATTGCACTTCGTCGAAAATGAGAAGGAGGTCGTTGTCGTCGCAAATTTTTCGGAGCGTTTGCAGCCATTCGCCGCGGAAATGGTTGTCACCGCCTTCGCCTTGGATCGGCTCGATGATGATGGCGCAGATGTCGATGTTGCGATCATGAATGTAATCTCGAATCTCCTGTTCCGCTTTTTTCTCGCGCCCAATCACGTCGGCTTCGCGCTTCGATTCCGGCAGCGAAAAATCGATGTGCGGACACGAAACGCGCGGCCAATCGAACTTCGCGAATAAATCCGTCTTGCGCGGATCGGTATTCGTCAGGCTCATCGTGTAGCCGGTGCGGCCATGAAAGGCGCGGCGGAAATGCAAGATCTCGGTGCCGCGTTCACCATGACCCGCGGCCATGTTCTTGCGCACCTTCCAGTCCATGGCCGCCTTCAAACAATTTTCGACAGCAAGAGCGCCGCCTTCGATAAACAAATAACGCTCCAGCTGCGGCAAGCCGACTACCCGCTCGAACGCGAGAACGAATTCCGCGTAGCCTTCCGAGTAAACATCCGAGTTCGCGATTTTGACCTTCGCCGCGCGCAACAGATCGCGCTGAACTTCAGGCTGGTCGAAGTACGGATGATTAAACCCGACCGGCATCGAGCCGAAGAATCCGTAGAGATCGATAAGCCGTTTGCTAGAGACGGCGTTGTGCAAATAGGATCCGTGACTTTTGTCGAGATCGACGACGACCTTGAAGCCATCGAGCAAGACATGTTGTTCGATTGTTTCGAGGACTTTCGACGGTGCTATTGCTTTTTGTTTTTCGCTCTTTGTGGCACGGCTTCGAGGTGAAACCGCTTCCGTGAGCACGGGCGGTAAACTCATCCGTTGATCGTAAGCTGAGCGGTGAATGCGGTCAATGGCTCTGGAGACGACACCCGCCATTCCCAATTCATGTCACCGATCACGAACGAATTATCGCCTGGGCCGAGGCGGTGGAGTTGGATGCGGGGGCGGAGTCGGGTGAGGCGGCGGTGTCGGATGCGGCGGCGGAGTCGGATGAGGCGGTGTCGCTGTTGGCGTCGGTGTCGGCGTCGGTGGTGGCTCCGGTTCTGTTGTTCTCAGAATTGCACCATATCCTCCGACCGCGGTTCCCGTATTCGCGTCGGTAAAGGAAACGCTATAAAGGTCGCGGTTTGTGCCGCTAAGTTGACGCACCCAGGTCTGTCCTCCGTCTGTTGTTTTCAGGATTATCCCCAGTGCACCGGCAGCTGTTCCGGTCTGCGCATCCGTACAAGAAACTCCTAAAAGGATATCAGACACGTCGCTGGTCTGACTAACCCACGTTTGCCCTCCATCGGTTGTTCTGAGAATGATGCCTTGATCACCAACGACGGTCCCAGTGTTAGCATCACTAAAGCAAACAGCCCGAAGTTGGTTGATGGTTCCGCTTGTCTGCGAAACCCAGTTCTGCCCTCCGTCGGTCGTTCGTAAAATTAAACCATTGTTACCAACGACCGTCCCGTTATTGGCGTCGGTAAAATAGACTCCAAATAGGCCATCAGTTGTTCCGCTTGCCTGCGGAACCCAGTTCTGCCCTCCGTCGGTCGTTCTGAGAATTGTTCCATTGAGGAAGCCAACAACTGTACCAGTATTTTCATCGGAAAAGTGAACTCCATAAAGCCAGTCAGTTGTTCCGCTCGTCTGCGGCATCCAGTTGTTGCCACCATCTGTTGTCCTCAGGATTACGCCCTCCTCGCCAACGATTGTTCCGACAGCGGAGTTCACAAAATGCGCCCCGAAAAAATTTATTCCATCAAATGGATCATTTAATCCACTTGATTGACGCAGCCACGTGTTACCGCCGTCCGTCGTCCTTAGAATCATGCCGTCGGGATTTTCGTAGCCCACAGCAGTACCCGTGTTCGCATCGGTAAACGAAACTCCGTATAAGAAATTGAATGTGATGCTGGGCTGACTATTCCACTGTCCGCCGCCATTGGTTGTTTGAAGAATTATGCCAGCATCACCAACGATTGTTCCGGCGTTTGCATCGCTAAACGACACGGCATAGAAAGCGTTCGCGCCTTGAGGGAGCAAATATGATGTCTGCTCAACCCAGTTGTTTCCTCCATCTGTTGTGCGCAGAACGATGCCGGTTCCGCCTAGTTCGAAGCCGCAGACCGTTCCAGTGTTGGCGTCGGTGAACGAAACGCCGTAGAGCGTTTTCGTCGTTCCGCTGATTTGAGGTGTCCAGGTGTTCCCGCCATCCGTCGTTCGGAGAATGGTGCCCTGATCGCCAACAGCCGTTCCGGTATTTGCATCGGTGAAGGAAACGTCGAAAAGGAATACCGTTCCTGGGTTCGGCTGACTGTCCCAGGTATTTCCACCATCTGTTGTTCTGAGAATCGTACTTTCTCCAATCGTTCCGCCAACGGCCGTTCCAGTGTTTGCATCGGTAAACGAAACTCCAAAAAGAGTATTCCCGGTCCCGCTTGATTGAGGATCCCACGTGTTTCCGCCGTCTGTAGTTCTGAGAATTGTGCCGCCCTCACCAACAGCGGTTCCGTTATTCTCGTCGGTGAAAAAGACGCCGCGTAATTGGAGAGTTGTTCCGCTTGCCTGGCTGATCCAGTGGTCGCCTCCATCGGTGGTGCTGAGGATAATGCCGCCTTCACCGACAGCCGTTCCGTTATTGCCATCTGTAAAGGAAACCGCCCATAAATTTTCCGTTGTGCCGCTGGACTGAATTGTCCAGCTGTTTCCTCCATCTGTAGTTCTGACGATCGTGCCGTAGTAACCGACAACGGTGCCGGTATTCGCGTCGATAAAAGAAGCACCGCGGAGATCATTTCCCTGAGGAAGAGGATTTTGCCAAAACCAACGGCCCGGTTCTGCATTGCCACTCGGCTCGGCCAATATGTTTGCGAACACACTAGAGCCGAGTCGGACGCCGGGAGACGAATTCGCCTCGCCACGGCGAGTTCGTCCGGGCGCGGACGTGACGAACAGAGCCATAAAAAGACCGGCCAGACCAACAACCAGCCCAATCAAGAAACACAGATTAAAATAAGCAGATCGAAATGTGGATTTGTTTTTCATGAATGAGATGAACGGATTTTTTGGTGAAGCAGGGTCCCTTAATTGAAACGGCGGGATGTGCAAACATCGTTTTCATTTTCTGGAAGTTTCCTGTCACTACGTGCCAAATTCAGGAGAAGCGCCTGTTCGGTTTTGCGAAATCTGTTGGAGTACGAAGCGCCTTCGCATCGCTTTGCTCGCGAAACGGTTGGTCAACCGAGGCAGTTGTAACCGCCTCGCTCTGTCGAGGCGTCCGGTAAACACGGCGACATACCGCCGTGGCCACAATTAAACAATCCCGTCGCGCAACATTGCGTGTTTTCCAGCGAGCAAATCTTGCACGAGATTGTAGCCGCGTTTGTCTACGTTGCCCGACGTTCCCGCAAAGTGAGTGTCGATCCTCATGCGCGCGGAACGGCAAAAATAATCTGCGACAGAAAGAATTTCGTCGATCGGTTTGCCCTGGCCAAGCAGCCATTGCGCATAAGAGCAAGTCGCACTGATGGCAAATAATTCCGTCGCGATCCCTACGAATCTAGAAAGGAGCAGTTGCTCGCGGTCGAGTTTCGGGCCGAACCGGGCCATGGCATGAAAGAGACCGCGAGCGAGCGGTTTGCTTGTCCGCGCAGCGTAATTGACGTGACCGCATAATGTCTCGTGCAAATTGTCGATCTCGCCTGCGCCGTTCGGCAACCACTGGCGCGGATACCATCCAGCATAAAATTTCCCGGAACTAAAGATGGCTTTCGCGCGCTCGGACATCGGCAACTGCGTATTGAAAATTGCGCCGCCGACTTTCAAATGCGGATCGAGCGCCTCGCGGGCAATGAACAGCCGCATGATCTCGCTCGACCCTTCAAAGATCGTGTTGACGCGACAATCGCGAAGGAACCGTTCCACCGCGATCGGCGGTTCGCCTCTGCCTGCGAGCGATTGTGCAGTTTCGTATCCTCGCCCGCCGCGCACTTGCATGGCCTCGTCGGCAATTCTCCAGGTCGTCTCTGTCGCCCACATTTTGCACATCGCAGTTTCAATTCGTAGATCTCCGGCCTTCCGGTCCAGCAGCGACGACGTCAAAAACGTCATCGCTTCCATGGCGAAAACGTTGCCTGCCATCTCGGCAATTTTCCCTGCGATGGCGGCGTGTCGACCGATGGGGACGCCCCACTGAATGCGTTCGCCCGCCCATTTGCGTGAGATTTCGAGCAGCCGCTTGGAAAGCCCCACACACGCGGCAGGAAGTGTGAGCCGCCCCGCGTTCAAGGTAGTCAGCGCGACTTTCAATCCTGCGCCTTCCTTCGAAATGATGTTTTCGCGAGGCACGCGCACGTCGGTAAATTTCACCACCGCGTTGTAAAGCGCGCGCAATCCCATGAACCGGCACCGATAGGTGATCTCCAGCCCCGGCGTATCAACATCGACGATGAACGCGGTGATCTGCTTGCGCTCCTTGCCGCCCACCAGTTTTGGCGGCGTGCGGGCCATCACGACAAGCACGCCCGCTTTCACGCCGTTGGTGCACCAAAGTTTTTCGCCATTTAGAATGAACTCGGAGCCATCGGGAGTTGGGTCGGCACGCAGGCTCATGGTCGCCGGGTCCGAGCCGGCGTGCCTTTCTGTCAGTGCGAATGCGGAGATTTCCCCGCCCGCGACTCGTGGCAGATATTTTTCTTTCTGCTCTTCTGTTCCGAACAAGAGAAGCGGTTGTGCAACTCCGATTGATTGATGTGCGGAAACAAGCGCGGCCACGTTTCCATCCCAACTGCCAAGTAACACGGCCGCTCGCCCATAATTGCATTGTGACAAACCGAGGCCGCCGTATTTCTTCGGCACTTTGATCCCAAACGCTCCGATCTCCGCGAGTCCTTTGAAATTTTCGGGTGGAATTTCACCGGTGCGATCGATCTCGTCCGGGTCCACGTGGTCGCGCAGATAGCTTTCCAGCTTCTGCAAAAAATCTTCGCCGGCCGCACGATCTTCAGCGCTCTGTGCCGGGTAGGGGTAAATTCGGTCGAAATCGTAGCGACCGACGAAAAGATTGCTGGCAAAACTGCCGCGGTCCTCGAGCGGATCGCGCGCGGCCTCGGCCAGCTCAAGCGCTTCGCGCTGGCCTCTTGCCATCTTCGAAGTGTCGATGACAGTGGCGGCGGGCTTTTCCGGCTTAGCGCTGGTTTCCTCAGCGATCTGCTTTTCCGGTGCTTCGAGCGGCGATTTCATTAGGGCAGCGCGGGCATTCTGCCCGCATTAGCCGGCATGTTGCCGGCGTAGCTACGCGCACGCAATTCAAAGAGGGTTTCGGCAGAATGCCGAAACGAGCGGGCAACATGCCCGCGCTCCCCATCCAAATTATGATTCATAAAATTTCGTTCCGTCGCGCGCGTGCTTTTTCAATAGTTCACACGGCGAAAATTTTTCCTCACTTCGTGCCAGCTGTTCCAGTTCTTCCACGATCTTCCTTAGCCCGAAATGCTCCGCGAAACGCAATGGCCCGCCGCGGAATGGTGCGAAACCAGTTCCCAAAATCATTCCGTAGTCCGCGTCCGCTGGTGAATCGACAACTTTCTCTTCCACGCAACGGGCGGCTTCGTTGACCATGAGAAAGACAAGGCCATGTGCCAGCTCGGTGTCATTTAGCCGTAACCGTGGATCGCGATGCCGGTCCGGCGGGATGGCCGGGCCTTCAGCGCCTTCCAGATCTCCATGCAAACCATGCCGCCATTGCGCGAGCGACTCGTTCGGCGTTTGCGTTTTACCTTCGTATGTGTAAAAGCCGGCGCTGGTTTTACGCCCAAGCATCCCGCGGTCGCGTAACCACAGCAGGACAGTCGGAACATGGTCGCGTCGCCCGTAGGCTCGCTCCAGCGTATTGCCGATATCGACCGTGATATCGACGCCAATCTCATCGATTAACCGCAGCGGCCCCATCGGCATGCCCCATTGCGTTAGCGCATTGTCGATCTTGCCCGCATCCAGGCCGCTTTCAAAAAGTTCAGCGGCATCGAGCAAATAAGGAAACAAAACGCGATTGACTAGAAAACCCGGGCTGTCGCGCACGAGAACAGGCAGTTTGCCGATTTGCCGCGCAAAGGCCAGTGTCCGCTCGCGCGTGTCATCCGAAGTTTGTTTGGCGATGACCACTTCCACCAGCTTCATCCGGCTCACAGGGTTGAAAAAATGGAGACCGATGACGTGCTC
>JBKOXU010000208.1:0-9005 GCA_046725095.1 Verrucomicrobiota bacterium
GTTGTGCTCGACCGCCCAGCGGTCGGTCCCTTCCTCCGCTCCTTCCAGCGGCGTCACCGTAAACCAATAAATCGGGCGGCCCATCGGATCTTTGCCAGGGACAACTTTGCCGTCGTATTGCCGCACGGATTGGCGCGTCCAACGAATGCCGCGCGGTTTTGCCGGCAAATTCACATTGACGAGAGACATCGTTTTTTCTTCAAGCAGCAAAGCGAGCACCTTTGCGACGTATGGCTCGAGCTTGTTGAAATCTGGCTCTTTCTTTTCACTGACGAATGTGCTGATTGCAATGCCGCGCACTCCAAGCAGGGCGGCTTGCTTTGCCGCCGCCAACGTGCCGGAATGCCAGCATGAGTTGCCAAGATTTAGACCGAGGTTGATTCCGGAAAGAACAAGATCGACATGCCCCCAATGATGCGTGCCGAGCGCAACGCAATCGGCAGGTGTGCCGTTGACGCGATATGCCGCAAAATCGTCCAATCGAATCCGCTTGTATCGAAGCGGCCGTGAAGCGGTGATGGCGTGACCCATTGAGGACTGCTCGACATCGGGCGCGACGATGCGGACCTCGCCGAAACGCGACGCCACTTCTGCCAGCGCGGTGATGCCCGGACTGTAGATGCCGTCATCGTTCGAGATTAGAATTCTCATCTTCATCCTATTAAGAAACGCGTGTCGGATCGGTTTTGGACGAATAGTTTGCGGAGAAAAGCGCATGCGAATCACCTTGATGCACAATCCCAAGGCCGGCGACGCCAAGCATGGAAAGAACAAGCTGATGGCCGCGCTGGCCAAGGCAGGACATCACGCGACTTATCAATCGACCAAGAAAAGCGATTACGAGAAAGCCCTAAAAAAACCTACCGATCTCGTTCTTGCCGCCGGCGGTGATGGCACGGTTGTAAAAGTGGCCTGTCGACTCATCGACACCGGCATTCCATTGTGCGTTCTCCCGCTTGGTACGGCCAATAATTTGGCGCGCAGTCTCGGTTTCCTCGCTTCGCCTGAAGAAATCATTCCGCGCCTCGAAGGCGGGAAAAGACGCGCCTTCGACATCGGTGTGACTCGAGGCCCGTGGGGCACGCGGTACTTTTTCGAAGCTGTGGGCGGCGGTTTGTTCGCGGATTACGTCCGCGCCGCGAAAGACAAGGGCAAGAAAATCAGAAAGCTTTCCAAGGAGCAGAAGATGGCTCGGCATGTTTCGGTGCTGCACCGAATGCTTCATGATTACCCGGCACAACGGTGGGAAATCTACATCGACGGCAAAGATATCTCCAACCACTACATACTTTGGGAAGCGATGAACATTCGCTCAGTCGGGCCCGCCCTGTACCTCGCCTCGCAGGCAGCAACCAAAGATGGTCAGCTTGATTTTGTTTGTGCGCGCGAAGCCAATCGCTCGCTTCTCATGGATCATCTCGGTGCGCGGCTGGCGGAAAAAAAGCACAAATTTCCGCTGCCCATTCGAAGGTTCCGCCAATTACGGATCGTTTCGGAAGGATCGACGCTTCACCTCGATGACGAACCTTGGCCACGGAAAAAGCAAAAGGTGAAAAGCCCAATCGAGATCGAAATCACGGTCAAACCATCTGCACTGATCATTCTACAACCAGCGCTCGTGAGTGGCTAACGGTACGGTTTTAACCCTTAGCCAGCCGAGGTCACCAATGCGGACTGCGAAACCGCGGAGCAAAGAAGGGCTTTATGGTATCCAACCGAATTGCTAGCCTGGATGGCGCGCCGATCACGCCCGCCCAAGAGACCAATCACGACCGTTATGCAATCTATTTTCGCCCGGTATCATTGGTTACGGATAATCGCTTCGACAGTTTTGCTGTGTGCGATGGCCGGTTGTGGAGGTCCTTCCCGCGACGTCATTGGTAAATGGCGCATGTCGCGAGATGCAAACGCAATCGTTTGGGAATTTTCTAAGAATGGGGCTGTCCTGATCGGGAACATCCGAGGCAGGTACACCCTTGACCGCAATCGGGTTAAGATCGAGACGCCCTTCGCCAAGACTGTTTATCAGATGGAATTCTCAGGCGACGGTATGATTCTGCGAGAGCCCCGCGGCCCGAAGCTCGAGTTTACGAGAATAAGAGAAAACAAGAGCTGATGTGCGTGACCTTTCGCCCGTCGCCAGGCGACGAGCTCCAAAAATCAGCGATCAGAGGTCAGAGATCGGTTGGCGTTGCGCCAGTCGAATGAAAATACCGATGTGAACAACGAACAAAAGCGGAACCAAAAAGCCGGGAATCAGAAGCCACGGCAAAGTTGTCATGATAGCTGAGCTGGGTTCAGCGAAGATCAGGCGCTGCGGACCGGGCGAGGAAATTACTCCCAACCCAACTGCGGCCATCAGATCAACTAGTCCGACCAAATTCCAGATCCATAAGATCGGCCGAGCGTTTGCGGGTCGGCGATATGCGAGCCATGCCACCGGCAAAGCAGTTGCGCCCACAAAGATGTCGCCCCAGCCCGCAACCGGAGCGAAAGGCGCCGGCAAACGGCTGGCTGCGTAAAGGATTATGAAACTGATGCCGAGTATACGCACCGTGTGCACGCCGACCAGCAACCACAATGGCACACGACGAAAAGCTTCACGCAACGACTGTACGCGCGCGACCACGAAGCAGAGGACCGCGATGGGAAGTGTGACCGCGATGCCCAAGCCGGGCGCGCCCAGGCCATGCTCGTAATACAAGGCATGTGTTGCCGCCAAAACTACTACGAGAACGAACCAAAGGCTGAGACCAATAGCGGCGCAAAGTCGCGCTGTGACATTGGAACCGAATCCGATCGACAAAGCCGCAATTACGACGGCGGCCGAGGCCGTTAATTCAACGGAACCGATAAGGTCAACGTACATGAGTTATTTGTTTCTCGATTCGTGCACGATCTAGAATTGGGCGCTGCCGGGCGTTCGAGCGAAGGGAATCACATCCCGAATGTTCGACACACCGGTGATAAACATGAGCATTCGCTCGAAACCGAGTCCGAAACCGGAGTGTGGAGCCGTGCCGTAGCGCCGAAGGTCGAGATACCATTTGTAATCACCGGGATCCATTCCATGCCGGCGCATATTTTGCTCCAATACTTCGAGTCGCTCTTCGCGTTGGCTGCCGCCCACGATTTCGCCGATTCCCGGCACCAGCAAATCCATCGCCGTCACCGTCTTCCCGTCATCATTCAATCGCATGTAAAAAGGTTTGATCTCCTTCGGATAATTGAAAACCGTGACCGGGCACTTAAAATGTTTCTCGGTTAGCCACCGTTCGTGTTCCGACTGCAAGTTTAGTCCGTAGTCGATGGGAAACTCGAACTTTTCACCGCTTTTTTTCAAAAGCTCGACAGCATCGCTGTAAGGAATTCGTTGAAATGGCCGATCGATGACGAAATCGAGTCGCGCGAACAATTCCTTGTCCACGAACTTCGCGAAGAGTTCCATCTCTTCCGGGCAATGTTTGCGTACGTCCAGAATCAGATACTTCACAATCTCTTCGGCCAGATCCATGTTGCCGTTCAGGTCGCAGAACGCCATCTCCGGCTCAATCATCCAGAACTCGCTGGCGTGCCGCGAAGTGTTCGAGTTCTCGGCGCGGAAAGTAGGGCCGAACGTGTAAACCTTGGATAACGCCAGCGCGAACGCTTCCGCCTCGAGTTGCCCGCTGACCGTCAGATAAGTCTGTCGCGCAAAGAAATCCCTGGCGAAATCGACCTCGCCACCCGTCGTCTGCGGGGGTTCTTTGCAATCGATCGTCGTGACACGAAACAATTCCCCCGCGCCCTCGCAATCGCTTCCGGTGATGATCGGCGTATGGACGTAAACGAAACCGCGCTCCTGAAAAAATTGGTGAATGGCGAATGCCAACCGACTCCGCACCCGAAAGACGCAGCCAAAAAGATTCGAACGAGGACGGAGATGCGCGATCTCGCGGAGAAACTCCGGCGTGTGGCCCTTTTTCTGGAGTGGATAGGAATCTTCGGCGGTTCCAACAATGTCGATCTTGTCCGCGACGAGTTCCCACTTCTGTCCTTTACCCTGGGAAGCGACCAGCGCACCTTTCACGCTAACGGAAGCGCCGGTGGTCAGTCGTTGTAGCGCCGCGTAATTTGGCAGCGTGTTTTTCGCGATGATCTGAAGATTGCGCAGACAAGAGCCATCGTTCAGCTCGATAAACGAAAAATCCTTCGAATCGCGCCGGGTTCGCACCCAGCCCTGGACCTGAATTGCATCCATGGGCACGTTGCGTTGCAATGCGTCCTTTACCGTTGTTGGAGAAAGCTGCGTCATGTTACCAATAAGAGATTCCCATTCGGATTCGCTCAGGGCAAGCTCCTGACCGCACTCGGAATGCCAAGTTGCGGGAGAAACCAAGCAAGGATGTCCAGCGGGCGGGAGTGGCGCAATTCGCCTCGAATCGATGAGAATTGACAGAACCGGCGCGTTTTCATATCACGCGTCTCGCGCGACATCTTAGATCATGGCTGAATTTTCTGGCAATCCGAAGCGTTTTGATCCTTACAAGAACTTTAAGTTCCGCATTAAGTGGGATGGCCGTTATGTTGCCGGGGTCAGTAAAATAAGCGGATTGCGTCGCACCACGGAGGTTATTCAGCATCGCGAAGGAGGCGATCCCAGCAGCAGCCGTAAATCTCCGGGGCGCACTGAATACGCACCGATCACGCTCGAGCGCGGTGTTACGCACGATCCGGAATTCGAGAATTGGGCCAACAAAGTCTGGAGCTTCGGCGCCGCCCTGGGCACAGAAGTTTCACTTAAGGACTTCCGCAAAGACCTCACGTTGGAGGTCTACAACGAGGCCGGACAACTCATCCTCGCCTACAAAATCTACCGATGCTGGGTTTCGGAGTACCAAATACTTCCCGAGCTCGACGCCAATGCGAATACCATCGCCATCGAGCAGATCAAGCTCGAGAATGAAGGCTGGGAGCGAGACCATTCTGTGAAGGAGCCGGTCGAGGCGTCTTTCAAGAAATCTTAATGGGACGGTAATTTGTCGCGCGTCCTAGTCCTCGGAGTCGCCATGCTCTCCTATTGGCACTCGGCAATGCTGTGGGAACAAGTTTTGTTGCCTCATTGAATTGACTCATTCATTCTGCCGACATGGCAGAAATACAAGCGCCCCCACCGTTGCCGAAGTCGCAGCCGTCGTTTAGCCGACGGAACAGCACGATTATCAAATTGCTCGGGGTCGGCGCGCTTGTGCTGGTATTGTTGATTCCGCTTGTAATGATTGCCGGCGTCTTGAGCGATCGGCTTTCGCGCCGAAATGAGGCGGTAGCCGACATCACTTCATCGTGGGGGAGGGAACAGAATGTGATCGGTCCGGTGCTCGGTGTCCCGTTTCAATACAAATTCAAAGCGGTGAAGGAAACACCAGGGCCGGACGGGAAAATGGAGCGGCGCGAAGTTGAAGAGACCGGAATCGGGACCGCGTATTTTCTGCCGGAATCGCTCAAGATCGACGGCAACGTAGAGACGCAGACGTTGCATCGCGGCATTTATGAAGCGGCAGTGTTCCGCGCGCAGGTGATGCTATCGGGAAAATTTGCGCCGCCCGATTTTGGCCCCCTCAAGATCGATCTGAAGGATGTGCAATGGAAGGACGCATTCGTGACGATCGCGGTGAACGATCTGCGTGGAACGCGCGAAGGGCTCGTGCTCGATTGGGGCGGAACGAAACGGCCGATGCTACCGGGCTCACAAGTGCCCGGTTACACAACCGGCGCGACCGCGCCGCTCGGCAGCGACCAGCCGATCGCGAGCGAAATGACATTTTTCATTCCGCTCGATTTCAACGGCAGCGACGGAGTTTTCTTCGCGCCATTCGGTGTGCAAAATGAAGCGACGTTGAAATCGAACTGGCCCGATCCGGCGTTTCGCGGCTCATTTCTGCCAGCGGAACGATCGGTGCGACCGGACGGATTTAACGCGTCCTGGAGAGTTTCCTATTACGGGCGCGATTATCCACAGTCGTGGACAAGTCGTGGCGGGAACGAACGTTTTAATGTTCAGTCGGTCACAAACTCAAGATTCGGCGCGAATTTCTTGGAGATCTTGGACGCCTACCGCTACGTCGAACGCTCAATCAAGTACGGCGTACTTTTTCTCGTGCTTGTCTTTACGACATTCTTCCTGTTTGAAGTCAGCGCGCGCCAAAAGATCCATCCGTTTCAATATTTGATGGTGGGCGCAGCGCTTTGCCTGTTTTATCTGCTGCTGTTGTCGATCTCGGAATTTGTCGGATTCAGCTGGGCGTATCTGATTGCGGCAGTTGCATCGACGATGTTGATTACGTGGTATTGCCGCTTTTTTCTCGGAGGCGGCGTGCGCACACTGATGATTGGCGCCGGCCTGGCTGGCGTTTACACCTTTCTCTATATTACATTGCGGCAACAGGATTACGCGTTGCTCATGGGCGCGATCGCGCTCTTCATCGTGCTGGCGGTTGTTATGTACGTGACGCGAAAGGTAGATTGGTACGCACGCGACGCGACCTAAATCGGGACGCTGTGTTTCGCAGATTGTGCGGATAGCTGCGAAATCTCATATGCACGTTAGAGTATTTTCATGGACGTGAGGAACATCAACGAGGCGAAGGATTGGTTTGAAGTCTTACAAACAAGCGAGCGCAGTCAAACTGCGATGATGACGCTCGCTTCGGGGAAATCGTCCGGGGAAACAGCCGAAGCTCACGAGGATAGCGATCAGGTTTTGTTAATTTTGGAAGGCGAGTTGATTGGCGAGGTTGGCGACGAACATCTGAGCTTAAAGAAAGGCGACGTGGTCACAATTCCGAGCGGGGTTAAACATCGGTTTACGAATCGGTCACGGAAGCGGACCGTGACCTTTAACGTCTATTCGCCTCCGGCTTATCCTGTGGGCTGAAATGGCAGAATCTGCGGTGAGAGAATAAAGTCGCAATCCGTGTCGATCTCGTTCCGTGGAGGATTCTTGGTTGCTCTGGCCATCGCGGTTTGCATCGGGCTATATCTCACCTGGGTCTGGAGGCCTGCACGCCAGGTAAGTCGTCACACCGAGAATTTTTTCCATGCGATTGAGCGCAAAGACTGGGCGGCAGTCGCCAATTTTATCGGGAGCGATTATCAGGATCAGTGGGGCGATGACCGACCGCGTGTTCTAGACCGAATGCGAGAAGGCTTCCTATACGTGCGCGGTCCCAGGATCATCGCATCCAATCCCAGCGTACGGGTTGAAACGCGACGCGCGGTGTGGGCCGGCAAAATCACGCTCTATAGCGCCGACAGTAATGTGATGGATTTGCTCGACGAACGCGTCAATTCGCTGCCCGCGCCTTTCGAGCTGGAGTGGCATCGCCTTTCGGGCAAGCCGTGGGATTGGAAGCTGGCGCGAGTGAGCAATTCGGCATTTGAAATCCCAGGCGATGTCTATTAACGTCGAAGGCTTCGGGCGTTGACGATGCGGCGCTCATAGAGCACCGCTACAACTTATTTGCCAACGGCGTGGCGCAATTGTGTCCTGGCCGATTCCACCTCGCGCGGAGGTTGATGACACAGCAGGACGCCGCGCAGCTTCTCACCCTGATAATAGCGCGCGACAAATTCTTTCTTCGCGTAGGTGCCTTGAAGATCGACACGAGTGGGTAGGACGCTGAAATCACCGACAAAATCCATCCGTAAATCGAACATCTCCGTCCAGAAGTAGGGAATCTGCTCGTAGCGGATGCGCTTTTTTCCTGTCATGTTTGCGCCGGCGATCAGGCCTTGTTTACGCGCGTTCTCCCAATGCGTCTGACGGCGCACCCCACCCATTAGTCTGTCCGGATAAAATGCCAGGTCGCCGACCGCGTAAATTCCCTTTTCTTCCGTCTCGAGATAGTCCGTGACTGGTGATCCATGCGGTCCGGCCAGCGGCGTGTTGCGCACCAGATCGAGATTCGGCTCTGCGCCGCAGGCGACAACAGCCAGACTAACGGGGAACCGGTTGCCGCTTTTTGTCTGGATATTGCGCAGGATAGTCTTGCCCTCAAAGCCATTGAGACTTTCGCCCATCGACATTGCCACGCCGTGTTTCGCAAAATACTCCGTAAGCCAGGTGCCAGTGTCAGCGTCGAGGTAGCGGTTCAACAAATAAGAATCACGATGCATCAGACCAACCTTTAATTTCATCATTCGTAAACTCGCTGCCGCTTCACATGCGAGTAACCCGCCACCCACGACCATCAGGCTCTTCTCCAGATTCGCCATCTCCTTTAACGCCAGTGCGTCACGAAGAGTTCGCACATAGATGACATTACCGAGACCGACTCCGGCGACCTGCGGTCGCACCGGCCGGCTTCCCATGGCCAGGCACGCTTTGTTGAATTCAATGCTCTCGCCGTTGGCAAGCACGGCCAGGCGTCGATCGATATTGAACTGCGTCACGACCGTCCCGAATCGCGTCTCGATCTTATGCGCGTGATACCAGCGTTCATCGGGTTCCTGCAGTTTCTTGAGCTGAGGGTCCTTTTCGCGCAGAAAACTCTTCGAGAGAATCCAGCGTTTGTAAGGCGGAAACGCCTCCGCACCGATCAGCGTAACGGAGCCGCGCTTGTCGTGGCGGCGAATTCCTTCACACGCACTCGCGCCTCCGATGCCGCTACCGATGATGAGATAATCGCGTTGAATCATTTGGGAAAACTCGCACGATAAAAGATTAGGTTATCGGCTGGCGAGGGAAAAATTTGGACGATGATACATTGTCGATTTGGCAGGGTGCGACACCCCTGCTCGCCGTGGCGAGAGCGCGCCATTCGGGGTTGCTGGACCGATACGCTGTCGGACGGCCCGGCGGTCCGTCCCTACCATTACAGCACGGCCCGGCAGATTATTACGGAAGCGATCACGCCCGTGAGATCGGCCAGCAAACCCACGGGGATCGCATGCCGCGTTTGTTTTATTCCCACGGCTCCAAAGTAAACCGCCGCAACGTAAAATGTTGTCTCCGTGCTCCCATAAAT
>JBKOXU010000138.1:0-26489 GCA_046725095.1 Verrucomicrobiota bacterium
TACTAAAACGATCCTCACGATTTTCACATCGCTCGTAGCCACTGCGGTTTTCGCGCTCGATCCACCGCCGATCGGAAGCGTGGCGCCGGACTTTTCGCTTACCGACGCAAAGGGCAAAACCCACTCGCTCGCGGACTACAAAGGCAAGTACGTCGTGCTCGAATGGTTCAATCCGGAATGCCCGTTCGTGAAAAAACATTACGGCGGCGGCCACATGCAAAATCTGCAAAAGGACTTCGCCGGCAAAGGCGTTGCCTGGCTGACAATCGATTCCAACGCGCCCGGGACTGAAGGGAACCTCACGCCTGAGCAAGCTGAGAAAGTGACCAGCGCCTGGAAAACGCAGCAGACTGCGCTTCTTCTTGACCCGGAAGGCAAAGTCGGTCGCGCCTACGGTGCGAAAAACACTCCGAACATGGTCATCGTCAATCCTGAGGGAAAAATCGTTTATGAAGGCGCGATCGACAGCAAGGCCACGCCGAATCCGGCCGATATTCCGAGCTCGACCAACTATGTTAAAGCGGCGCTGGACGAATCGCTCGCCGGCAAACCGGTTTCGAATCCGCAGACCAAGCCGTACGGTTGCTCGGTGAAATACAAATCATCGTAAAGGTTCCGGAGAGCGCCACTGGGAGGTACACTGCCCGCTGCCAAGGCACGGAACTCGGCTGTCATTCCTACTCGGCCGGAGATCGGATTTGATTTTCAAGTCGGGTCGAAGCCGCCGCTAGAAATAGGTGAGACGTATCTCTTCAAGGCCGTTTATGATCGCCACGGCATTCGCTACGCTGAGTGGAGGAAGGTGAAAAAGAAGCGTAACTAGTCGCTAGAGCCAACACGCACATCCGACTACGCCTCCTTCCGCTCAGGCGAGATTCGCATTTTGGATTCGGGCGGCAACGTCGAGCGCGTTATTTCGTTCAGCGAAGCGGATCGAGAGCTGTGATTGCGCGGCGGTAATGCGCTTTACTCATTCGTAACGATCGCATGCGGTGCGGGCTTGCTCAGTTCAAGCTGTGCGCTCACTTTCTGGAGCCCCGCAGTAAGCGCTTCAATTTGCTTTTGCTGCGCGTCAATCTGGCGACGTGCTTTGAGAAATTCGTTCAGCAACATCGCATTCACTGCTTCGTAGCGAACTGCGTAAGGTTTGCCCTCGTCGTCACGGGCCACTAGATCGGGATTTACCTTTTCCACCTGTTCGGCGACCAAGCCGAATTGCGAGATGCTGGCAGAGTCAAGCTCGTGCTTGTAGCGAAAGGTCACCGGTTTCAGCGCGAGGATCGCTTCGCTCGCCTTGTCCATCGGCTGAATATTATCCTTAAATCGGGCCGACGAAGTCGTGGTGCCGAGATGACCGCTGCCATCTATGATAACTGCTGCACCTGTTGGAACGGTTGCGCCGCTAATCCCGGCGATAAATGTTTTTGAGTGTATTCCTGTCGTGCCGATGCGAATGCCCCTCGACTCCTGAGCGCCAGCATTGCCGATATAGATATTGTCACTGCCCGTAATGAGTTTTTCGCCGGCGTCACTGCCCACTGCGATGTTGTTGCTGCCAGTCCTTGTGCGATGGAGCGCACCTGAACCAGCGGCCGTGTTGTTGCTGCCGGTTGTATTGCCAAAGAGCGCACTTAGACCGGTGGCCGTGTTCCCAAAGCCCTCTGTGTTGTTGTCGAGCGCATAATTACCGGTGGCCGTATTGGAGAGACCGGTTGTGTTGTTGTGGAGTGCTTCCAAGCCGATGGCCGTGTTCCCGCCGCCGGTTGTGTTCGACTCAAGCGCCGAATAGCCGATGGCCGTGTTGCCGTCGCCGGCCGTGTTAGCCTGAAGCGCGCTGACACCGGTGGCCGTATTGAAGAAGCCGGTTGCGTTGGAAAAGAGCGCTTGCCAGCCGATGGCCGTGTTCAAAAGGCCGGTTGTGTTGCTAATGAGCGCATCCTCACCCAGAAACGTGTTGCTATTGGGGTCGCAACCTTCTCGACAAACCCCTCGCGCTTGCGGTGAAAGCGCAGAACAGGCGAGGGCAAGTGGGATGAGCAGCAAAGCGAGCCGGCGAAACGCGCGATTCATCGAATTTGTTGGGCGTGAAGTTTTCGTTTTCGTAAATAAACCTTTCTGTTTCCCGTCGGTGTTGATTCTCAAATTGCAGGTCTGGAAGAGGCGAAGAACTTGGCGAGGAAATGTCCTCCCCCTGATTCAGACCCCGTTTAGCGATGCCGAGTTTGGCAAAAATCGCGTCTGCTTGTCAAGGCATTTCGCCCCAATTGCCAGTGGTACGGCGGGCCAAACGCAGTCAGCAAGGCTAACTACCGCACGCGCCTTCAAAAGACTTATGGCCGAGACGCGGGCCTTACAGTCAATGTCGCGTTGTCGCTGGTGATGGTCCCGACTGCGTTGCTCACGATCGCGGCGAAGACATCGCCATTGTCAGCTTCGGTGGTTGGTGGGGTGGTATAACTCATGCCAGTGGCTCCGGGTATGTTGACTCCGTTCTCTTTCCACTGATAGCTAAGAGGTGCAGTGCCGGCGGCGAGGGCACGGAACTCGGCCGTCATTCCTACTCGGACAGCTTTGTTCGACGGTTGCAAGACAATGGTTGGAGGTGCCGGCGTTGGTGTGGTGTTCGGTACCGTGTATGCAACGCGAATAGCTCCTGACTCATCGGCTGCCTGGAGGATCAGGCGGTGGGGCCTGGTCAAGACTGTAACCAGCCCATACCCAGGGCATGGATCTTCGAAATAACCTTCGCTCCATGCCCCTTGGAACGCAGTCGAACAACGCGCATCTTGCTCCCGCGGATTTGCTGCCGCGACGGACATCTCCGGAAACCCTGTCGCAATGCCGTTATCGATCGCTCCAAGATGAAGATCACCGGAAATAAGCACTACCCCCTTAATGTGGTGAGCCGCGATAAAGTCCTTTAACTCGCCCCATTCTCTTTGATAACCCGCCCAACCCTCGGGGAATTTTGTGCTCGGATTGGCGATGACGGAAGTGAAAATGACTTTCCAGCGGGCCGTTGAGGCGAGGAGACCATCCTTGAGCCATTGTAATTGTCCGGCAGCTCCAAGGTTATTCCCATCCAGCATGCTCTTGTCACCGTTGTCTTCATCGCGATCCGGATCTCTCTGGCTACGGCAGTCGAGAACGTAGAATTCAGCCTGGGCATAGGTGAATTTCTGCCAGATTCCAGGTGAGACCGCTGGCAACGGATAGGATGGCACATACTCTTGAAATACTTGCCGAGTCACGCGCCATCCACGATAGGTGCGATTGAGATTATTCCCGCCGGCATCATGATCGTCCCACTGGTGGACAATCGCCGTTCTTTCCAGGATGAGCGGAACGAAGTCGCTCATGAACGGCGTCATGCGATCGTAAAGTTCTTTGAACATAGTCCGCTTATCCGCGAGCGTGTCTGGATTGCGGTGGTCAAAATCGCCGCCAATAAAAACGAAATCGGGTAGCTCCGCAGAGGCGCTGGCAAAAGTGATGGTTGTTTTGGTGAGGCTCTGGACGGTGGCGAAGTCCGTTAGGACAACAAACCTGAAATTTCTTGATACTCCCTGCGGCGGGAAGCTCTTGAAAGACGGGTAAGGCGGCTCCGACAGATGGGGAATGTCGTTGACGACCGCGTTCAGGTAGTAGGTCATCTCCGCTTGCAAGCCGGTGAGCGGAATAATCGTTGTAAAATCGCTGGCCGCACTCGTTTGCACGGTTTGCGACACGAGATAAGTGGCAAGATTAGGATCAGTGCCATATCGGAGCGCGACGCTCGTTTCCTGATCCGTTCGGACAAAAACATTAGCACTCGACGTTGTCACACCTCCAACGACAGGACCATGTGTCAGCGCCTGACCGACAGCCAGGTTCATTGCCACAGCTTGGGAAAGACTGAGGAGGAAAAAGCGTCCCGGGCGACCTCTCATGTGATTTTGAGCTCGAGCTCAAACCGAGCATTGCGTTCGTCACCAACACGAGTCAAGCACAGGATTTTTGTAGCTACGGTACCAAGCTCACCGCATGGGGCCACTGACGGCGTTGCGCTCTGGATTCTCCCCAACGGTTTCCCGGCGATCGCAATTTTAGGCTTGCCTTCCACTCGCGAAAAGCAAAGCCTGCTAAACGAATTAATATGCGAATTCGCGCACCTTGCCATGAAATTGATCAGCCGCCGCCAAACTCAGCGACGATGAGAACCCTTTTCGCGCATACAATCATAGTGATCCTCCTCATAGCCCCCGCCAGTGGATTTGCCGGGAGTGTTGCCGCAAAGGCTGGGCCGGCGAGCGATCTGCACGTCGGTGTACATTGGATGGTGGGGCCGGATCGATTGTCGGATTTGCCAGTCTTTACGGACGTCGCCGCGGCGGTCGGGATGAAGACTCGGGGCTTTACCTTTAGCAATCCGATCTGGGGTGACTTCGATGGCGATGGCGATCTTGATCTGTTCGCCGACAACCATTTCAATAGGGAACCCTACCTTTATCAGAATAACGGGGACGGAACATTCACCAACATCTTTGACACTTCTGGTCTGGTCGGCCCGGGAGATCGGCACGGATCGGTCTGGGTCGATTACGATAATGATGGGGACTTGGACCTTAGCATCACCCTGGGAGCTGCGCATGGCCACGACCTCGGGAAGAAAAAGGACGAGCTTTACGAGAATGTCGGCGGCGGGCAGTTCGTGAATCGGGCGGAGGACGCCGGGGTCATCAACACGTGGGGACGAGGGCGTGGCATGGCCTGGGCGGATTTCGATCGCGACGGATATCTCGATCTTCTGGATGGGAACCTAAAGACAGACATGGTACTCTACAAAAGCAATGGCGATGGGACCTTTACCGACTTCACAGTGCAGGCGGGTCTGGGGCAGATGCAACGTATTGAGTGCGCATTCGCCGATTTTAATAATGATGGATTCCCTGATATCTTTTGCACTACTGCGTTGGCCTTTAGCTCACCTAGAGACGTGCTCTTCAAGAACAACGGCGATGGCACTTTTAGTGATGTAACCGGCCAAGCAGGTATCCTCCCGCTGGTTAATGGTCGGGCAATCGCCTGGGGTGATTACGATAATGACGGCGATCTCGATCTGTTCATCTCGCGAGGAACGGATGTCGGTGACAACCAAACTCTTTATCGGAATAATGGAAATGGAACCCTTACCGACGTCTCCGATGAGTCTGGCCTGGGCGTTGTCACCAACAACCGTGCGGCGGCTTGGGGAGACTTTGATAACGATGGCTACCTCGACTTATATGTAGTTAATTCCGGGACTGACCCGCTGGGCAAGGGGCCTAATTTCTTATACCGAAATAACCGCGACGGAACATTTAGCGACGTAGCGGCAGAAACGGGAGTGGAGGCCTTGGTGGAAAGCCGGGGCCGCGGGGCGGCTTGGGGCGACTACGATAACGATGGTTTCCTCGACCTGTTCGTGACCAACGGCGAAGATAACACAGACTTCGACCGAGGCCCGCAATTCCTCTATCGCAACCAGGGAAATGGCAATCACTGGTTAAAAATAAAGCTAGTGGGAACGGTGAGTAATCGGCAAGGGTTGGGAGCCAAGGTCACGCTCCAGGCCGGTCGGATGACGCAATTCCGGGAAATGAATGGAGCCGACGGGCATTTCTACGGACAGGGCTCGACACCGCTTCATTTTGGGCTGGGCGCCGCCACGGTGGTCAACGGGATCACCGTGCAGTGGCCGAGCGGATCGATCCAGACGTTACGCAGAGTATCCGCGGACCAAGAGATCACGGTCACTGAGACTCCCTAGGCTGCTATTTCCGTATGGCCAGCTAAGATCCCTCCCGCCAGCGGTGGCTCAGCTTTGTCTTGTTAGACGGTCAAGGAGCATGACGCCTGAGCGATGCTTAAAGATGCGACCAAGAACAAAGTGAGGTCGAGGACGATGTCCAAACGGATAGGAACGAAACGTCGGAACGCCGCCGCCGACGCAATGACTTTCATGCACTTGACTGCCGGGAAATGGATCAGTCAAGCGCTCGCCATCGCGGCCGACCTCGGAATTGCCGATCTGTTGAAGGAGGGCGCAAAGACTTCGGCCGACATCGCCTGTTCGACGGGCGCGTCCGAAGACGCGCGTTGGCGAGCCTCGGGTTGTTCGCCGAATCCGAAAACCGGAAGTTTAGCCTGATACCGCTACGACAGCTGCTTCGCACCGACTCGATGAAATACAAATCATCGTAAAGCTCCCGAAGAACGCGCTGCCGGCCCGCCGGGTGTGCCGGCGCCGCGCGTGCCCGCCAGTCGGACGGACTCGTCCCGTGGCGAGCTGGAAATGGCGCCTCCCGGTTTTGCGAACTCTCAATCCAGCGGACTCGTTACGCCGATCCCTGGCCTGTTGAGCACGTGCGTGTAAATCATCGTCGTGTTCACATCTTTATGCCCGAGCAATTCCTGGACTGTGCGAATATCATGACCACTGCTCAGCAGATGTGTCGCGAAGGAATGTCGTAAGCTGTGGCAGTTGGCTCGTTTGACGATTCCCGCCGCGTCGACTGCTTTCTTTAGCGCGCCTTGCAACACCCCTTCGGCGATATGGTGCCGGCGCATGTCGCCGCTGCGCCGGTCAAGTGAAAGACGTGAAGACGGAAAGACGTATTGCCAGGGCCACTCCCGGGCAGCATTCGGGAGCTTGCGGCTCAAGGCAAAAGGCAGATGTACGCTGCCGAAGCCATCTTCGAGGTCCTGCCCGTGCTGCGCTTTCACCCGGAGCAAATGTCGCCGCAGCGGTTCAGCTAAATTGAGTGGCAGCATGGTAATCGGTCCTTACCGCCTTTGGCATCGCGCACGGTGATTTGCGCGAGCGCGAAATCAACGTCCTTCACGCGCAGACGAACACATTCCATTAATCGCAGGCCGCTGCCATAAAGCAGGCCAGCCATTAACTTCGGAACGCCGTGGAGATGGGCGAAAATTTGCTTCACCTCACCACGCGACAGAACCACTGGGAGCTTCGGCGGTTTTTTTGCGCGTTCGACCTTCTCCAGCCAGCCAATCTCCTCCTTCAGCACTTCTTTGTAGAGAAACAAGATCGCGCTGAGCGCTTGGTTCTGAGTCGACGCTGCGACATTGCGATCCTTCGCCAGATGGGTGAGGAATTGGGCCACTTCTTCTTCCGCCATTTCCCCCGGGTGACGCTTGCCATGGAAAACGATGAAGCGCTTGATCCAATCCACATACGCGTCCTCGGTGCGCAGGCTGTAATGTTTCAGCCGAAGAACGCTCCGAACTCGGTCGAGCAGTTTAGGGTTGTTTGTCGCGACCCCGGCAACTAATCTTTCTGGCATGGTAACCCCGATTTTGTCGCCCCGCCGCTTAAACTCAAGCCGGATTAGACCTAAAATCTGGGCATTTCTGTGGAAACACCCAAAACTTGGGTCGAATTCTCGTTAGGCCCTATGCGGCAGCTCGCCTCTTTGTATGCATTCCTCGTTGTTGGCTGCGTTAGCACCGTCGGCCGTGTTGGCGTCGCCGGTGGTGTTGTCCAAGAGCGCTTAATCACCGGTGGAATCAGGAGAACTCATTTCGGCTTGACCGGTCGAGGGCGGTGTGATGCACTGCAAGGAAATATGAAACGTTACTTCTCCCTCTTCCTTCTCGGTGCCATAGCCGGTCTGCCACTCACGGAGGTCGCCGCGCAGCAACAGCAACCGAACGCCTCGATTGAGGTGCTCTCGACTTGGGTTTACCCGAGAGGCGCGACTAACTACATCACCGCTCAAGGGATCAGCAACGACGGTAACGTAGCCGGTTATTTTGGCGCGCCGCATCATCTGGAGAACGGCTACATCGTTAACTCTCTAGGGAAATTCACCGCCACGTTCACTGTTTCCCCTAGGGCGCGGACGCTCGTGCAGGAGATCAATAGCTCGGGTCTCGTAACCGGCTATTTCATCGATGGCGACGAGATTCACGGCTTCTTCTATCAGGACGGAGTGGTCACACCCTACGATGTACCCGGCGCCAATCTCACAATCCTCTACGGCTTGAACGACGCGGGCGATTTCACGGGGCGCTATTCCAGGGATGGCGGCTTGACTTCGACGGCCTTCGCCAGCCTGGGTGGAACGATCACGGATCTTAGCGTGCCGGGCTCCAACTTCAGCTGGTTTTGGGCGATCAATAACCTGAGCCAGATGGTGGGCTATTATTCCCAGAGCGGGATTATTGGAACCCAAGGATTTTTTCGCAAAGCCAATGGCACCTATGTCACCGGGCTGGCCTTCCCCGGCGCGGATACGACGCAGCTCTTCGGACTGAATGATCGCGGAACTATCGTCGGCGTCTGGTATGACCCAACGACAAGTCAGCCGCATGGTCTCATCTTGCAATCGCTTAATCAATACACGCAGATTGACATTTCGGGTGCCATCTGGACGGTCCTCTCCGGAATTAACAATAACAATTTCGTCACGGGCTACTACACGATGCCCGATCAACAAACATTCGGCTTCCTCGCGCGACTGACGCCCTGAAAAACTGGGTATCCAGCGCGCGGGCTTTCGCGATGACCCATGCCACGATGTCGAGCGGTTTTTCCAGTCGTGCCAAACGCCTAACCAATCGATGAAGGTTCTTAATCAAGGAAAAAGTGTATAGCTCGAGTTGGCCCTTCAGCAGCGGAGATTTTTCCCGGCTGGGGTTTGGAGGTGGAAGGTCTCCTTTAGTTTGGCAGCAGAGGCTCTGAGAGCTCGGGCGCAGACAGGGCGTGCTGGGCGGTTTTGGCAAGAGAGGTGATGGCGTTCGTTATGCAGGTTCTTGGGACTCGAAGCAGTCGGTGCAGGATCACCATGGGGAAGCGCAATCCTTCATTGCATTCCGGCGCTGCATTCCTATCCGGCATTCTTTTAATTCACCTTGAGCCCTGGTCCAACAGTCTAGGTGACGCGTGCTGGTTAACGCTAACGAGACATCGTGGATTGGCTACCGTGATCTGCCACCTCAGAGCCGCTTCTTCTTGAACTGTGTGCGTTGGTTTACGCTGCGCTGTGAGTCCTCCTTGGTTAACTGTTCCCCTCGAACTGCCTTTGCTTAGTGCGAGCCGGTCGCTATCTGGGAGCAGCGTTGCCTGCGCAAGAGCTCCCAGATAAAACCGCACAGCTCCCGCGCGATCGCCACCAGCACTTTATTGCGTTGCAGCCGGCGCGCGCTCAGCCGGGCGAAGCGGCCGTGTAAGCGGTTCTGCGCTTTCCAGCTGATGGCGCGAATTTCCTGCGGTTGACCTTCCTGGCGCCGGCTTAACTGCTGGCTGACCTTGGGCGGCGTGACATAATGCTGCGCGCACTCCACCAGCAACCAACGCGCATGAGCATTGCCGCATTTGGTGATGGCGCCCTGGCGGCGTTTGTCGCTCGAAGTGCTCTTGCTCGGGATGAGCCCCAAATAGGCCATGACCTGGCTCGGATGGGCAAAGCGATCGATCGCTCCCAACTCGCTCACCAGGATCATCGCCGCCACGGTTTGAAAGCCCTTCATCGCCATGAGCGCTTCCACCGCCGGCCTCAAACGCCACTGCTCCAACAATGCGCTCATCGCCGCCTCGCAACGCTGGATGCGTTCGCTCGCGCCTTGGATCGATATGAGATACTCCTCCAGGATCACCTTCATCGCCGGATGCGGCAGCACCAGTTCGCGCAGGTAACGCTCATGCGCCGCGCTCCAGGAAGTTTTACCCTGGTAATGATACCCGTGGCGCAAGAGAAAGCCTTTGAGCCGGTGACGGGACCGGCGCCGATCATCCACCGCATCAGTCCGCGCCCGGCACAAATCCCGAATCGCTTCATCGGTTGCTTCAGGAATGTACACCGGCGTCAGTTCGCCGGCCCTTAAGAGTCGCGCCAATTTGCGCGCATCGCGTCGATCGGTCTTGACCGCTCACCGGCCCGCTTCGGGGTCAAGGAGGGCGCCACCACTTCGCACTTTAGCCCTAACTGTTTGAGCCGCCGAGCCAGGCCAAACCCGCACGGCCCCGCTTCATAGCAGACGTGTAATCGCGTATCCTTGCCATTCGCTTTGCGCAGTCGTGCAATCCATTTTTCCACAGCGTGCAGGTCATTGCTGATTATCCCGGTGTCGCGCACTTCGCCTCGCCGCCCTTGCTCCGCCACCGCCGTGGCGATACAGTCCTTGTGGACATCCAGTCCGATATAGAGTTCCTTTTTCATTGGTGTGTTTGTTTGTTCGAGTTGTTAAACTGCAACGCTCCGGAACACTCGTTGTCCCGGCCGTTGGTGCGGCTCTGCTCCCTTACCGGAGTAGCCCGCGGATTAATATGAACGGCAAACACACCGCTTCTTTCAACGCCGCGCTCGCGCGTTCACACCGCGCCCGCAGCCATAACGTCTAGATGGTATCGCGATAGCGATAGACGATAGACCTTCAGATCAGCCGACGGCGTTTCATGACGACCGTGAGAAGAGTTACTGGCATATGGCGCAGGACATCGCCTTCCGCTGCGGAGCTCGGCTCGAAGAGCGCGACGGCAGCGTTTATCTTGTCAGCGATACAGCAGACGAGCAGATTTGCACGCCATCCCAGCCGAAGCGTTGCTGGTACGAGACGTGGCTCGTTTTGCATGAGAAGTTTCCAGCGCTCTCTTACTTGTGGCCCGGGTATCGGCCCTCGTGATGCGACACCAACCATCTAACCCCTATGTAAGATGTCAAGTGTGGCGGACGAGTGTGGTAGGTGGGTGGCTAGTTCATAAGGTTTGTTGATCGAGGTTGAAGTTTTCTCTGGAGCCGCTTCCTCTTCCTTTTTACTCGGTCGCCGCGGCGACCGGCTCGTACTCCTATCCGTGCCTGCGACCGCAGTCGCAGCAGCAATTTGATCAATGCGATCAGTGGAAGAGGAACTTGGGCGCGCCCAATCTAAGCCGACCCCACGTTCCAAAGTCGTTTTAACGTTTCCTTAGGCGATTAAATGCCAGTGCGGCTCGCACCTCCTTTCTGCTCCCCTCGAACTTGCTTGATTAATCCCAACTCTTCGGCAAAGCCACGAGGGTAGGGGCGACGGAGCCGGGCAGCGAAGGAGTTTCAATTACGAAGAATGAAGTGAAAGCAAAGCTCGCCACCGTTTTCCAGCCGCGGCGGGACGGCAGGAAGCGCTGTTATTCTGGCTGGCACTACAATCATACGTCAATGACTCCCGGCACAGAATCAACATATTCGGAGAGCCAGGGCTGAAACACGGTCAACTCAGAACAATCAACGTTTGCATCACTTTCAATAGACCGAGAAACCCAACCTCTTCTTTCCAAAATCCTTCCCGCGCCGAGCGACCAATAACACCTCTTGCGCAGCTTCCAGATCGGTCAGCAACGTTTGCCACGTATCCGCGGGTGGTAGAAGTTGGGAGAGCCATGTCGCAAACCATCGACAGCATTCTTGACGCCGCGGAGCAGCAGCAGGCGAGCGACGTTTTCCTTCAGGAGGACGAGGTACCCCGACTTAAGATCAATGAACAAATCATCGTCCTCGGCGAGGAACCCCTGTCGCTCGCGGACATGACCGCACTCTGGCAGGCCTGCGGCGCGAACGCGGAGGGCGACGGCGACATGGATCGCGACAGCGGTTTCATCTCGCGCACGCATACGCGCTACCGCGTGAACCTGCACCGCACCATGGGCCGCCTCGGTGCGGTCCTGCGCCGCATCAAGACCAGCGTGCCTACCTTGAAAACGCTCGGAGCGCCGGAGTGGCTCCTGACCCGATGGGGCGCTCGCCAGCACGGCCTAATTATTGTGACGGGACCAACCGGCTCAGGGAAATCCACCACCATCGCCTCTCTCCTTCAATGGATGAACGAGAACCTGGTGCGACACGTAGTGACGATCGAGGATCCTGTCGAGTATCAGTTCACCAACAATCGCTGTCATTTCACCCAGCGACAGGTCGGACGCGACACCGGCGCTTTTGCGATCGGATTACGGAGCGCGCTTCGTCAGGCGCCAGATGTCATTTTTGTCGGTGAGATCCGGGATTACGAGACTGCGTTGACGGCCCTTCAGGCTTCGGAAACGGGACATCTCGTTCTTTCGACCATGCATTCGGAGAGGGTTGCGGACACGATGGAGCGCTACTTGAATCTTTTCCCGGCCGACAACGCGAAGCATGGTGTGAACCTTCTGGCAAATCAGCTCTCTGGCGTCCTGTGCCAGAAGCTGGTTGAATCTACTGGCGGAGGCTTGCATTTGCTGGTGGAACACGTCGAAAATGCGGGTGCGATGCGCGACTGGATCGCAAGACGAGAGTTGCAGAACATTGATCAATATATTGCCCGCGGATCGGACCCTGCCGCCGTTTCATTTTTGCAATCGACCCTCAAAGCTCTCCAGGCCAAGGTCATCACGGAAGCGACCGCCATGGCTTCGGTCAGCAATGAATCCGAGCTTCGCCGCGCCATGAGGGGAATCGGCTAGACGACCGTCCGCACCATTTGAATCCTTATGAAAGGACATGACTTGATCGATTTTCTGGTGCTTGCCGCCGAGCAAGGGGCTTCTGATCTTCATTTGACAGCGGGGGCGCCACCGATGACGCGGGTCTCTGGTATCATCCAGCCGCTGACGGAAGAGCCGCTGTCCGCGGAGGATACAAGGAGACTGGTGATCGATGCCTTGAAGGAGGGACAACGCGCGAAGCTGGAAAATGATTGGCAGCTTGACTTCGCGTTGCAGGTCGATGGTGTCGGGCGCTTTCGCGGAAATGCGTGCTATGTATCAGGTGCGATTGAGGCCAATTTCCGACGTATCCCTTCTGAGATTGGCGATCTCAAGTCGTTGGGACACTCTCCCGTGGTGGATAAGTGGTGTGACGAGAGAGCCGGTATGGTGCTGGTGACTGGCGCGAGCGGTGAAGGCAAGAGCACAACGCTGGCGAGCATGGCCCAGACAATAGCCCAACGGCGTTCAGTCAACATCGTTAGTATTGAGGACCCGATCGAATTTGTTCATTCGCAGGGGCGAAGCCTGGTGAACCAGCGCGAGATTGGTTCCGACGCCCGCGACTTCGCGTCAGCGCTCAAGAACGCATTGAGACAGGATGCGGATGTCATTCTTGTGGGCGAGTTGCGGGACACCGACACGATCCAAACTGCGCTTACGGCGGCGGAAACAGGGCACCTCGTAATTGGAACCATGCACACAAACGATGCGCCAACGGCCATTGGGCGCATTCTTGATGCCTTTCCAAAGGAGGGCCAGCAGTTCGTCGGCGCCCAACTTGCGTGGTCGCTGTTGGGAGTGGTGTGCCAATATCTCCTGCCGCGAAGCGATCAGTCAGGCCTGGTTTTGGCCACGGAATTGATGACCGTGAACTCGGGAATCGAGGCCTGTATCCGGGACCGGCGTCTTTCGCAGATACCGGGACTGATTCAAATCGGAGGCGCGGACGGTATGCATACCGTGGACGATAGTTTGATCGAGTTGCTTCTGGCTGACCGCATCAATCTTATGGACGCGCTGGCTCACGCGAGGGACGCTAATTTTGTGAAGGAGCAGTTTCAGCAAGCTTTGAAGACCCAGAGAAAAGGGTGGTTTGCGGGAATTCTCGGCAAATGAAATGCCGGCCAAGTCCGCGTCGAATTTTCTTCATCTTGCTGTTGACCGGCGCGACGTGGGTGCCACCGTCGCAGGCTTCGCCAAATCTCGAAGATGAAGCGATTCGAAAGATGTTGTCGACGCGCGTCGATTTGCAAAAGCAGGCTACCGGGATTGTCGTCGGGATAATCGATTCAAAGGGATCACACGTCGTCTCGTACGGAACCATGGGATTGGGCGACGAACGGCCCATGAATGGCGACACGGTGTTCGACATCGGTTCCATTACCAAGGTCTTCACCGCCCTGCTCCTGGCAGACATGACGCGACGAGGTGAAGTGAAGATTGATGATCCGGCAGCGAAATATTTGGACAAAAAAAAGGTGAAACTGCCGGAGCGTGGAGGCAAACAGATCACTTTAGTCGATTTGGCTACGCACACGTCCGGTTTGCCATTGAGACCGACCAATCTTGTTTCCAAAGATCCGAACGACAAGTACCGAGGATACACCGTGGATCTGATGTACGAATGTCTTTCGTCCTTTAGCCTCTCTCGCGATATCGGGACGAAATACGAATACTCGAACCTTGGCTACGGGTTGCTCGGCCATGTCCTCGAGGAACGGCTGGAGGGCAGGACCTACGCCGATCTCGTCGAATCCCGCATTACGCAGCCTCTCGAAATGAGGGACACTCGCATTGATCTTACCCCGGCGATGAAGAGCCGAATCGCGGCAGGTTACAATAACGAGCTGATGCCGATCCCAACCGAATGGCATTTTGGCGCGCTGCAAAGTGCGGGAGCGTTCTCGTCAACAGCTAACGACCTGCTGAAGTTCTTACGCGCAGTGCTGGGCTATAAGCAATCTTCCCTGCTGCCAGCGATGAAATCGATGCTCGATATCCGCCGGCCGGGAGGAATGCAGCCGGCGACCCAGATCGCGCTCGCCTGGAACGTGTACGTTAATCCGGGGAAGGAAGTAGTCTGGAAAAATGGCAGTGTAGGCGGTTATAGAAGCTTCATCGGCTTCGATCCCAAGGCGCGGGTAGGCGTTGTGGCGCTGGCAAACGCCCAAACTGCTCTTGGTGCCGACGACATCGGCTTGCATTTGCTCGACGAGCACATTCCCGTCGACCTTCACATTCCCAAGCCCCACAAAGAAATCGTTCTTCGCCCCGAAATTTTGGATCGTTACACCGGTCGCTATCAGTTTTCGCCGACCGATATCATGACTGTAACGCGCGAAGGCAACCACCTGGTGGGACAATTGCTGGACGGACAGAGGTTCGAAATGTTTGCCGAAAGCGAGCACGACTTCTTTATGAAGATCGCTGATGCCCAGGTTACTTTTGAATCCTCTGGGCAAGGGCCGGCCAAAGTCGCGATCTGGCACCAGGGCGGGCAGGATCAAAGGGGTGAGCGCATCGAGTGATTTATTACGTTTGGTCGAACCAATCGCTCCAACTGAGAGTTGGCGGCGTGGATGAAGGCTGAAAGATGAATGGGACAAATCCGGGGTGAGCGACATCGAAGGCAAAGCCACGAGGGTAGGGGCGACTGAGCTGCGCAGCGAAGGGGTTTCAATCATGAAGGGTGAAATGAAAGCAAAGCTCGCCAAAGTTTACCCGCCGCGGCGGGCCAGCGGTGGTTGAGCTCCGTCTCGTAAGATGGCTACGTCCTTTCGGCTGCGACTGCGTTATGTTTACCTGGCTTTGTGCGTCCTTGGCTTGGTCTTGCCGTATTGGCAGTTTGTGCCGTGGTTTTTGGAGTACAGGTTGGACCTCTCGCTTTTCGTTGATCAGCTTTTCGCAAACCGCATCGCCGGCTTCTTCGGCATTGACGTCATCATTTCTTCTCTCGTGCTGTGGGTTTTCGTTTTCGCCGAGGGCGGCCGCCTCGGTATGCGAGGGCTTTGGGTCCCGGTTATCGGCAGTCTTCTGGTGGGCGTATCGCTTGGGCTGCCGCTCTTCCTTTACATGCGCCAGCTTCACCTTGACAAATCCGCCCTCTAATCGTGACGTTGCTTTACTTTTTCTTGTCGCCATCATGACTGGCGCAGTGAATGCGATGGCTGATGGCGCGGCCGCTCAAGGCGCGTGTTTCGTGAGGCGAAAATCAGGCGGTCGGCATTACAAAAAGAATTAACCGGCAATCGCAGCGCGCCGCGACACGTTTAGCCCTTCATACGTTTCTGCGACGATCTGATCGACAACTGCTTTCATGTCCTGCGTGCGTTCCCAAGCGGCGAGTTGGCGGTCCGCGCCGGTGCCTTCGCGCATGATTCGTTCAATGTGCGCCATCTCTTTTTCGGTGCCCAGTTCATTCACTTCGGTCGAGACAAACTCGAGCAATTCATTCAAAAGACTGCGCGTCTCGACTTCGGTTTCCTTGCCGAAATCGATCAGTTTACCGTCGATACCATAGCGCGATGCCCGCCAGCGATTTTCATCCAGCAACCGGCGCCGATAAACGCGGAAGGTGATGTTCTGCCGGAGCAGCTTGTGCAGTTTCGCGATCACGGCCTGAATCAAAGCCGCAATCGCGAGTGTGTCGTCCACGCGGGATTGAGCATCGCACACGCGCACCTCCAGAGTGTCAAAGAATGGGTGCAATCGAATGTCCCACCAGATTTTTTTTGGATTGTCGATGCAGCCGGTCTTCACCAGCAGTTTGCAGTAATCTTCATACTCGGAAAGCGATTCGAACGCGTCGGGAATGCCGGTGCGCGGAAAGCGCTCGAAAACCTTCAGGCGATAACCTTGCAACCCGGTATCGTGCCCGACCCAGAACGGGGAGTTGACCGAGAGCGCATAAATGTGCGGCAAAAAATAGCGCGCCTGATTCATCACGTGGATGGCCATCTCGCGATCGGGAATGCCGACGTGCACATGCAATCCAAAAATGAGGTTCGCGCGCGCGAGCAACTGCATGTCACGCACGATTTCCTGATAACGATCTCCCTGTGTGATCTGCTGGTCGCGCCAGTGTGAGAAAGGATGGGTGCCCACGGACGCGATTTTTAGGTCAGCTTTGGCCGCCAGATCAGCCAGCTTGCTGCGAAGATCAACGACATGTGTGCGCGCGTGCTCGATCGACTGGCAAATCTCCGTGCCGAGCTCGACGACCGATTGATGCATCTCCGGTTTGATCTGTTCTTTGAGGACCACCTTGCCGCCCTCGAGGATCTCCTGAATGTGCGAGCGCAATTCGCGCGTCTCGGGATCGACAATCGCGAATTCCTCTTCAATGCCGAGAGTAAAAGTGTGGTCCTTGACGCTCATCGCGGGGCCCAAATCTCCGCCAGAAACGATGCGCTGTCATCCCGAGTCGCGCAGACGACGAGGGACCTCGCATTCGGAGATGGAGCACGCAAACTACTTTGAGTGACACGTCAGCCTTTGGGAGGTCCTTCGCTTCGCTCAGGATGACGCACGAATTGTTTGTCGATCTTACCCCAGTTCGCGCCTTGTCACAGCCGCCTGGACGAATTTGCCCCAGCTCAGGTTGTCGCGGCCGGGAACATGTTCGCGCGCTTTGCGGATGGCCATTTCCGAAATTGCTTCCACGACCCACTCGAAGTTGGCCTGACCGACCCACGCCGCTTCGCAATCGGGCGCAGGATTGCAAAAGTCGATCGCGACCGGCTCACCGTCGCGCACGGCGAACTCCACGGTGTTGAGGTCGTAACCGAGAAATTGGTTCAATCGCAGTACGCCCTCCTCGACCCTTTGCAGAATTTCCTTTGGCGCGTGCCACTCCGTTTGGTAACGCAAATGAAACGGATGCCGCGGTTCATAGGGCATGATCCGGACGTGACGCTGATCAATCGAATAGCAGCGGAAGTACATGTCGAACTTCACTTCTTCCTGCAACATCATCACCAATTGGCCGGTGTCGTTGTACGCGCGGAAAAATTCGTCCCGATTATGCAATCGATAGACGTTCTTCCAGCCGCCGCCTGCGAACGGTTTGAAGAAGGCGGGCCAGCCTATGTAATTGAAAATTGCTTCCCAATTCATTGGGTATTCCAGATTGCGAAATGATTTATCATTCGTGTCCGGCGGCGGCTGGTTTGACGGCAGCAACACCGTACGCGGAACGGCCACACCGATCTTCATGGCCAGCGCGTTATTGAAAAATTTATCGTCGGCGCTCCACCAGAACGGATTGTTCACAACCGCGCAGCCGGTGAGCGCTTCGTTTTTGAGCCAAGCCCGATAGAACGGCACGTCCTGCGAGATGCGATCGATTACGACGTCGTAACCACACGGCTCGCCTTGGAGCACCTTGTCGATCTTGACGAATTCCGCGACGATGTCTTTGCCGCCTGTCTTCTGATTCACCCGTTCGACAAACGCCGGTGGAAAACTGTGTTCCTGGCCAAAAAGGATTCCGATTTTTTTCATAGGAAGTTAGCCATCCTGGCTGACTCGGCAGACAAGCTTCCAGCTTGTCGGTTGGCCGCAAGTCGATATTTCGGGAGGCTTGAAGCCTAAACTTCCAACTAAATCTTCGACAAATAGTAGGGCAGCATGTCGCGCCAGTAACTCCATTCGTGGCCACGCCATTTTCCGTCATCGAGCCAATGCTTGATGCCTTTTGAATTCAGAATTTCGGAGAGTCGATACGATTCGTGCCGGGTGTTATCCCATTCGCCGGTGCCAATGATGATGCCCATGTGATTGTATTTCCACCGGTCGGTTACGTTCGGCAGATATTCGTACGGGCTGTTGAAGTAAACGTTGTCGTCATGATAACCGTGGAAAAACGAGCTGATATCGAACGAGCCGCTCAAGCTAATGAGATGATTCACGGCATCGGGATGACGAAAGGCGATGTTGGCCGCGTGATAGGCCCCAAGGCTTGCGCCGCAAACCGCCACGCGATGACAATTGCATTCATGCCGGGCGAGATCGAATATGTCGCGCACGATCACGTTTTCGTAGGCGTTGTGCGTCCGCATCCGATCGGCCGGATGAATCGATTTGTTATAGAAACTTTCCAGATCGATGGCGTCCGGGCAATAGACGGTGACTTGGCCTGCATCGACATAGCCGCTCACAGAACCGACCAGACCGAAATCTTTGTTCTGATAATAACGGCCAAAGGAAGTCGGAAACAGAATCAACGGGAGTCCGCCGCCGTTCCCGAACGCGAGCATTTCGAACTCGCGGCTTAAATACGGCGTGTGCCATTTGATGTAGCGTTCGTTCATTTGGAGGTTGTCATTTCGAGCGAAGTCGGAGGTGAAAGTCGAGAAATCTTTGCAGTGTCGTGGACAAGATCGATACCTTCAACGAAGGCTCTCGTTCTCAATGCCTAAACATACGCTCACGGGCAATATCAAACGGCACCGCGCGTTTCCATCGAAGATTCTCGGCAACCGGCGCGATGTGCTGGTGTATCTGCCACCGGGTTACCGACGATTTTCGAGGAAAACTTATCCGGTTTTGTATTTGCATGACGGCCAGAATGTTTTCGATGCTGCAACTGCATTCGCGGGCGTCGAGTGGGGGGTTGACGAGACAGCCGAGCGATTGATTCGCAAAAAGTTAATCGAGCCGCTCATCATCGTGGCTATTGCAAACATGGGCGAAGATCGGATTCACGAATATGCGCCGACACCCGGCGTGATTGATACCAGAGCGAAACGAAAAAAAAGGAGCCGCGGACTCGCGCGCTTGTACGGCCACTTTCTCATGGACGAACTCAAGCCCTACATCGACCGAAAATATCGAACAAAACGCGAACGCGAATTCACTGGACTGGGCGGTTCATCGCTCGGCGGTCTCGTTACGCTTGCGATTGGAATTCTATACCCGCAGGCTTTCAGCCGACTCATCGTTATGTCGCCCTCAATCTGGTGGGATGATTTCGCGATTTACCGGCTCGTCAACAGTATCGACCAAAAGCCTTCGCTAAAGATCTGGCTCGATACGGGCACCGCCGAGCCGGGATGGAAACAGGCGCGCGAACTCTGCAATCGTCTCGGTGGGAAAGACTGGAGACTTTCCGATGATCTTGCGTATCTGGAAGCCCAAGGCGCCGATCACAGCGAAGCAGCCTGGGCTGCCCGGGTCGAGCCTGCGTTGCGGTTTCTTTTTCCTCCTCGTCTGTAGTCGCCGATCTCCGGGCGGCGCGGTGTGCGGGCGCTCCTCGTCTTAGCGCCGCGCTTTGCACAGCAAAGCGGCTACAGTTTACCTTCCAACTGGCGGAACCGGCGGGGGATTGGGTGGCAGCGGTTCGGGAGGTGGCCCCGGGCTGGGCGGAGTTGGCTTGGGTGGTGATGGACTTTCTGGCATTGGTGTTCCCTTACGAATCGTTTTTACTGCAGCCACTTGCCGTAAACCTGGTAAATGCGCACGAAGCCTCCGACGAAATCTACATCTTTTTGATAAGCAAAAGCGCGCGTTTTCCCAAACCAGGTAAGCTCACGCGGCGATTCCGGGTGATTGGGATCATAAGCGGTATACCGTTCAATTCCGGTATCTGGAGAAAGAGACTTTCGTTTATAGACCAGAATGGCGTGATTGACCGTGATACGAGGAAAAGTGCTGAGATAACCAACGAATACCTGCCCGCGCGCCAGGGATTCATTCAGCTTGGCGTGCATCTCCTCCTGGTATCGGGGATCGTGCTGGTAAACAATCCGGCCGTTGCTTGGCCGTAAATAAACCGTCCAACCAAGGCCGATGTTTGCCCGTAAAACTTTTCCGCGTGCCTTGCTCATCTCGCGCAGATTGGCATACCCGGGGAAAACGACGCGCTCATTCTCCGGTAAAGGAGCAGCCCAAGCCTGTTGTCGCGTAACCGAGCGGATCCGAGCTGCTAGCGCCTTGTCGTCCAACGGACTGCTGCGTGGATCGAACCGGGCGAATTTGTAAAACTGCATCGCCGTCCGGCATAAGACGAAACAGCGCCGGTTATACACGTCTCCCCGTTGTTTCGATTTCCGGGCATAGGCGTGTCCTTCGCGATACTCAAAGACCGTTTGGTTCGCGAACGCGAAAGTGTCGCGGTCGAAACGAAACGCCGGCCTCGTGGCGCTCGGATGCGCCGAGGCGACAGCGACAAAGACGCTGAGCCAGCAAAAACCCGCAGTTGTGTGCCAATTGCGAAGAATCACATCAAGAGCGATCCGAAGCGGCCGTCGTTTTGCTTTCGGTGAAGATGCCGATTCGGCGAAATTTTTCGTAGCGCTTCTTTAGCAGCTCATCAATGGGAACTTTGGAAATGTGTTGCAGATTCCGGCGCAGCGCTTGACTCAAATTTTCGGCGACAGAATCATAATCCCGGTGGGCGCCTCCCTCTGGTTCGGGCACAATTTCGTCGACCACGTCAAGTTTCAACAAATCTTGCGCGGTTAGTTTTAGCGCTTCCGCCGCTTCGGCTGCATGACGCCGGTCCCGCCACAAAATCGCGGAACACGCTTCGGGACTGATGACGGAATAGTAGGCATTCTCGAGGATCAACACGCGATCTGAAACACCAATGCCGAGGGCGCCGCCGGACCCGCCCTCGCCGATTACGGCGGCGATAATCGGCACGCGCAGCCTCATCATCTCCCGAAGATTTACCGCGATTGCTTCCGAAATATGACGTTCTTCCGATCCAATCCCCGGAAATGCGCCCGGCGTATCGATCAATGAGATCACCGGAATGCCAAACTTTTCTCCCAATCGCATCAATCGCAACGCCTTGCGATAACCTTCGGGATGGGCGCAGCCGAAATTGCGCATCACGTTCTCCTTGGTGTTGCGCCCTTTTTGGTGAGTAATCACGACACAGCGTTGCGTGCCGAGCATGGCCAGACCGCTCGGCATGGCTTTGTCATCGGCAAATCGACGATCGCCATGCAGTTCGATCCAATTTGTGAAACACCGTTCGATATAATCGAAAGCAAACGGCCGCTGCACGTGTCGTGCGATTTGGACACGCTGCCAGGCAGTCAGGTTGCCGTAGATTTGGCGCCGGGTTTCGCGAAGCTTGCCCTCAACTGCCTTAACCGCTGAGTCCAGATCGACGTCATGCTCGTCCGAGTGATCTTTTAGATCCTGCAAACGCCGCTCCAGTTCAAAGACCGGTTTTTCAAAATCGAGCGGCTGCACTTCCATGAGCGTTAAAACGTAAAACGTTAAAGCGTCGAACCGTCAAGTAACCGCGCAAGCTGCCCGCTTCGGCGGTTTAGCCTTCAACGCTTCAACGATTCATCAGTAATGGTGACAGGCGTCTTGTTGTTTACAAGGCTACTTAGCTCCTCGACATCAGATGCGGCCAAGCCGATCCCTGATGTTGGTGGCGGCTGATCGACATTCGGATGCGCGCTATCGGGCGTGGAATACAACGTGTAACCCGGCGCCCCGGCAAGCCGAATCCAGCGAGTGCTGCTAATGTACTCTTTGCTGCCGAGTCCCACGCGTTTTCCATCTTTCCAAGCCATCGTCTCGGCAACCTTCGCTGTGATTGTCGAAGGCTGTTTGGGCGGCAACTTTGCCTCACGCACGTGATACTGTTTGAAAAAAGCGCCATGATTGAGCAGGACAACTAGGTTCGCTTTCGGTTGAATTACCATTGAGAAATCCGGTTGCGAAATGAGCAAGCGCTCGCCAATGCGCAGCATCGTGCCGCTCATATTGTTCATGCGCATGATGAGCTCCGGCGTCGTCTTCAGCTTGCGCGCAATCTTTGCCAGCACGTCTCCCGACTTCACGATGTACTCCGTTTTTTCCGGCGACGGATAACGCGAAAGCAAAATGCCGACGTTCACTTCGCCGAGCAAATCTTTGGCTTCTTCTAAATGCAGCCCGGCAGGATATTTTTGGATAAAGGCAATCAGCGCCTCGCGTGCTTCCGCCAGTTTCCCTTCCTGCCGCAGCTGCGCCGCTGCCTGAAACTCGGGAAGACTGATATCCGGCACAGGCTCAGGAGTAACCTCTCCGCGTTGCTCCTTTTTCAACTCGATTTCTTCTTTAACGAAAGTGTTGTAACCAAACCAGGCGGCGCCTCCGAAAATGACCAGCGCGAGCAGCAACACGAAGAGCCACTTCATAGATGGCAGAGCGCGATTGTGAATCCGAGCGAAATCCGACACACATAAAGGCTCTCAGAATCCCAGGGTGAACCGGAAGGATCTATCGGTCCGGGCAATCGAAGGTCCATCACAACAAGAATCGTCCGCAAGTCGTGAAACGCGCCGGTCAATCTAAACTCGCGATTCTACGAACCTTCTTTGCCAGACTCGAGCCCCGGGAAGAATCGGTGCCAGAGACGCCCGATCGTCGGTTCTTCCTCGTTGCTCCAGGTAAAATGGCAATCCTGGCAATAAAATTCCTTGGGAATAATCTTGAGCGCGCAAAGCACACCAACCAGCGCCGGGGTCATGAATTTGCGAGTCATCTGCGGGTACTCAATGTTTGCAGAACCGCATTGCGGGCAACGAATCAGCGCGGCCGAAATATCCGGGTCAGTCGCCTCCCACTCGACCATAAGGTCCTGGGCCCTTTCGAAATCGCTGTCATCCACCATGACTTTCGCGTTTGCTTGCGGGCGCGACATGAAGCCGACCTGCTGCAACGGCGCTTCATTATGAACATCAGCCTTCAGCCCTGCATCGTTGAAACGTCGTTTTAGGCGCCTTGCTTTTGCAGGTTCATTAAACGTGGCAATCGTAACCATAAGTTGGTCCTGTCTGCGCAACCGTGTGTGTTCTGATCAAACAACAACTACTGCCCGAGTGCAAGACTTGGCGGTGGAAACCATTTGTAAAGCATCAGGTATACGAGCACACCTGTGACGGAGACATAGAGCCAGATTGGTATCGTCCAACGGGCAACGCGCCGATGTCGATCCCAACGGCGACGAAAAACTGGAATGAGGGTCAAAATCACCAGAGGCAATGTGACAAAGGCGAGCAGAACATGCGAGGCCAATATCGGAAAGTAAATCGCGGCGATCCATCCTGTGTATCCCGACGATTTTTCGCCGACGTGCACGTGGTAAGTGATGTAGCCGACAAGAAAAAATGCGGATGAAACTACGGCCGTGATCATGCACGTCATATGACGCCGCCACGCGCCATGCCGGATGAAGTACCAGCCCATTGAAATGAAGAGGGTGCTCACCAAATTGAGAGAAGCGTTAATTGCCGGAAGATTGGAAATAGTAAACACGTTGAAGCGTTGAAGCGTTGGGCCAACTTACGCTTTAACATTTTGACACTTCAACAATTTAGCGAGCTAACGAACACCATGCTGCCCGTCCTAGAGGAGTCCCAGATTCGGCCTCCCGCACAAGATCGACGATCGATTTGGACGCATCGAACGGTCGCGTGGGTACTGCGCCTGGCAATTTTTGCCGCAATGTTTGGGATTCTCGGCAGCGGCTGGTATCTGGCAAAGAGGGGCTTCGGCCGGCAGTGGCGCTCCCTGGTGGTGGAGGAACTGCACAAGCGCGGCGTCGAAGCCTCGGTTGGGCGATTGACACTGGATCCATTCCGCGGACTCGTCGCGAGAAATGTGCGAATTTTTGACTATAAGAACCGCGAGAACACGCTGGCCGTAATCAGCGAAATCTCACTCGATATCAATTACGCTGCGCTGATTCATCATGAGTCGTTTCTGAACGCACTCGATGTGCGGAACGCGCAAATCACGCTTCCACTTACGACGGCGGAGGGACGACCCGAGAAGGTCCAACTGAATAATTTCCACGCCCACATCTATTTTCCACCGGAACAAATTTACGTCAGCCAAGCCGAGGGAACTTTTTGCGGAATTCGAATTTCGGCCAGCGGACAGTTGATCAAGCGTGAAAATTACAAGCCATCCCCGCCGATTGCAGAAGAAGAATGGCGAAAGCGCGTCGCAATGGTGCGATGGGTTGTGAATGAACTGCAGAAGTTCAACTTTCCGGCCGCGCCTCCGTCGCTGCAGGTGAAGTTCGCCGGAGACGTCGCAGAAATCGAGAGCGCACGAGTCGAGGCGACGCTGCGCGGCGATCGGTTGCAACGAGGCAACTACGAAATAAGGAACCTTTTTGCCGCCGCCGAGTGGAAGGAGCAACATCTGGACGTTACGCAGTGTGAATGGATTGACCACCTGGGCAGTTTTGCCGGCCGCGCTGATTGGAACCAGCAAGGCGGCCGCGCGAACTTTCAAATACGCAGCAGCCTCGATCTCAGACTTTTTCTCGACGCCTTCGAACTTGGCGGTCCGCTCGCGGACGTGACGTTTCAGTCACCGCCCTTGGTCGAAGTCTCTGGCTCGGTAAATTTTGAGGCGAATCGGCTTCGACCGGCGGTGATCGGTCACGCCGCCTTTGCCCAGTTTACTTACAAAAGCGTGCCGTTTTCTGATCTCGCAGCTGATTTTTCGTGGAATGGCGAGCGCATGTTGCTCCGGGACCTGCGGCTGCGACATCAAACCGGCCAGCTCAACGCCGATCTCTTCGAGGCGCCTGACGATTTTCGGTTAAACGTCGAGAGCACAATGGCTCCAGGCGCAATGCGCGCAATTGTCTCTCCGGAAGTCGATGAATTTCTTCGGCAATGGGAGTGGCGGCGCTCGCCCAACATTCGTCTTGCGATCCGAGGCAAGGATCGCAACCCGGCGAATTGGCGAGGCGATGGAACGATCGCGCTAGAGCGGACCCGATTCCGCGGTGCATGGATAAACAGCGCGACCGCGGAAATTCATTTCGCAGATGGCGCCATCACTTGCCAGGATTTTCGTGTAGTGCGGGATGAAGGAACCGGCACTGGCAGCTTCACCTACGATTTCAAAAAACACGAGGTCCGCATCGCAAATATCAAAAGCTCGTTGTATCCGGCAGAGGTGATTTTTTGGATCGACCCGAAGCTTTGGAAAAGCGTTCTGCCCTACAAATTTCGGCATCCGCCCAGGGTTACCGCCAATGGCCTGTATCAATTTCGTGGGGGCAAGAACACGCGCCTGGAGATCAAAGTCGATGGCGCCAACGGGATGGAATACGTCTTCCTCGGAAAGGCGCTGCTATTCGACCGGATCGCGGGACGACTGCTCTTCACCGACGACCGACTGCAGATTGCCGATCTACGCGGCGGCCTTCTTTCCGGCACGCTGCACGGAAAAGCCGACATCTCACTGGTGCGAAATGATAACCATTATCAAGCGAATATCTCCGTCAGCGGAATCGATTTTCCGCAGCTGACCGATTTGTACTACAACTACAAGACGGCGCACGGGCAAATGAGCGGCCGTTATGATTTCACCGGTATCGGTAGCGATCCGCGGACAATGCGCGGTGGCGGAAAAGTGGAAGTGACCAATGGTGATGTTTTCGCGATTCCGATTTTCGGGCCGCTTTCAGGAATTCTAAATCATATCGTCCCTGGCAGCGGATACAGCATTGCCCACCAGGCGAGTGCAACCTTTAAGATCGATGAGGGAATTATCCATACCGATGATTTCGAGGCATCCAGCATGCTCTTCAGCATGCTTGGCCATGGCGATATTCATTTCCTCGATGACAAGCTCGACTTCAATTTACGGCTCAACATGAAGGGCGCTGGCGTCTTGCTCACACCGGTTTACAAGCTCTTTGAATACACTGGCGAAGGGAGCTTGAAGAAGCCGGACTGGCACCCCAAGAGATTTTAGATTTTCGATTGCCGATTTTCGATTGAATGAGGCTCTCTGTCCCACGAAGCCGCTTGCCGACTAAATTGGCAATTGGCAATTCGCAATCGGCAATTCTCCTAGGTGCCCACATGTCGATCGGAGGCGGCGTTGGGATGTCGATTCAGCGCGCTCATTCGATCGGTTGTACCGCCATGCAGATTTTCGTGAAAAACAATATGCAGTGGTTCGCCCGACCACTGACCCGGCAGGAGATTCGCGGCTTTCTCAAGCACAGCCAGCGCCACGAATTATTGTC
>JBKOXU010000176.1:0-10493 GCA_046725095.1 Verrucomicrobiota bacterium
ATCTAGCACCGAAAAAGTGACGAGGAGAATGCTGATAACCACGATGAGACTGATGGTTCGTTCCCGAAACAACCCGGTAATGCGGGCATATTCGCGATAAGAAAGAAAACTTAGCGTGGCCACGGCCAGGATCGTCCAAAAAGCGCCTGCCAGAATGGGAATTAGGATAAACAGCGCCAGCCAAATCCAGGAGCGGTAACGGTCCCACAGTTCCTTTCTCTTATCGCTGGTGCTGTTGGCTACCCAGGTCACGATAAGAATCAGCACCGGTGCTAACAGGAACAGAATGAGAGCCGTTAGCGTCAGAACAACCGTCACGCGATCGTCAAAGGCGTGACGGAATCCAAAGAGTCGTTCGCGTGTAACCTCGCTCATTTCAGCACCCGTGCGATTCGGCTCAGTCGGCGAATAACGGTGATTGCACAGCCAACAATGATGATTACAAGCCCGACGGTCATCAAACCGATCTGCGAATCATTGAACGCCATCATCTGCCAGGAACGCGGCGTGAATGCCGCATATAAGCAGATGAGCGTGATGACGAACATCCGATGTTGTTTCGCCATCGGTCCGCAAAACTCGTTAGGGGCACCCGCGATTTTCCCGGCGGCGCGAACATAAGCAGTAAAGATCGACAGGATGGTCGCGATGTAACCGAGCGTAATGTTTCCGCCCCACGCGAAACCGGCCCCAATGAAAACGGCGGCGTCCGAGATGCGGTCGGGAACTTCGTTGTAGAGTTCGCCGGTTTTTGAAGCGCGACCGGACGCGAGCGCAACCATCCCATCGAGCATGTTCGCAGTTAGGCGCAATTGCATGCCCAGTGCGGCAACAAGCCACAAGATTCGATAATCAGAAATCGAAGTCGCGGCGAGGGCAATCCCAGCGACAATGCAAGCGCACATACCGGCGATTGAAATCGCATTTGGCGAAACATTTCGCGAAGCAAGCCAAAGAGTCGCTGCCTGAGCCCACTTTCGATTGCGGGTAGCGATTGGGCGGCGATCACCATGGACCTGGCCTTTACTCTCCATTGCAACAACATGTGCTACAGGAATAGTAATCGGAATGAAAGCTCGCGAACGAGTCGTGCAGCTCGTCGAAATTTGGCCGCAAGTTTATCCCGGCGCGCATTGCGAGCTGGATTTTCGTAATCCGCTCCAACTGCTGGTGGCAACCATCCTCTCAGCGCAATGCACGGACAAGCGCGTGAACATGGTCACGCCCGCACTGTTCAAAAAATACCGGACGGCAAAAGATTACGCGCACGCGCCGCAGGTCGAGCTGGAGAAGGCGATTCGATCAACGGGTTTTTATCGCAACAAGGCCAAGAGCATTCGCGCGGCCATGCGCAGTATTGCGGAAGAACACGGCGGGAAGGTTCCCGACACGATGGAAGAATTACGTGCCTTACCGGGCGTTGGCCGCAAAACCGCCAACGTCGTTCTCGGCAACGCGTTTCAAAAAAATGAAGGGATCGTGGTGGACACACATGTCGCGCGGCTGTCGCAGCGGCTTGGCCTGACCAAACATAAGGACGCGGAAAAGATCGAGCGCGACTTAATGAAGTTGGTGCCCCGTGAGAATTGGACGAATTGGAGTCACTGGCTCATCTGGCACGGCCGCCGACGTTGTTACGCGCGCAAACCGGATTGCAGTCAATGCGAAGTGTTCCAGTTGTGCCCGAGCGGGAAGAAATTTTTGCGAACCGGACAAGCGAAAAAGCCGGATTCGGCAACCGATTGAGGTCGGCGAGTCTTTCTGATGAATCATTCCCCAGCCGCTCTGCATCTCAATCTGGATGACGCATGGCGGGATGAACCATTTGGTCTTCCTGTGGTTGACGCGCGCGCGTGGGGACCGCAACTTCGCTTCTCCGCGCCGCCGCGTTTGATTGAGCGGTTTTATCGGGAGCAGGAGACAAATCTCGCGGCGCCGTTCCTGCTATACGGGTCGGGCGACTTCCACCATTTGACGGCGCTTCGATTGCGCCGCATTGCAGGACCGATCGTCCTCGTTTCGTTCGACAATCATCCGGATTGGGCAGTGGGCCCGATAAAATGGGCATGCGGCGGCTGGGTCAATCGTGCGCTGGAGCTTCCCCCAGTGCGCCGGGTGAGCGTTTGGGGTTGCGGCAATTTCGAATGCTGGTGGCCCTTTCAGATTTTTGGCAATCGTCGCGCCGAACGCCTGGGCATCTTGGAGGTTCATCCTTGGGCCGACGACCGTCCCGCCAAAGATCAAAAACGGCGAGGAGCCATCCTGCGCGACAATTGGCGCGAACACTATGACAAGTTTTTGAAAAGTCTCGGTGGAATGGATGCGTACGTGACAATTGATCTCGATTGTCTTCGCTTCGAAGAGGCGGTGACGAACTGGGAGAGCGGCCGATTTACGATTGCCGATCTTGAGTGGGCACTGACCAAATTGCGCGAATCTTCGCGAATTATTAGCGGCGACATTTGCGGCGGCTATTCCTTCCCGCAGTACGCGCGCTTTAAGCAACGCTTCGCCGCGGAATTCGATCACCCGAAACTGGCGCGTCCGAGTCCAGGCGAAATCCGAAGGACTAATTTCGTAGCTCTGGAAAAACTGTGGCCGTTATTAGCGCAACCGTTGTAGGGCAAGCGGATCGCCTGCCAATCCCTGGCCACGGCAACCGATGCGGTTGCCCTACAATTTGTTTAGCTTAACGAAACGAGCACGATTCCGGCGCTGATCAGCAACGAACCGATCGTCAGTTGCAAGCTCACCTTCTCTTTTAGCATCACGGCCGCCATCACCGTGATCATGATGACGCTCAAGCCTTGGAAGGGATAGAGGTAACTAAGATCGAATCGTTGCAGCAAACCGAGTGTTAAGAAAAACGAGATCGTCATTAAAAATATCCCGACGATCATGAGGGAGATAAAGCGCGAATTCCGAAAGCCGTGGCTTGCTGAGAATTGCATTGCTCGTTTTACAACGATCTGAGCCACGACAAAGCTCAGCAGGGAAGCAACGATGAAGAAGAAGGCGAGCAAACTCACAGGCGTTCCTCTATCTGCGCAACCGGTTTCGCAACCAGCGCTAATCCGATAACGACCATTGCAATACCGCACCAGCGTAGCGTCGAGATCAATTCGCCCAGAAAAATCCAACAGCCGAGCGGGACCAGGATATCGACCACCCGCGAAAGAGGAAAAGCGATGGTCAGCGGAATATATCGAAGCACGTAGAGCCAGGTGATGAAGCTGGCGATGATCAGAAGAATTGCCCACCAAACCAGCGGGGAAATCAGGCCGTTGACGCCCGTCCAGGACCATGCGCTGTCAGGCTCAGCGATATCTGTCGCGCCGCGTTTCAAAAGAAGCTCCGAAACGAACACGCAGATCACACTCACCGTGAGTTGCAGCCACGGGTTGCCAAAACCGGAAGGTCGATGCTGCATGCGCTTTTCTAGCCCGCGATCACCTCGTCGCAACCGATTTCGTTCCGATGTTCGACTGCACGTCATCAGAGCTGATCAGCGTTCGGAAACCGCCGCAAGACAGGGTCCTGGCGGGTCGGCCCGAGATACTTAATCGCGCGGCGGAATATCGGATTGAGAAAGGCATTTGTGTGCATCACGTAGAGGTCGAGCGGCACCAATTCGCAATCGAGATGCAGCTTCGGCTCATAATTTAACGGATTGCTGTAGTAATACTTCAACCGTTGTTGCAACGACCAAGTGATGACGTCGCGCAGCGTGTAGAAATAGAGGTGCAGATCGAGGGCGACGCTGTAATCGAGCCCCATGCATTCGTCGTAAATTGCATCGCCGCAGATGAGGCAAAAACTGAAGGCGACGATTTTGCCGCTTTGGCGCCAAACAAAGAAACACGCGCGCTCCGGCATGCGCTGGCCGAGAACGCGAAAATAATTCTTTGTCAGTGTCTCGAATTTGAATGGCGAACGCTCATGGACGGCAAGGTAGAGCGGATGAACCTCGTCAACCCAAGGCGTGATGTCATTGACGACTTCCATGTCGATTTTCGGGGCGCGCTCCGCTTTCCGAAATTTTCTACGCAAATCTTTCCGGGTCGCCTTGCTCAGCGTGCGAAAATAGTCATCCCAGTCTTGGAACGGATGGAGAGCAAGCCGCGTCATCGGCATGCTGGGCATACGGGCATAGCCATTTGACGTATAGGCTCCAAGTGCCTCGCGGTATTTTGCTGGAAAATCCTTGAGAACAACGAGCGAAGCTTTGTTTTGCCGTGCGTACGTCCGAAGGCTCGCTCGCAACGCATTTGCGACCCACGCTTCCTCCTTTTCGTCGCACGCACCGAGGTCGCCTGTGCCGGCCGCACAGCCGACCATCAGGACACGCATAGTCAGAAAACGCGGAAATCTCTTTCGAACTAGATCGACAACAGAACGGACGTTACCCAGCACCCCTTCGACGAGGTTTTGCCTGACAAAAAACACAGGCTGTATCGCGCGCACGTTGCCTGAATCATCCTCGAGCAAGAGATAGTGATATTCGAAGCCGCCCTCCAGCGTCTCTTCGACGATCTCGTAGTAGCGATGATCTTTGCACTTATTCCGAAGAGCGCGCGGCCATGCGTCGCAATTCTGCAGCTCGGTGCGCGAAACGACTTTCGTACTGCCCTGCAGGAACGGAATGGTGTTGCCAACTGACATCGAAAAGAAAACCCCACAGAACTAAATCTACGGACGAGCGAGGATAGCCAATTCGCAGAGACTCGCACCTCTATTAGAGGCGGCTGCGATTGTTTAGGGTAGCGCATGCGTCTCGCATGCTGGTTTCGGCGTCGCGGCGAAACGGTCTTTCCTGAGGCAGTGTTTGCAACTTCAGATTTTGCTTGCCGGAAGAGTCGACGATAGCGAGACACCTTCGGAAGCACTTGAAACGAGTGCGTTACCTGGGATTCGCCGCCTTCATGCCACGTTTCACGGTCGAGTAAATGCAACCGCCATCTCGATTTCTTTCCACTTTCCCGGCTTCCAACGCCATTTATGAAGCGCCGCGACCGCTGATGTATCAAGCTCTGCGAATCCTGTCGATTTAATCACGGTCACGCTGGTTACATAACCTGTTTTCAAATTGAGCTTCAGCTGGAACAATCCGCTTCCTTGAGGGCCCGGGAACCTGTCGCTTCTGTACGGACCGTAAGGTGCGACAGCATAGATTGTGTCGAGCAGCCATGGAGGTCGCTTCCTCCCATAATCGGCTGCGCTATGCCGTACTCCGTTCGCGTCCACTGCGCCAGTGCCGCTGAATTTCGTCGACGATGCGCTCGATGTGTTTCCTGCTGGAACTTGAAAACGATCAGCCGTAAACGGACTTTCGTCCGCGCGCAAAGGTGGAGATAATGCGAACTGCCACAACAAGGCAACACACACTGATGCCGGTGATGAGCCGGAACTTAATACGACATGCGTTCATCGAACGATTCATGGGACAGTCTTCATGTTTTGGCATCGGTTACCTACGTGGTGTAGCGGAGAACAAAGCTTGCTAGTATTCAATAATGTCCGTGGTTCAAGACTCAGGCGATTTCGTTGATTCTTCCTCGCCCACCTTTTCCACCTTGAGCACGCCGCTGCGGATGTGGAGATCGCGCTGGGGAAACGGTAGCTCGATCCCCGCTTCGCGAAACTTCTGTTCGATGGCGAAGTTGAGATCGCTGCGATAACGGCTCGGGCGAGCGCTCATCTCACTGCTCCAGACCACCAGCTGGAAATCGATGGAGTTGTCGCCGAATTTTTCCAGAAACACGCTGGGCTCCGGGTCGTTTAAGGTATTAGGATTTTCTCGGCCGGCGGCGAGCAGAGCTTCGCGGACTTTGCCGATATCACTGCCATAGGCGACGCCGACCGGAATGCGAAACCGCACCCTCGGATCACCATAAGTCCAGTTGGTCACGGGCGAATCGATGAATTTCGTATTCGGTACGATCATCATGATGTTGTCATTCGTGCGAATAACCGTGCTGCGGGCGCGAATTTGCTGCACCTGACCGGTGATCCCGGCTACCTCGACCCGATCTCCGATCGTGATTGGTCTTTCGGCCAAGATCACCAGGCCACTGATGAAATTACTCGCGATGTTTTGCAGACCGAAGCCGACGCCCACGCCAACCGCGCCTGCGAAAACCGTCAGCGCGCCCAGGTGAATGCCGGTATTTTCAAGAACAATCAAAACGCCAACTACCAGCACGACGTTGGCGATGATTTGGGCAATGGCGTACTGGAGGGCGCGATCCAGTCCACTTTGAGCGAGGAGCCGATTAAAAAGAAAGCGTTTCGTCCTCGAGGAGATCCAAAAAACGGCAACCAGGAGAGCGATAAGCAAAAAAATCTGGAGAAGACTGAGCGAAACGGCTGGCAGCGGCGCAGTCCAGGCTAGCGGGATGCCAGCTGCGTTGATTGCGCTGACTGTGAAAAAGACGAGCGCGGTGAGACTTAAAATTGTCGTTACGATCGCGATGAAGTTGACGTCGATCTTGAAACGGCTGAAAAAACGGCGCACGAACTGGCTCTGCAACATTCGGGCGATAATGAGCCCAGCCGCGAAAAGGGCGGCGAATGCGATCATTCCCAGAACCGTGACGTAGTGGCGTCCGATGTAGAACAGCGGCCGCTCGAGAAGCGTCAGATCCACGTTTTCTAGTGCGAGTGCGTTGCGGAGCTTGGCAACGGCGAAGCGACCAGCCGGTTAACTCCTAACGGGTTGTAGTGCTCGCGCATTCCGTTGAGAAGTCAGCGGTCGATCGACTCGCCGCTTAGATGGACACGTTACTGCTGCTTGGCGCGTTCCTCGATATATTTGACGACGTCGCCGACTGTCTGCAGCTTTTCGGCATCTTCGTCCGGTACTTCGACGGAAAATTCTTCTTCAAATGCCATCACCAATTCCACGATGTCCAGCGAATCCGCGCCCAAATCCTCAATGAAAGACGCCTGCGGCGTGACCTGTTCCGGATTGACGCCGAGTTGCTCGACGATGATGTCTTTAACCTTTTCTTCGATTGATTTTTCCGCCATAAAATTTGTTCCGTTCGTGTTGGTTGCGCATGGAAACCTTAAAGCTCTCCGCGCACAGGATGGCAAGTAAATGAATTAGAGAGGTTGTCAACTCGGAAAGCTTTGGGCGAGTTAACACAAACGCCGCTACAACCTCAGTACCTTCGGGTTTACTTCCCTTGTCGTTCAAGTAGATGAAGACGATGTCCTCTTCTCCGGTTGAGCCGGCCGATCTGATCGATCTCAAATTGCTTCCTGCGTGGGTGAAAGAGCCCGCTGAGCCGAGGAGCTATGAGCACTACACGGGTGAAGAGAGAGAAGGGCCACGCGGCCGACCGCGTCCTCCGCGTGATAAACGAGATCACAAATTCAAGGACTCAGCGTTCAAAGCTCAACGTCCATTTCAAGCCAGGAAAACCGATGCGCACGAGCCAAAAAAGGTTGGGCGTGACCACCGGGCGCGTCGACGAATGGATCACGGAGAAGATCACCATTCGCGAGATCGGCGTCCTCCGGACGCGCGAATGCCACTGGAGATCACAACCCGTTTTCTGCCGTATTCGCGCGTATTCGAAAACGTGGCAGCACAGATCAAGTCGGGCTCGGTTGCATATTCCATTTTTGCCCTGGCGCGTTTGTTCCTTGAAAAGCCTGAACGTTACGAGGTTCGTTTAACGGCGGAGGCGGGATCACCCCTTTATCAACTGGGTGAGAATGGCGCGGTGTCTCTGAATCGAGAATTCCTCGAGCAGAATGCATTTCAGCTCGTTCACGAAGATTTCTACAAGATCGAGATCACGCAGTCTGACCCGATCAAAGGAAATTTCTCAAATGTGGCGCGATGTCGATTGAGCGGGACGCTTCTTGGCCCCACCAATCACCATAATTATCAACCGCAACTTCGAACTCTTTACGAACAACGCTTCAGCCGCCGGATGAGCTTTGCTGATTATCAACGGCAAATCGAGATCGTGAACGATCCGGCATTGATCGAGCGATGGAAGGAACAAGCGCGCACGGTGACGACATTTAAAACGCGGAACGACGAGCCTTCCTCAACCTTCTCTTCCGCCGCGGAAGCAGAACGGCATTTCCGCTCGAATTACTTGCCCGGCCTGGTACGCAGCGTGGAGGGGGTGACCGTCAGTGGCGTGCTAAGCCGGCGTTTGCCCGATCGGGCGTTGAACCGTGCTCTGGAAGATGCCTGGACGCGCGAGACCCGTTCGCCGTCGAATATGATGCAGGAGCTGGCCGGTCGATTTCGACAAGCAGGGCTTAATGTCTTCCGGCATCGCCGTGGCATGTTGTTTGTCTCGCCCATCCGGGTGCGACACTTTGTTCATGCCCAAGCCGAAGTATCTCCCTCGGTGAATGCGATTCTTGAAATCCTGGGAGCAGCGCCGGGGACTAATCGTAAAGAACTTTTTGAAAAATTGATTGCTAATGTTGCGAGCGAAGAAGTGGAATCGCGCAAGCTTGCCCTTGCTTCCGACCTGCGCTGGTTAATCAATGAGGGCTACCTGATCGAGTTCAACGATGGCTCGCTCGATTTGCCGCGCGGGAAAGCAAAGCCACAGGAAAGTGCGGTGCCGGCCGAGCCTGCACCGACCTTGTCGAATGGGTCAGCCGACGAGCCAATGGAACAGGCACTCGCGGTAGTCGGCGTACCTCCAATACCGAGCGAGCTTGAAATCGGCGGCAGCTAAACTCTTCTGCGCTACCCAATCAAAATCCGCCCCGCGCCGTGCCAGATGTCACTCGCCGACGATCTTGAACGATGGCGTCGAATCGCCTCCTTCATAGCGGACGATCTTATTCTTTTCGTCCAATACAACAATGCGCGGCTGATGAACCGCCGCTTCTTCGGGCGTGTAACGCGCAAAACTCATGATCGTGATGCGGTCGCCAATTTTGCCGAGATGGGCGGTGGCGCCGTTTAGTTCGATAATTCCGCGCTGCGGTTCCCCGTAAATGGCGTAGGTCTCGAAACGTTCGCCGTTGGTCAGATTGCCGACGAGGATTTTTTCGTACTCGAGCAGCCCAACCAATTCAGCCAAATCGGATGAAATCGTCAGACTGCCTTCGTAATCCACGCTCGCGCCCGTCACGGCAGCGCGATGGATTTTCGATTTGAGAAGCGTGAAGTCCATCGACAAGCGTTCGGTCGACAATCAGGTATCTCTCGTTCGCAGCTAGATAACGCCGGCTTTTTTCAAAGCCCGATAAGCGCCGTTCTTATTGATCGTTTTAAGGCCCCGTGCAGTAACGCGAATGCGCACGAATTTCTTCAACTCCGGCACCCAGATGCGGTGTTCATGCAGATTTGGCGCGAAAACCCGCGGCACATTTTTCGTCACGTGCCGGCCGACTCCGCCCTTTTTCTTGGCCATACCGCGCCGGTGAATGACGCTACCGCGCGCCGCTCTCGATCCCGTGATGTCGCAAATTCTTGACATGATTTTAACCTCAAAAACAGGCGCGTAAGCTGGCGCGCACATATGTGGCGGTCAAGTGAATCTTGAACGGCAAATGCCCGGCGCGGTCAAATTTATCTCGCGTAAGAGGTCCCGACTTTCCAAAGATCCATATTGCATTCGAGGCATGACGCAAAAAAACAATCGCAAACTGAGGATCGGAATTGTTGGGGCCGGTAGCATCGTTCGCGCTCGGCATTTACCGGCACTTAAAAAAGATCCCGAAGTCGAAATCGTTGCCGTCTCGAATTCGACCTATGAAAGCTCCGAGAAATTTTGCCGGGAAAATGTGCCGCATGCTACTCCGATGCGGAACTGGCCCGAGGTACTCGCATTGCCGGAGCTCGATATAATCTGGATCGGCACGCCGCCCTACCTGCATTCGGCGGTGACCATCTCGGCGCTTGAGGCGGGCAAACACGTTTTTTGTCAGGCTCGGATGGCGATGGATTTGACCGAAGCCGAGGAAATGCTGGCGGCATCAAAGCGTTATCCCGAACTGGTCACGATGCTTTGCCCGCCGCCATTCGGAATGCGTGCTGATTTGCTGGTAAAGAAGATCCTTGCTGAAAATTACATTGGCCGTCCGCATCACGTGCGACTGCAAAGTTTCACGGGCAATTATCTGGATCCTGAAGCTCCGGCCCATTGGCGGCAAAGAATCGAGATCAGCGGACTGAACGTGCTGACGCTGGGGATTTACGTTGAAGTGTTGCAGCGCTGGCTGGGCGACGTCAGCGGGGTTTTCGCGCGCGGAAAGATTGTCCACCCGTTGCGGCAGGGCTATGAAGTGATCATTCCTGATTTATTGACTGTCCTTTGTGCGTTCGACAATGGCGCCGAAGGCGTGCTCGAGTTCAGCGGTATCGATGCCATGGCGCCGGGGGACCGGGTGGAAGTTTACGGCAGCGCCGGTACGCTTACTTACGATTTCGGTTCGGACGTGGTGCAGGTAGGGAAGGTCGGCGATCGCGCCTTGCACGTTGTCGATCTTCCCACCGAATTGGAAGG
>JBKOXU010000017.1:0-8994 GCA_046725095.1 Verrucomicrobiota bacterium
GCTTTTGCGCGAATTTGGTTGGTCCTGGCTGCCATTATCGCTCGTCTTCGCTTTCGCGGGCTTCGCCAGCGTTTTCAAACGGGACCGCACAACTTTTTGGTTTCTCTTGTTCATCGTCATTGCCGATTTGGCTTATGCGTTTAGCTACGAAATTGCCGAGGATAAGGATGCATATTATCTGCCCACATTCTTTGCGATTGCGATTGCCGCCGGGTTCGGCATCCGTTGGTTGATTCAGTTGACTCTCTCCAAGCCGATACTGATTGGGAGGCGCTACCTCATCGCTGCAATTGCCGTCCTGCTCGCGGTCACGATCGAAGTCACCGGCAACTGGCCTTTCAACAATCGCAGGCGGTACTTTATTGCGCACGATTATGTCGAAAATCTCTTCAGCGCGATCGTGCCTGACGGTCTCTTGCTGACGTCCGACTGGCAGGTCGCGTCGCCGATGCTCTATGCGCAAGAGGTGGAACAGCTTCGGCGCGACGTGAAAGTTGTGGACATCAATCTCCTGCGGCGCTCGTGGTATTTTGATTACCTAAGGCACGCTTACCCGGGTTTGATCGAACGGTCGCGCGATAAAATCGAGACCTTCGTTGCGAATCTAAAAGACTGGGAGCGCGATCCTCGAGCCTTTGCCACCAGCGAGGCGCTTACTCAGAGGATCAACGCGACATTTGAGGAGATGATCCGGTCAATGGTGACGAACGAGAATCGTGTCGGGCCCGTTTACATCACGCGAGACGTGCTATTGACCGACGCCGCTGGTCGGCAACTGTCCAGCTGGATCACTCAAAACTTTCAGCTTATTCCGCAGGGACTCGTTTTCAACCTCGCGAGCGACCGGGGCTTTCACGACTTGCCTGACGTGCGCCTGCAGACGCGTGGTCTGGCTGACGGCACCCTTCGGTTTGAGAAAGATGACGTAGTAAACCTCAAGGTGCTGCCCGTCTACACGACCATGTTGATCAATCGGGGGCGGTATCTCGCTGGATTCAATCAGCACGAGCGTGCCGCTGCGCTCTTCAGGCAGGCGCTCGTGCTTGATCCCGGGCTGGCCGCTGCGCAACAGGGGCTTGCGGAAAGTACAGCTAAACTGCCGAGCCGATAACAATAGTAGCCGGCCGCACATTGTGATTGTCTCCCGCGAGAACTCGCAGAGAGAAGGCCGAGGCGTCTTTAACATTGAACGTCGAACGTCGAACATCGAACATCGAACATCGAATGAGAATTCTCATGATCAGCGCGGAAGGTCCGCCCTTGCAGCGCGCGGGGGCCCTAATTGACGTGATGGGTGCGCTGCCGCGCGAGCTGCGCAAGCGCGGGCACCAAGTCAGCGTGACCCTACCGTTTCACCGTGAAATTCGAGAGAATTCAAAATTTAAAGCAAAGCGAACCGGCATCACAGTCGATGTGCGGGTCGGGGATAAAACTCATGTTGCCGAGTACTTCGAGGCGCGAAGCGCAGGCGGGGTGCAACTGTTTCTGATTCGCTGCGACGATTTTTTTGATCGGCCGGGAATTTACGGTGAGCACGGTCAACCCTACGAAGATAACGCGGCTCGGTTTATCTTTTTTTGTAAGGCAGCACTGGAACTCGCCCGTCGATTGACGCCGTCATTGCAGATTCTGCACGTGCATGATTGGGCGGCTGCGCTGGTGCCGGTGTTCGTGCGCGCGCATAATCTGCCGTTCGCAACGGTGCTGACAATCCATCATGTCGCTGATCAGGGCAGTTTCTGGGGACTTGACTTCAACCTCACCAACCTGCCGGAACGATTTTTCACGCTGCACGGCATCGAGTTTTTTGGACGCGTGAACTTTGTTAAGGGTGGAATTCTCTACGCCGACAAGATCACGACGGTGAGTGAACACTACCGGCGCGAAATACAGACGCCTGCCGGTGGCCACGGTCTTGACATGGTGCTGCGCGAAAATGCGCATCGGCTCACGGCGATTTTGCATGGGGCGGATTACACACGATGGAATCCGGCCTCCGATTGTCTACTCCCGGCGCAATATGACGCGAGAAGGCTGCGGGGAAAACAGGCCTGCCGTAACGCGTTGTTGAAAGAAATGAACCTCGCATCTGCGCCGCAAGGCCCCGTCTTTGGCATGGTGACTCGAGTTGTCGAGGAAAAGGGCTTCGAGGTTCTTATGCCTATTCTGGATCGGCTTCTTTGGGATGACGTCCGCCTGATTATTCTGGGCGAAGGCGACCCGGCGTATGAAACTGCTCTGGCCATCGCCGCGAGAAAATTTCCCGACAGGTTCGCATATCAAAAGGATTACGACGAAAAACTCGCGCACCTGATTGAAGCAGGCATGGATATCAGCCTGATTCCGTCCCGCTTCGAGCCGGCTGGTTTGAGAGCCATGTACGATCTTCAATATGGCGCTCTCCCGGCGGCGCGGGCTACCGGCGGCATCCAGGAGATCATCGAGGATTACGACCCTGCCATGGATCATGGTTATGGTTTTCTCTGTTATGAATATTCAAGCAAGGCTTTCTGGGATGCGATCAAGCGTGCACGGGAAATTTATCGCGACCGCAGCGTTTGGACCAAGTTGATGAAACGGGCGATGGCGCGCAATTTTTCTTGGGATGCGTCGGCGCAGCGCTACGAAGAGCTTTATAAAGAGCTTGTTGGGGCAACCGACGAAGTGGCGCGCGTACCTTTAGCCGTCGCCTGAGCTCAATCAAAAAACTTTTTTCGTTTTTGCGAATGGCATCGCTGCGATAATTTCCGGCGTGCGCCAATATCACGATCTCCTCCGGCTGGTTCTGGAGCGGGGCCGGCCGCGCAGCGATCGCACCGGCACAGGCACATTGTCGATCTTCGGCGCACAGACGCGGTTCGATGTACGAGAGACGTTCCCGTTATTGACGACGAAGAAACTCCACATCAAATCGATCATTTACGAGCTGCTCTGGTTTTTGCGCGGCGACACAAACGTTCGTTATCTCAACGAACACGGGGTGACTATTTGGGACGAATGGGCTGACAAAGAAGGCGACCTCGGCCGGGTTTACGGCGCGCAATGGCGGGATTGGCGTGGCCAGAACGGTATGGGCGTGGATCAGATCGAAAATGTGATCGCGCAGATCAAATCAACCCCTCAAAGCCGGCGACTGATCGTGAGCGCATGGAACCCAGCGGAGATCGACAAAATGGCGTTGCCGCCGTGTCACGTGCTCTTTCAATTTTATGTTCAGGACGGTGAATTGAGTTGCCAGCTTTATCAGCGCAGCGCGGATCTTTTTCTCGGCGTCCCGTTTAACATCGCCTCATATTCGCTGCTCACGTTAATGGTTGCGCACGTATGCGACTTAAAGCCTGGAGATTTTGTTCACACATTCGGCGATTTGCATCTTTATCGAAATCACATCGAGCAAGCGGACGAACAGCTGGCTCGCGATTTTCGGCCTTTGCCGCGGATGAAACTGAACCCCGCCATCAGGAACATTCGGGATTTCCAGTTCGCGGATTTTCAGCTGATCGGTTACGACCCGCATCCAACGATCAAAGCACCCATCGCGGTGTAGCCTCAATCCTGGGAACACAGGCCGCTGGCCTGTAGTTCGCGGCAGCTTGCCGCGAACCGATTTGTTCTCGCATTACATTTGGGCGCGCAGCAGCCAAACCTGCATTTGGCCAGCGGCCAAATCCTACAGGCTGGCAGCCTGTGCTACCCGGAGATTAAAGCGTGTATTGCGACTTTCGCGCATTGTGCGGGTTTAACGCTTGGTGAGAATCGGGATTTTGGTGTCGATTTTTATCTGCGCGGCCGCATCGTTGCGGGCCGAAATTTCAGTCGAAATCGATTTGGAAGAACAGGCCGCTTATCTTCTTAAAAATGGTCGGCCGGTGTTAGCATCGCCGATCTCAAGCGGACGTTACGGGCATCTCACCAAAACGGGGGTCTTCGAGATTCTCGAGAAGGAACAAACTCATTATTCCAGCATGTATGGCAAAATTGTCGATGCGCGCGGAGACACCATCGTGGCCGATGCGGACGCGGACATGCCGGTTCCTCGGGGAGGAAAATTTGTCCCGGCGCCGATGCATTACTTCATGCGATTCAACGGAGCGGACGGAATGCACGCTGGAATCCTACCGGGCTACCCCGCCTCGCACGGCTGTGTTCGCATGCCTCAGGAATATGCAATTGCGTTTTTCAATTCTGTCAGTGTTGGAACTCCCGTCACTGTTATTGGCAGAACGCCCACAACCCGTTATGGGAGCCAAGCGGAATCCAGGTTTCCAAGAGGCCGCGATCGATTTGCAGACCCGCGCGTTGGCTCACGTTTTGATCCGCGCTTTGCCCCACCGCCACCAGTGTGGTGGCGATGAATTATTTAGATACTACGGTCGCTGCGCGGGCGACTTATCGACGTTCGCGCTGGCTGTTTTGGGTCCGCGCGAAAGATCGACCAGATCGGCCAGGATATTCAGTGCTTCATCTCGAGCGGGATCGATGGCCGGTTCTTTCGTGCCGTCTCCGCCTACACCGGCGATCAAATCCGAATCTGCATCCGGGGCGGCTTCGGAGTCGACTTTCGGCACAACTCCGTTCTTCTTCGCCTCGGCCAGTTTTCCGGGATACATGATTAATTGCAGATTCGGCTTGTCCACCGTGTCGAGTGTCAGACGATAAATGCGCGGTTCTTCCTGGCTCCGTGCCAGACGCTCTTTCGAGCGCAATTCTTTGCGCAGCTTATCGTCCGCAAGTTCCTTTTTCCGGGTGTCTTCGTTCAGCGAAATTCGGTTATCATCGAGCTTGTGACGCAAGCGGTCGATGTCCTCCATCACGTAGTGAAATTCAGGGTCGTTCTTAATGCGCTCCTCCGAGCGTATCCTTAATTGATCGATAAACAGCGAATGTGTGTCGGACCACTTCGTATATTTCGCCTTGGGCACTTCATCGTAGGGAAGCGGGCTCTTCAGCGAGCCTTCGCCAAATTCCGGCATGTCACTCAAGCTCGGCAACATAACATCGGAGGCCACGCCGTGAAGCTGCGTCGAGCCGCCCGCGACGCGATAAAACTTCTGAATAGTCAACTTCAATGCCCCATCCTCGTCAGACTGGCTGCCAAGCAGCGACGCGAACCGGCCAATGGGGAGAATCGTCTGAACAGTGCCTTTGCCGAACGTGTTCTTGTCGCCGGCAATCACGGCGCGCCCGTAATCCTGGAGAGCAGCGGCAAAAATTTCGCTCGCCGACGCGCTCTGCCGGCTGATCAACACCACGAGTGGCCCCGAATAAGCGATGTCCGGGTCCGGATTAGACGAAATCCTGATGCTTCCATTGTAGTCTTTTGTTTGGACGATCGGGCCCGACTTCAGGAACAGGCCGGTAAGGGAGAGCGCTTCTTCTAATGAGCCGCCACCGTTTCGCCGAAGATCAACAACCAATCCGGCGATGTTTTCTTTCTTAAGCCGTTTGAGCAGCGCCAGCACATCGCGCGTCGTGCTCTTCTGGTGCTTGTCCATGTCTGCGTAAAAGGAGGGAAGCGTAAGCCAGCCAAGTTTTATGGGATCACCATTCTCATCTTTTCTGATGATGATGTCCGCCCGCGCCTCTTGATCTTTGAGCTTAATTTGATCGCGCACCAACTCGACGTTCTTCCGGCGGGAAGGATCGGTTGCATCCGCGGGAATCACGAGCAGACGCACACGAGTGCCTTTTTTTCCGCGGATCATCTCGACGACCTTGTCGAGCCGCATCTCGCGCACATCGACAAACTCAGCCTGGCCCTGCGCCACGGCAGTAATCCGGTCGCCCACTTTGAGCCGTCCATCTACTTGCGCCGGGCCTCCGGGAACTAGGTTCTCTATTTTTGCGTAGCCATCCTCCGAGCGAAGCATGGCGCCGATGCCCACGAGCGACAGGCCCATGTTAATGCTGAAATTCTTCATGTCGGCCTTGCTCAGATATTCGGAGTGCGGGTCGTACGTTTGAGCGAGCGCATCAAGAAAAAGCTTCATTTGCTCGTTCTTGTCCTGCTCGTGGACGTTGCGCGCGAGGCGATCGTAACGGCGACCAACTAGTTGCGGCGCGGGCTCGATCGGATGTTCGCTCAGCTGTTCCTGCAATAGCTCGTTTGCAATCCGGCCACGCCAGAGTTGATCGGCTTCCGCCTCATCTTTCGGCCAAGGCGACTTTTGGCGGCTAAGCTCAATGGTTGTGTCGCTTTTGAAATCGACCGGTTGCTTCAAAAGGTCCTTTATTTTAGCGACACGCTCGTCGACACGTTTCGAGTAAAGATCGTAAATTTCGTAAGCGGGTTTCAGCGTGCCGAGAAGAACGTCGCCTGCGATCGAATTGCCATATTTCGCATTGAGTTCGTCGACGTCTTTCTCGGTAAAAAACAGATGGCTGAAATCGAGCAACTCCAGGTATGTCTGAAGAAATTTCTTCGAAACCTCCTCATTCAGTCTCTGCCGGGTGTAATGCCCTTCCTCCAAAAGCCGTCCCACCGACATGGCAATCGTTTCCCTCGATGTCGCGACAGCGGGCGGCGGCGCGATGGCGGCTACCAAAAGGATGGCGCAAAGGGCTATCGATCGCTGGAAAGATGACTTCATCGGTAAAAAAAGCGGTCTCCCACCTTGGCAGATTTCAGGGCGAAACGCAAGATAAGGAGACAAGATCGACATTTTTGTAGGTAGAGATGAGACAATCGGCAGCCGTGAACATTCAAACATTCGCAGAGACGCCTGGCTTTAGCCGTAGCTACGCTCAATTTTGTGAAGAGGATCGCCAATCCTTTGCTCGACGTTAAATTAGATTAGGCGGCCAAGGCGCCTCGGTTACGGTGGCTTAATGATTTACGAAACGTTTTGCGGCGGCATTTTCGAGACGAATTGCTATCTGATTAAGGCCCTGGAAGGATGGATTCTTTTCGACGCCCCTGACGGAGCTTGCGCTTGGCTGGTCTCCCGGAATGTCAATCCAAAGCTTTTGCTCCTTACGCACGGCCATTTCGATCACATCCCGGACGTCGCCAAAATTAAACACCGGTTTGGATGCCAAATCGGTTGTCATCCTTTCACCGCGCCAATGATTTCCGATCCGGAATTTTTTCGCGGCTTCGGATTTCAACTGGAAATCGAACCGGTTGAGCCGGACTTCTTCATTGAAGAAACGCCCACGCGAAAGTTTCTCGGCTTGGAAATGCAAGTGCTTGAGGTTCCGGGACATTGTCCCGGCAGCCTTTGCTTTTTTTCGCGCCAGGACCAATTGCTCATTGGCGGCGATGTCCTTTTCGCCGGAAGCATTGGCCGCGGCGACTTGCCCGGTGGAGATATCGATCTTTTGATCGACGGGATCAGGAAAAAGTTGTTCCCGCTAGGCGACGATGTGACGCTGCTGCCCGGGCATGGCCCGCCGACAAAAATCGGAACCGAGCGCACAACAAATCCGTTCGTCCGCTAAGGACGACGACTGCTCTCTCCGCCTTTCACTTCGCTCTAGCGAGAGATCAATTTACCGAGGACCGCTTCGAGCTTCGGCAAGCCTTCAATTTGCCTGATAGTGGAACACAATGATTCCATCGCGGCAGGCACATATTTAAGAAAATGTTTGTGGCCTTTCACCAGGCCGAGAAAGCCGTAGGCCCCGAGCGCTTGCATCAGGCGTTGCATCGCGCAGAGGCGCAGCCTGGAATCGAAGTCGCCGTCAATCGTAATTCCCTTTTTGACCTGCTGTTCGCGATAGTAGGTGATCAACTCGGCACGCTCCGCTTCCGTAAGACCCACATATGGATCGTAGAGCAACGAAGCGAGGTCATATTCAGCCAGGCCGGGCCGCATCCCCTGAAAATCGATTAAATGAGCCTGTCCGTTTCGCATGATGATGTTTTGCGATTGAAAATCGCGGTGTACCAGAACGCGCGGCAACCGATCGAGATGATCGGCGATTTGATTCAACGCCGGCAACGTAGCGAGAGAAGCGAGCTTTACGTTGTCGATGGCAAAATAGCGGCCCAGACAGTTTTCGAAAAAGTAATTCTGTTCCCAAACGTAAAGCTCTGCGTTGAACTCCGCCGGCAAATCCTCCTTGATTTCGATGCAGGCCGACTCCGGCAAACCATGGAGCGCGGCAATTTGATCGAGCGCCGATTCGTAAAACGCGCGGCGCACCAGCCAGCTCTCCGTGCGATAGCTGAAAAGATCGCGCTCGCCCAGATCCTCAATCCAGATCAAACCTTCCGTCGCGTCGTGAAAATAAATTTTCGGCACTCGTATTCCGTGCCGGTCGAGAAATCTGGCGATCTGCACGTAGTGCTGATTTTCTTCCCGCTCCAGATTGTACTTAACGAGAATTAGCGTCTGATTTGGCGAGCAACGGATTCGATAAAATTTTCGGTCCGATCCTCCTTTTTCGATTGGCCTGATTCTTATCCGATCGACATCCAGACGCGGGAAATGCATCCGGGTTTGTCGAAGAAGAAGATCAGTTCTCATCATTTTAGATGTCGGTATTGTGATGGCTGCCGCTGGCTTTTTTTTCCGTGCGGACAATACAACCCTCAAGGTGACTTTTGGAAGCAATTTCTGCACCCGGCCACAAAATTGTGTCTTCCAGCATTGCTTCCGCTCCGACACTGCAGCCCCGCCCGACGACGGTGCAGCCACGCAATTGCGCGCTTGGGTCGACAATCGCTGTCTTGTGAACCGGCATTCGCCAGTTGGAGTCGTTCACATAGTGTGGTTGCCATCGTTGGCGGGAAATCGTGCGGTGCAATTCGAAATATCCAGCGCGCGAAGTGATGTTGAACCACGTTCCATCATTCATCACAACGCCACCGATTTTGCCGCCCTGTCCGATCCAATCACCGATAATCGGAACGAAAGAGATTTTTCGATGCGGCGGGATCTGCCGAAAAATTTCGCGATTCCAAACCGCGATGTTGGCAAAATCGTAATTGCCGGGCACGCCGTACCTGTTTGATATATCGACGACGCGGTGATCGCGGAATGCCACGGC
>JBKOXU010000161.1:0-33491 GCA_046725095.1 Verrucomicrobiota bacterium
CGACATTTTTCGCATTTGTTTCTGTCAGGCTCACGCACGCCACGCGCGCGCCCTCGCTTGCAAAGCGCACCGCGATTGCGCGCCCAATCCCCCGCCCCGCTCCTGTCACGATCGCAGTTTTGTTTTCGAATCTCATTTGAACTCCGCAGATTACGCAGACGCGTTGGTGAGCCAAGCCGAATCCATTAACGCAGATCAAACACGAACTGGTCTAATCACTGAAGATGGCCAGGAAAGCGACTTCAACGGCGAGCGCTTCCTGAATATTGCGACCAAGATGATCGCGCAACTCCTCAAGACAGCGTATGCGTTGCAGAATCGCGGCGCTGTTGAAACGGGTTGCGAGCGCAACGGTCTCCTTGTTTGCGCCGGGCAGATTACGGCTCTCTACATTGTTACTCGACCGAAGAACGTCAGACCACCAGGCGAATAATGTTTCGATCAATCCGGCGCGCCGTTGCAGATAAAGACTTTCGGTCAGAGCCCTATAGTATTGCTCGCGTTCTTCCAGCCAAACGCCATCCGTGGCCTCCTTGTAGCGTGCTTGTTCCTGCTTCAACGCCTCGTCTGTTTCGTGCTTAATTTGCTCTCGAATCGCGCGGAGCAGACGCTGAAATTCCTGAGCGAGTCGATACGCGTGCTGAATATTCCAGTTCTGCTCGCGGACGGATTGTTGCAGGAGTTTCACGAGCTTTTCTTCTTCTGCGGCCTTGCTTTGACGCGGATCGTGCGGGGCAAGGGGAATTGCGATGCACCGTGAAAGAATGGTTTCCGGGAGAGCTTCGGGTAAGGCGCTCAGAAGAAGGAGCAAGGAATCTTTCGGCGGTTCTTCCAGTGTTTTGAGAAACGCGTTCGCCGCGTGCGGTTGAAGCCGATCGGCATCCGAAATAATCACGACTTTGCGCCGGCCATTTGGGGCGCGCATTTGCAGCGCATGCTCGAGGTCACGAATCTGCTCAATAACAATCCGCCGGGATTTCGATTCGGGTCGGGCAATGAAAATCTCCCGAGCTTTCGTGGAGAAGACGTCGTTCACGTTGGTTCCGTTTACGAGGCTCGCTAGCTCTGCCGCCAGCATCTGTTTTCCGCTACCCGGCGGTCCGGAAATCAAATAGGCGTGTGCGAGCCGGTTTTGGTCGTGGGCGCGTTGCAGATAGCCGAGCGCTGCTGTGCAAGAAAAAGCCATTTCAGATGTTTGATGTTTGATGTCTGATGTTTGATGTTTTTTCCAATACTGGGAAACGCGCCCGGAGTGTTTCCCAAATGTCGTTCTCGATCTTGTCTGCGTCGCCCGAGCCGTTGATGAGCACAATGCGGGTTGGTTCACGCGCGGCCAGCTCTCGATACCCTGCGCGCACTTGCTCGTAGAATTCCGCAGGTTGTTGTTCCATCCGGTCTGCTCTGCGCGGTTGTTGCATCCTGGAGCGCGCCGTTTCCGCATCGATATCGAGCACGAAAGTGATATCGGGAACGCAATCGCCAATCGCGAATACGTTCAGCCGTTCGACAACTTGCCGGTCTAATTTTCGCGCCGCGCCTTGGTAGACAGTCGTAGAATCAAAGAAACGATCGGCAATCACGCAAACGGCGCGGTCCAGCGCTGGCTTAATTATCTCGCGGACGAGCTGGCTTCGGCTGGCCTCAAACAGGAGTAGTTCGGTCTCCGGCGTCATGCCGGCGTTGTGCGGTGCAAATTGAAGAAGCTCGCGAATCGATTCGCCAATCGGAGTGCCGCCCGGCTCCCGTGTCACCAAAAACCGGATGCCACATCGCTCAAGATGCGAGGCAAGCCTTTGCACCTGGGTCGATTTTCCGCTCCCTTCCGATCCTTCAAACGCGATAAATGGCAGCCGCGACATTTGATCGATTGTGAAACAAGCGGACGCAATTGTCTAATAAGGAGCTACCTTGCTGGATGAAGAACTTCTGGCTGGTGAAACAGGAACCGAGTTCGTATTCGTGGTCGGATTTTGTCGCCGAAGGAGAAACCGCCTGGACGGGAGTTCGAAATTACACCGCGCGAAATAATCTGCGCAAAATGCAGAATGGCGATGAAGTGCTTTTCTATCATAGCGGAGAGGAGAAAGCCGTTGTCGGCGTCGCCCGGGTTACACGACCGGCTTATCCGGACTCCACCGCGGAGGAGGGCGACTGGAGCGCCGTCGACCTCGCGCCAATCGAATCTCTGCTTCGGCCAGTAACCCTACGCCAAATCACAAGCGAGCATCGGTTGCAACAGATCCCGCTCATTCGACAATCACGTTTGTCGGTTATGCCGCTAGCTCAAGCTGAGTTTCGCGAGATTGTGAAGATGGGCATGGGATAGGTGGATCGGCCGTTCGGCAGCGATTCACTCTCGGATTTACCTTGTTGGAAGCTGCACCGAGGCCGAAAATTACTCCAAAAGAAAGCAGGATGGAATCGGCAGCGACAATGGAATTTTTGCCAGTGGTGGCGACGCCAAGCGTATCCCGCGATTTTCTGGTAGTGTCAGTCCACGACGTGGCTCCTTGCAATCGCGAGCTGGTTGATGAACTGATCACCACCCTGGGCCATCGCGGCGTGCGCGTCTGTTCCCTTCTCATTGTGCCCGATTATCATCACCAGGGATTGTTCACAAAAGATCGACAATTCGTGTCGTGGCTGCGCGATTTGGAAGTGGATGGTCATGAAGCTGTCATCCACGGCTATTTTCATGAACGTCCTCCCCGCCCGCAGGAAAGTTTGCGCGACAGATTTCTGACGAGATTTTACACGCATCACGAAGGCGAATTTTACGATCTTGATTATGCAGAGGCTCTGCAGCGAATCACCAGTGCGCGCGATGAATTCCGTGCGGCTGGCCTGGCGCCGCGCGGCTTTGTTGCACCCGCCTGGCTGCTCAGCGAGGCAGCCGAGCGCGCGGCGCGTGATGCCGAATTGGAATACACCACCCGGTTGCACGCAGTACGCGATCTGCGTTCGGGCGAAGATTTCGCCGCGCGATCGATTGTTTATAGCGTCCGAACCGGTTGGCGACGTGCGGCCAGCCGTGCTTGGAACGCCACGCTTTTCCGGGTTTTACAGAGCAGTCCCCTCTTGCGCATAAACATTCATCCGCCCGACTATTCTCATCCCGCGATTTGGCGGCAGATCGTCGATCTTATCGAAGCGACGGCCGGATCAAGAACAACGACCACGTACCAGGACTGGATCGCTGAACAAAGATTAAGACGCGGAGTCTAGACATGAGCAAATGCGACCTTCACGTCCACTCGCGTCACAGTGCTCGCTCGGAGGAATGGCTGTTCCGTCGTTTCGATCTTCCCGATAGTTACTCGGATCCGAAGGAGCTGCACCGGCAGTTGCTCCAGTGCGGTATGGATTACGTGACGATCACCGATCACGATACAATCGAGGGCTGCCTGCAGATTACAGATCTGCCACACACGTTTATTAGCGAGCAGGTTACGACATATTTCCCGCAGGATCAGTGCAAGCTGAGCATCCTCGTTTGGGGAATTTCAGAGCAGCAGCACCGCGAAATCCAAGGGGTCCGCGACAATATTTTTGAGCTGCAGCACTACCTCCAGACCGCACAAATCGCGCATGCGGTTGCGCATCCTCTTTATAGCGTGAACGGCAAACTGGAGGCGAGCCATCTCGAGCGGCTCATCCTTCTTTTCAAGCACTTCGAGGGAATCAACGGCCTGCGCGACGCTCTTTTGAGCGATCTCGCCCAGACTCTTTTCAGTCAATTGACGCCGGACAAGATCGAGATGTTCGCAAATCGCCACAATCTTGCGCCGACACACACGGAGCCGTGGAGAAAGATTTTTGTCGGCGGCTCGGATGACCACGGTGGACAATTTGTCGCTTCCGCTTTTACGGAAACGCCCCCGGCGCGTTCCGTGGAAAAATTTCTCACAGGCGTCCGCAATGGTGATTGCAGTGCGCGAGGCCGCGGTGGGACTCCCCTCGCCCTCTCCCACGGTTTCTACAATACGCTTGTGCGTTTTATTGAAGACCGGTTCCACGAAAAACTCGGGCCGAGTGCGGCGTTACTGGAAAAGATGTTTTCGCGTTTTATGGAGGGGCGCGATCCAACGGAATTCACGCTCGGAGAAAAAGCGGGCCTGGCCGGACAAGCTGTCTTGTCTGGAAAGATCTTCGAGCTGTTGAAGCCTGCAAACATGTCGCTCTGGAAAGAGCTTTCCGGTTATTTTGCGCGGCCGGAAGTGAAGGCGAAACTCGCCGAGCAATTGGACACGGTCAACGAACCGGAGCGCCGCACATTTTTGATGGCGAACATGGTCGCGGAACAGCTCGCGTTTCGGTTTTTCGAAAAATTTGTTCAGCAGCTCAGCAGCGGCAACATGGTCGAAAGCATCCAAGCTCTCAGCGCGATCGCGCCGATTCTGGTGATCCTTACGCCATACATCTACGGTTTTCATAGCCAGGCGCCGTCGCGAAAATGGCTGCGTGGCATTTTCAGAGAACTGACCGGCGAAATGCCGATCGCGCTGCAAAATCGCAAGCGAGCGTGGTTCACCGATACCCTCGACGACGTCAATGGTGTGGCGACGACGATTCGCAAAATGACCGCGGCGGGTGCAGCTGCTGGAAAAGAATTAACCGTGATCGTCTCGCGCGGTGAGCTGCAGACAGACGATATCCCGATCAGGAATTTCAAGCCGATCGGCGAATTCGAGTTGCCCGAATACGAGCTACAAAAGCTGAGCTTCCCGCCGATTCTCCAGATTCTCGATTACATTCAGCGAGAAAAATTTAGCGAAATCATCATCAGCACGCCGGGGCCCCTCGGGTTGACTGGGTTGCTCGCGGCCAAGATGCTCAATCTGCAAACGAGCGGCATTTATCACACCGATTTCCCGCAATACATCCGCATCCTGACCGAGGACAGCTTCCTCGAAAGCGCTACATGGCGTTACATGCACTGGTTCTACGGCCAACTCGACACTGTCTTCGTCAACTCGGAAGAATATCGGCAAAGCTGGATCAAGCGCGGCTTCGATCCGGCAAAACTAAAAATCTTCCCGCGTGGTCTCGATACTAACTTGTTTAGTCCAGCGCGACGTGAGCCGGCCTTTTGGGAGAAATTCGGCGCCACCAACGCTCAGGTACGCCTGCTTTACGTCGGCCGCATATCGAAAGAAAAAGATCTCGATGTTTTGGCGGATGCTTATTGGCGGTTACGCGGCGAAGATCTTCCCGTGCAGCTTTTTGTCGTCGGTCACGGCCCATACTCCGAGGCGTTTGCCGAAGCAGTGCCCGAGGCATTTTTTACCGGTTATCTCACGGGTAAAGACTTGGCCACAGCGTACGCGTCCGCCGACATCTTTGTTTTTCCCAGCACAACCGATACCTTCGGCAACGTCATCATCGAGGCGCAGGCTTCTGGCGTGCCGGTTGTGGTTTCCGATTCCGGCGGCCCCAAAGAGTTGGTGGAAGATAAGACCAACGGCTTGATAACCAAATCGCATGACGCTGATGATTTTACCCGCGCTATTCGCACGTTGGTCGTTGATTCTGCGCTGCGCGAGCGCATGGGAAATTGCGCCCGAGAAAGCGTCATCGACCGTACTTGGCCGGCCGCTTTCCGCAAATTCTGGTCGATAACGAACGTCTAGATTCTTTATCGTTTGCCGTGGCCACGACTCACGCTGCTCATGCCATGAGCCGTTCCCCGGCCAGATTGGGCGCTGGGTCCATGACTGATGATGCCTCTCATGGTGCTTGTGCGACTCTTGCCCAGATGAGTAGGGCTCCTGGTGTGGGCAGTGCCTTTGCCACGAGTCGTCCGGTGATGGGCCGTCTGGCCGCGGGCACTTTGGGTATGTGACGCTGCCTGGTTCGACCGGTGTGCGTCGCTTACGAGCTTGCCGAGGTTGAGGCCGTTGTCGTGCGCAATTTTTCCCCATCCTTGCCCGAGGCTGTGCATTGCCACGATGTCATCGAAGCTTTGGCCGGTCGCGTTGGCCAGTAGGTTTGCGTTCTCCAAACCGCCGTAGCCGAGTCCTGTCGCCGCCTTTTGGGCGTGGAGCGTATCCACGGGAACTCCGGTCTCGGCTGAAATCCTGTCAAAGACACGCGCGCTTCCAGGTGTGTCGTCAGCCCCGCGTGAGGAACCTGCTGCACTCCATAGCAGGAAAGATGCTAAGGTGATTAAGCTTAACGCCTTCATATCAGGAAGTTCGATTCCGACCGGCACGATGGTTCCCATATTTGCACAAAAATAATCGTGGCAAGAGCGGTGCGGTCCGCGAACATCGAGCAAGCGGTGTCGCATGCTCGGCGAAAATAGCCCAGCGTGCGGGGAAATGACCTTAGACAGACGACAATAATTCAGTCACCAGCGGCGCCGATACTGCAGCAGCGTTACTGACTTTTGGCTTCAGTGTGAAAGATGACGAGCCATTTCCCGCCTGTTGTAATCCAAACACTCGCAACGTTGTATGTACCGGATGTATCCTGCCCTCCGGAGCTGCTTTGTAGCGTAGCCTCGTACGTTGTAACAGCGACGTTGGCGCTCGGAAAGGCGATCTTCATATCGGTCAAGGAGTAGTCACGCAACTCGGTCTTTTCCATGTCCGCGACCTCTTTATCTACGTTCTTAATCCCTTCGGCGTAAAAGCCGCAGTAATCTGTCGCGAGATACCTCTTAAACGCATCAGCCTGCTTGTTCTTGTACGCCTCCCAGGCGGATTTTTCCGAATCAGTTATTGCTGCCTCTTTGGTAACGAATCTACCTGACTTCGATGGGCTCGCTTGACCGAAGCAGATGGGAGCGGTTGCGATCAACCCGATGCAAAGAAGAATGAACTGTTTTTTCATAGTAATTTCTTATGACCGAATCCGTGACATACGTCGAGCTCTTGTATTTTGAGCGAAGGCTTTGGCAACAGAACCAAAAACTTACTCGCCGCCTACGTACATTATCGCCGGCCGTATAGCTTCCAGAAGTAATAGGCTGAAACTCCAAAACCGATTCCGATGACGATCGAGCGAACAACGACGCAGTTCGCATGGTGCGAAACTACGCCGCCGATATAGCCGCCAACCAAACCGCCAGCGCCATGGGCACGCCGTACCGCCAGTCCACATTGCCTTCGATTACCACGACAATGCTGCCATGCTTCGGAGGCAACCTGTCAAAAGGTTCTTTAGTGCGACCACGTGCTGGATATCTCCGGGCGAAATGAAACTCAAGGCGCCGATCATCAGAATACCGATGCCTGCGCCGAAATACCCGCTATAGAGCGCGACCACGAAAATGATCCTCTATCGCCACAGGCCACCGCACTGCCGCGAAGTCGGGTTGCCTGCTTTCGCCCTGTCTCCGACGAACCAGAACCGGCCGCAGAAGAATGATGAGAGTCCCCAAGACAACCAACCAGGGCACTAGCTCCACGAAGTTGCCATCGCCCGTGCGACACAGCAGCAGCGCTCCCAGCAAGCCGCCGAGGACACTGGGAACGATAAGGAGCCAAAACCATTTGCGATCCAAAGACCCCAACCAACTGGCCGCGGGTGCGCCAAACGGCCGTCGGATATGCAGCAAGCAGGGCGATCGCGCTTGTGGCGTCGGCGGTCACCGGCGCTACGACCAGCATTAGCAACCGGAATGTGATCAGTCCACCGCCACCGGTCAGCGCGTTGATTGCTCCCGCAACGATACTGGCCACAAAGAACAAAAGATAAGTTTCCACGATTCAGGCTCGCTTCTCCGCGGCCGGCAAGGCTGCCGCTACAGGCTCCACGGCAACGCATCAAGATCGACATTGCCGCCAGTGAGAATGATGCCGACACGCTGGCCGGCGACGTCGATCTTGCGCTCGACGATCGCGGCGTAGGGAACGGCTGCGGACGGCTCGACGATGATCTTCATCGTCTCCCAAATGGTGCGCATGTCCGAGATAATCGCTTCTTCGCTCACGGTCACGATGTCATCCACGTAGCGCTGGATGATGGCAAAGTTTGGCGCGCCGACATTTGTCCGCAGTCCGTCAGCAATCGTGAATTTCTTTTCGGTCTGAATCAATCGTCCCGCGCGAAATGATTGCGCTGCATCATCTACATTCTCCGGTTCGGCTGCGATCACCTTGATCTTTGGCCGCATCGATTTCGCCGCCACTGCCGTTCCGCTGAGCAAACCGCCGCCACCTACGGGGCACATCAGAAGGTCGAGATCGGCAACGTCTTCGAGCAATTCCACTGTCGCTGTCCCCTGCCCTGCCATGACGTCTTCGTTTTCGAACGAATGAATCAATGTCGCGCCGGTATTCTTGATCACTTCTGCACAAGCGGATTCGCGCGCTGCTTCAGTAGGCTCGCAAAACACAATGTGCGCCCCGTAGCTCTCGACGGCGCGCACTTTCACCTTCGCCGAGTTCGATGGCATGACGATCTGCGAGGGAATGCCGCGCAATTTCGCGGCGCGCGCCACTGCAGCGCCGTGATTACCAGACGAATGCGTTGCCACGCCATGTCGCGCGGTCGAGTCGTCGAGAGAAAAGACCGCGTTTGTTGCCCCGCGGGCCTTGAATGCACCGATCTTCTGAAAGTTTTCACACTTAAAGAACAGCGAGGCACCGCTCGCCATATCGAGCCGCGAGCTCGTCAGCACGGGCGTGCGGTGGATGTATGGCCCAATCCTCTTATGCGCTTCGCGAATGTCGTCGACATTGAGAGGCATAGGCAGGTTACGATCTAGAATCGACAGTCGGGCTGCGGAAGTGCTCGGGACGCGGGCCGAGGCCGATGAAACGGGCGGGGAGTTGCCGGAGAAATGGAAACCATTTCAGCAAACGAACCACAAACGGCAACGACTGTCTGTCGCCGGACACTCGACCGGTGACGATCCGCCGATGAATAAAAACCTGCATTCCCTGGATCAGGCGCGTCGGCCATTCGCGACGCGCCTGCACCTTTCGCAAATCGTTCACCGAAACCGGTCCGCTCCGCAATTTTGCCGCGAGCAAGTTCGCCGTCGCGACGGCATCCTGAATGGCCAGATTAATTCCAACGCCGCCCGCTGGTGACATTGCGTGCGCAGAATCGCCGATACAAAGCAATCCTTCGCGACACCAATCACGCAGACGATTAATCTGGACAGTGAGCAGTTTGATTTTTGACCAGTCGTCCAGTTCTGTTACGCGGTCGCGCAGAAATGCGGCAAAGCTGATAATGTCTTTTTGAAATTGCGCCAGCCCGCGCGCTTTGACTTCGTCGAAGCCGCCTTTGGAGATGACGAAACCGCACTGCCAATAGTCTCCGCGGTCGAGTAACACAAGCAGCTTACCGTGTTGGAAAAAACCGAATGATTGTTCCGGATCATCCTGTGTCTTGGAGATGCGCATCCAGAGCGCATCGATTGGCACGCCAAACTCGCGGCGTTCAAAACCAGCGCGTGCCTGAACGATCGAATGCCGTCCATCCGCGCCAATGACGAGATCGGCGCGCGCTTCCAATTCCCCGCGCGGAGTTTTTGCGCGCACTCCGGTCACGCGCTCATTCTCGACGAGCAAATCGACGACCTCGGTTTCCATATGCAATTGGAACGTTGGGAAACGTTTGGCATGACCCGAGAGAAAATTAAGAAAATCCCACTGCGGCATGAATGCGATAAATTTGCAGCGCGTGGGGAGTCTTTTGAAATCTGCGATCGGCACGACCTGCCCGTTGACCACGCCGCGCAGCTCCCGAACTTCCTGATGCGGCTGTTTCAGGAACTCGTCAAGCAAGCCGAGTTCGTGCATCAATTCGAGCGTGGACGGATGAATCGTGTCACCGCGAAAATCGCGGTTGAAATCGGCGTGTTTTTCCAGAACGACCACTGCCACGCCGGCACGCCCGAGTAAATAACCAGCCATCATCCCCGCCGGTCCACCTCCCACAATCACGCAGCGGGTTTGCAGTTTCTCAGATTCGTCCATGGCGGTGCGAGCTTTGGTTTTCAATCATTTATCGTGCCGCGTCAGCGCCCGGATCCGAAAATATCGACGAAGCCACCAAAGATTCTTGACTAGAGGTGGACAGAATTAACAGAATTTTCGCTCCGAATGACAACAGACATCGGGAACAACGCACAACATCGCGCTGCATTTGCATACAACGCAGCGGCAGACTTCTACGATGCTTCACCGCTTAGCTTCTGGAACTATTTCGGCAGTAAAACAATTGAACTGCTTTCGCCGCCACCTGGATCGAGTGTGCTCGACGTTTGTTGCGGGGCTGGAGCGTCCGCGTTTCCAGCTACTGAATTGGTGGGACCTGAAGGAAGGGTAATAGGCGTTGACGTCGCTCAAGCGCTTTTGGAGTTAGCACGGGCGAAAGCAGCGCAACGACGTCTTGGCAACATCCAGTTCGAGCTTGGCGATTTATTCTCTCTCAGGTTTCCAAATGAAAGTTTCGATGCGGTGGTGTGCGTGTTCGGAATTTTCTTTGTCCCCGATATGGCCGCGGCGGTGCGGGAACTTTGGCGTTGCGTTCGGCCCGGCGGCCAGCTCGCTGTGACGACGTGGGGACCAAATTTCTTCGAGCCAGCGAATAAGGCATTTTGGGACTCGGTTAAGGATGTGCGGGCTGATTTATACAAGGGCTTCAATCCGTGGGACCGGATCAACGATCCGGTAAGCCTTATGAAGACTATGAGGGACGGCGGCGCCGAAGCACCAAAAATCACCGCTGAAAATCGCCTTCACCCGATAAACTCTCCAGAGGATTGGTGGATAATCCTTTTAGGGTCGGGTTACCGCGGAACGATCGAACAGTTGAACCCGTCGGAGCGTGAAAACGTCAAAGAAGCTAATTTAGCTTTCATTCGCGATGAAAAGGTTTCCGCCATTGAGACGAACGTTCTCTACGCAATCGCGACGAAACCTGGTTGAGTCAGGCTTGTTGCAGACTGACTGGCACTTGAACAACCAATGAAAAGCGATGGGCCAATCTTCTTGAACGAAGAACAAGTGCGGCAGCATTTGCGGATGGAGGATTTGATTCCCGCGATGGAGAAAGCGCTGATCGATTTTTCCGCGGGTAAAGTGACGCAACCGCTTCGCTCAGTCATCACGGTCGATCCACCGGGCGGATTCTTTGGAATGATGCCGGCGCTCACTTCTGAGGGACTGGGCATAAAGATTGTCACCTTCTACGCAACAAATGCGGAGCGCGGAATTCCGACGCACATGGCGACGATCTTTCTCGTCGATCCGGAAACGGGCGCGCCACTCGCGGTGATGGATGGACGTTTAATCACCGAGATGCGCACTGCGGCAGTTTCTGCCGCTGCGACAAAGCTTCTCGCATCACCTGACGCAAAGATTCTTGCAATTCTCGGCAGCGGTGTACAAGCGCTCAGTCACGCAGAGGCGCTCAGGCTCGTTAGGAATTTTAAAGAAATTCGCGTTTGGAGTCCTACCGGCGAGCATGCGGAGCGATTCGCGAAAGAAATCGGCGCGAAAGCGATGTCCGCAGAAGAAGCAGTTCGTGACGCGGACGTCGTTGTCACAGCGACGAACTCGAAGGAAGCGGTCTTAATAGGTCCATGGCTTAAGCCCGGTTGTCATATCAACGCGGTCGGAGCGTGCCGCCCCGACTGGCGCGAGCTTGACGATGAGGCGATGCAAAATGTCGTGTTCGTCGATTCGCGCGAAGCCGCGATGAAAGAATCCGGCGACGTGATTCTTTCGGGCGCGACGATCTATGCCGAGCTTGGCGAAGCGCTCGCTGGCAAAGTTCCGTCGCGGGCGAGTGAAACGACGATCTTTAAGTCGCTTGGTATGGCTGTGGAAGATATTGCCGCGGCCATGCTAGTGTATCGACCGGTGGCGCCTGAGAATTAGATTGTACGACGACCGCTTTGGTTTCCGGCCCTCGGCAAGCGAAGCGCTTGCTCTACAACCAAGATGCCGGAACAGTTGGCAGCGATGTCAGCCAACATTGGAAAGTTGAAGTCGGAAATCGAGCGCGCAGTTGCCGATGGGCAATTGATGGAATCGGCGGCGAAGAATATTGGTACGCTTCTGGCCGAAGCGCCGTCGGACCTTTATTTGCGCGCGGTCGAGGAACTCGTCGACTCCAGCGAATGGTCGGAATTAAACGATCGCTTTTACCAGACGCTTGCCTTTGGAACAGGCGGTATTCGCGGACGCACGATTGGAAAAATTGTGACGAAAGCGGAGCGCGGCAATTCCCGCGAAGATCAACGGCCCGAATTTCCCTGCGTTGGCACGAATGCGATGAATTTCTTCAACATCAGCCGTGCAACGCGTGGCTTGGTTGCTTATCTGCACGATTGCAATCGGCGTGAAAAGATTTCGGCAAAACCAAAAATCGTGATCGCGCATGACCCGCGTTTCTTCTCGAAGGAATTCGCTGGTCTCGCTGCGAAAGTTGCGGCGGAGAGGGGTTGTGATGCGTTTGTTTTCGACGGCCCGCGTTCCGTGCCGGAACTGTCCTTTGCTGTTCGCTATCTAAAAGCAAGCGCTGGGGTTGTGATCACTGCCAGCCACAATCCACCGCACGATAACGGCTATAAGGCTTACTTCAGTGACGGCGCCCAGGTCATCGAGCCACATGCGAGCGGGATCATTGCTAAAGTAAACGCGATCACGAGCGAAACCTTCGCGCCGCTACCAGGCAACGAACAAGGCAAAGTGACAACTATCGGCAAAGAAATTGACGAGGCGTACATGCGACGGCTCGACACTTTGATTCTCGATCCAGCCGTCATTCGCGAAGCAAAGTCGCTCTTTATCATCTACACGCCACTGCACGGGACCGGCAGCGTAATCATTAAGCCAATGCTAAAAGGGCTCGGGTTCAATTTCCAAGTCGTGCCCGACCAAGACCCTTTCGACGGGCGATTTTCAACGGTCAAATCGCCAAACCCGGAAAACGCCGAGGCGTTAACCATGGCGATCGAGCTCGCGCAAAAGGAAGATGCCGATCTTGTCGTTGCCACCGATCCAGACTGCGACCGTATGGGCGCAGCCGTTCGTGCAAAGGAGGGCAAAATGAAATTGCTGACCGGGAACCAAATTGGCTCGTTGCTTGCCTGGTACCGGACGAAGACGCTTTTCGATAAGGGAGTGCTGAATAAAGAGAATGCGTCGCGTGGGGTGATCATTAAGACATTCGTAACAACCGACCTGCAAAAAGCGATTGCGGAACATTACGGTCTGCGCTGCGTCGAAACATTGACCGGCTTCAAATACATCGGCGCGAAGCTGGGTAAATACGAACATGCAATTCCCGAAGGGCTGCGACAAAATTATGTCGATCTTACGGAAGAAGAGACACGGCGACTTCGTCTCGAACGCTCTTCATTTTATGTTTTCGGCGGCGAAGAAAGCTACGGTTATAGCGGCGCCGATTTCGTTCGAGACAAGGACGGCAACGGCGCCGTGATCATGTTTTGCGAAATGGCCGCCTACGGGAAGTCGCGCGGCCAAACAGTCGATCAATTGCTCGACGAAATTTACGCATTGTTTGGGTACTTCGCGGAGAAAAACGGTTCGCTAGTCTTCGAGGGAGCGGAAGGCGCCGGCAAAATTGCGCGCCTGGTCAAATCATATGCGACTGAACCTTTTTCAGAGGTGCTTGGCGCAAAAGTGGAGAGCGTCAAAAATTTTGAAACCGACGAGATCAAAGACGTCGAAGGCGATAACATTCCGAAGGAAAAGATGTCGATTTTCCAACTGGAAGACGGAACCCGGATTGCGGTCCGTCCTTCGGGAACGGAGCCAAAGATTAAATACTACCTCTTTGCACAGCGCCGCCCGGAAAACGGGAAATTCGATTCGGCCGAACTCGAGCGAATCAAAACGGAAGTCGGAGAAAAACTCAATCGTCTTTGGGATTGGTTGCAAAAAGACGCTCAGACGCGTCTGAGCGAAGACAAGGAACGGCGATCCCCAGATCGCCGCGGCGGACTGGAGACCGCCGCTCCTTGAGCATGCGGGACGTGAGGAAAATTGCAGCGAGGACCTGGCCCTGGCTGGCGGCAATCTCAAGCGGATTTCTCTGCGTGGTCTGTTTTCCGCCCTTCGACCAAAGCTGGCTCTGCTGGATTGCGCTGATCCCCCTCATCGCGGCTATTTGGTTTTCGGGACGAAATGCAAGGCGGCGATGGGTGCGCAATTTACTGCTCGGGTACGTCGCCGGAGTTGTCTTTTTCACTGCAACGTTCAGTTGGTTCGGTTCGCTGGGAGTGTTATATGAAAATTTCTGGCTTCGCGGATTATCGCTGCTGCTCTCGATTTATCTCGGGCTTAACTTCGCGTTTTGGAGTTGGTTCATTGGCCTGATAGGGCCACGTGACTTCTTAAGTTCATGGCGAAATTTGCAGACCGCGTTTCTGGCTGCGGTTGCCTGGGTCGCACACGAATGGGTTCGCGGATGGTTGTTCAGTGGTTTCGGTTGGAATGGGCTTGGCGTAGCGCTCCATCGCAACTGGCCCCTCATTCAGATCGCGGAGTTCAGCGGCGTGACGGGATTGTCGTTCGTGATTGCGTTCGGGAACGTTATCGCGGTGACCACTCCGCTCCGCTTGTTCCGGGAAGCGCAAACACGCCAGGTGCATCCGCATTTCGATTTCACACTCACATTGGTCGCGATTGTCGGGCTATTAGCATTTGGATTCTACAGCGCCCAGAATCGTCCACCCGTGAAAGCTCTTCGCGTCGCGGCGGTGCAGGCAAACATTCCGCAACACGAAAAGTTCGAGCCTCAATTCAGCGCTCAGATTTTCGAGCGCTTTGCCCGATTGAGCGAGATTGCATTGCGGTCCGGTCCCCCACCCGAATTGCTTGTCTGGCCGGAGACCTCGCTGCCCGATCCGGTTCGCGATCCGAACACAGAGAGCGGCGATTTCGTTACCAGGTTTACCGCGTCGCCAAAAACGGATCTGCTCCTTGGTACGCTTGATGTGGAGAACCGACGTGCTTATAACGCGGCGGTTTTGCTTTCAGGCGCGACGCAACAGATGCAAATCTATCGTAAAGTGCACCTCGTACCATTTGGCGAATATATCCCCCTTCGATACTCGTTTCCGCTTTTCGCTGCCGTAGCGGGCAGATGGGTGCCTGGCGATTTCGATCCCGGCACGGATCACACTGTATTTCGGCTTACAAATAGCGATGTCCGCGTCGCGCCGCTGATCTGTTTTGAAGACACAATTGGCGATTTGGCGCGCCAATTTGTGCTTCAAGGCGCGAGTCTGCTCGTGGATGTGACGAACGACGCATGGTTCCTGCGCTCGGCCGGTTCGCGTCAGCATCTGGCAAATGCAATTTTTCGCTGCGTCGAAACACGCCGGCCAATGGTCCGCGCAGCCAATACGGGAGTCACCTGTTTTGTAAACGAGTTCGGACGCGTTACACAAATGTTGCAGGATGAAACCGGGAGCACGTTTACCGAAGGCGTTCTCACAGGCGAGATAAACGTCCCGACCGAGGGCCAGCTGACTTTTTACGCGCGCCATGGCGAACTGTTCGCGAAGCAGTGCGCTGCGATCACACTGATTGCAATTGCCGTTATGATTTTGGTCCGGTGGCGGAGATTGTAGAGGCGCTCGCCGCGGCCAGCGCGTATTTTAGGTTCGGCGTTTGACGCAAACGCCGCTACAAGCCTTCGCAGGAATTTCACGTATGCCCGTTCAACTGCCACTCGATTATCTGAAAGAACTGTGGCCGAAAGAGTTTCGCGGCGCGCGGATCGGGGCGCTCCTTCATCCTGCATCAGTTTCGGCAAAGCTCGAGCACGCCTCGCGAATTCTGGAGCGGGACAACGGCGATCTGTTCCGGCTCGCTGCGTTTTTTGGTCCACAACACGGATTCCTCGGTCAGACGCAGGACAACATGGTGGAATGGAAAAGCTACCAATACCCGCGACTTCAAATTCCAGTTTACAGTCTTTACGGCGAACACCGCGAACCCACGACCGAAATGCTTGACAGGCTCGATGCTGTGCTTGTCGATCTTCAGGATATTGGCGCGAGGTATTACACTTTCATCTGGACGCTTTACCTTTGCATGCGCGTCTGTGAAAAGGCTGGTGTTGCACTTGTCGTGCTTGACCGGCCAAATCCAATTACTGGCGTAATTACAGAGGGACCGGTTCTCGACCCAAATTACGAATCATTTGTCGGTTTGCATCCGATTCAGGTACGTCATGGAAAGACAATTGGCGAGCTGGCTCGGCAGTTTCGAGACGAAGCATTCCCAAATTGTCAATTATCAGTCCTGCCAATGAGAAATTGGGAACGTGCGATGTGGTTCGATGAAACGGGACTGCCCTGGGTCATGCCCTCTCCCAATATGCCGACCCTCAACACGGCAATCGTGTATCCTGGAATGTGTTTACTAGAAGGCACGAACGTCTCCGAAGGTCGCGGCACGACGCGACCATTCGAAATTTTTGGCGCGCCATTCATCGAACCGGAAAGGCTCTGTCGCGAGCTCAACCATCTGGAGCTTCCGGGCGTCTTTTTCCGCGAGAATTATTTCCAGCCGACTTTTCACAAGTTCGCTGGAGAGCTCTGCGGCGGAGCTCAGCTTCACATACTCGATCGCGAAAAATTCCGGCCATTTCTGAACGGAGTAGAAATCATCAAATGCATTCGCAAAAATTACCCTGAGCAATTTCAATGGAAGCAACCTCCTTACGAATACGAATGGAAAAAACTTCCCATCGAAGTCCTTATCGGTGGACCGGTCGAGTCCGTCTTCATCGACTAACCGCGAAGATCGCAGGTCTTGGAATTCTGGCAGTGATCTGCTCAGATCTTCGCGCCGACATTCCATGGCCCGAAGTCGTGCAGCGGCTGGCGTACGAAAATGAGAAGCTGGCGCGACGCCCTCAAGGACATAACGGCGAATACTTTGTGGTGTGCACGGTTTACTACACGCCGATTGAGTCGGGATTCACTTTCGAGCGCGGTTTTGACGCAGCGCCAGTAACGAAGCCCGGATTGCGCGGGCGCAAATACCCGCGCGATTTTCTTCGCTCAGTCAAGAAGGAAGGGTTTGGCCGAATAACTACACCGGTGAACGGACGCCATTATCTTTCTTACAACGGCGGTAATTCGTACGCTTTTGCTTCCAAACCGACAGGTGGGGGCGGCACTCTGGTCGCGCGCTATTCAGCTGCCGCAAAGCTGGGTCAGAGCGGGTTGCGCCGCGGGGCGATCATTGAGACGTCATCTCAGACCGTGCGCGAAGTCTTTGGGAGCACCCGTTGGAAAATTATCGATACTGGCGGCGGGCTGCGACGGTGGCAGGTGGATTGTTATTACGGAGAAGATGAACCACTCGGGCCGGGACGATTCATGGGACGGCCGCATGGGACGACATTCGAGTATGCCTACGCCAACGCAAAAATCATCAAGTGATGTGAGGGTGTTCAGAGTCAGGCTGAAATTTCACAATGATTTGACTTTTTTCCTCAAAGCGAAGACCAGCGGCGAAGTCGTTGAGCGCGATCTGGGCGAAAAAACGTCGGTGAAAGATGTGATCGAATCGTGCGGCGTCCCGCATCCCGAAGTCGATCTGATTCTTGTAAACAGAGAGCCCGTCGATTTCTCTTACCCGATCGTGAAAGATGCAGATATCGATCTTTACCCGGTGCAGTCGCAATGTTTCCTATTTAAGGACAAGCGACTACAAGTCCGCTCCATTAAACGATTTGTCGTAGATGGCCATCTTGGAACACTCGCACGGAACCTGCGTTTGCTCGGGTTCGATGTCGCTTACGACCAGCAAGCGCAGGATCGACAACTACTGAGCGTGATGGAATGCGAAGATCGCGCTTTGCTCACGCGCGATCGCCGGTTGCTCATGCACGCGATTGTCCGGCACGGCTATTGCCCACGATCGCAAGATGCAGACAACCAAACGATCGAAGTGATCGATCGCTTTGACCTCGTCGATTTGATCACTCCGTTCCTCCGTTGCCTTCGCTGCAACGCGCCACTCAAAAAAGTCGCTAAAGCGGACATAATGCAGAAGCTCGAGCCGCTTACAAGAATCTACTACGAAGAGTTTCGGCGTTGCATCGGCTGTGGTCGAATTTACTGGGCTGGATCGCATTTCTCGAAACTTCAACGACGCCTCGAAAAAATCCGCGCGCATTGTTCGTGAGATACAGAGCCGACCGATGCATGGGATTTTTCCAGGTAGGCGCTAATTCGGTCGTAATGTCGCCAATTGTGAAAATGAAATCGAGGTCGCTCCTCGCTTTGCTGCTGGAAATTTCAATTGCGCTTGGACTTGCCGCGCAGGCGCACGCTTATGCTCCGCTTGGCCACGAGATTGTCGGTGCGATTGCGGACGAGCGATTGGCGAACACGCCCACGGCAGCCAAGATTCACGCGCTGATCGGCAACCTTTCCCTGGAAAAAGCAGCTTTGCTTGCCGACACAATTAAGGGGTGGGACAAGAAGGGAACGGATAACCCGAAGTCTTTCCGTGTCGCGTCTCCGAAAATAGATCGGCAGCTGCGCGATTTTTGGCGCGTAAATCAACCGACGTACGGCATGCATTCGACAGCGCCCTCTCATCATTGGTTTCATTACACCGACGTGCCAGTCATGCCGGCACAAAACTACGGCGATGGCACAGCTGGCCGTAGCAAATGGGACGTCGTGCATATGATCCCGTACTGCGTGGAAGTCCTGCGAGGACGACGACCAGAACAAAACGAGCGTAAGATCACCAAGCCCGTTGCGCTCATTCTCCTCGCCCATTACGTCGCCGACATTCATCAGCCCCTGCATGTGGGGGCGCAGTATTTCGATGCGCAGGGTCGAGTGGCCGATCCGAACAAGGACCAATCAGCCTTGGCCGACGAAGGCGGAAATACGTTTACGCTGGAACTGAGTGATGAGCCGCCGCGCACGCGTGGTATACGTAAGAAAAAGTTCCATGCCTTTTGGGACTATGACGCTGTAAATGCACTCTTTCCACGGATGCCAATAAGGGTTCGGAAACGTGAACTTCAGGCCCAGATCACGCCACTTAAGAAACAACTGGTTCGGGAATTGGCCACGCATGAACCAACGAGGTGGCGGATGCCAGCGAATATAGACGTCACGAATTATGCGGAGGCTTGGGCAAACGAAATTTTACCGATCGCGCGCGAGGCGCACGAGCGACTGGATTTTACAAATGTGCATGCTCAACAGGAGAAGGATCGTGTCGTCGCGGGAGGGGAAGCGAACGAAAAACCTCAGCCAGACCAGATTAGTTATCGTGCGTGGGCGGCAAGTGTCGTCCGGGAAGAATTGCACAAGGCCGGGTGGCGCCTTGCCGATCTTCTGGAAAAAACCTTGTAACGTTTTTATCGAGAGATGCATCGGTGCCGCATCTACCGGCAGCAGGATGAAATAAAATCGCGCCGAAATTTCTTCCGGCGCGATCTTATTTAAGAATTGTAGCCGAGATCAGGCTTGAGTCTTCTTCGCATCCGTCGACTTTTTGCACGCTGCTTTTAGCTGAACGAACTGCTCTGCGGAAAGAATTCCTTTGGCTTGCTTCAGGAATGTTTGCCGACTTTCCTTCGTGCAGCCTGCCTTCAGACATTCGGCCTGCCAGGCTTCGATCTTAGCCTTTTGATCGGGTGTGAGATTCAGCGCTGCCAAATCAGTGCATGCCGTTTTGTCGGTGTGCGATACGCCTTTGGCGCAACAGGCCTTGTCTCCCGCAAAGGCGCTGGATGCGATCAGCGTCGCAGCCGCAACTAAAGCGATACTCGTAATTTTAATCATGATGAATGCTGAGATAGATGTGGTTCACAAAACGTTCAAATTGTTTTTGCAAATTATCGTACAGATATCGACCCGTTTCATCGATTTGCGGCTGTCACAGCGGCCTCTACAGTAACGATCGATGCGCACGACGCTGGACCCTGTTCGCCCAATCGAGCTCTCCGAAATACGCGAAGCAGGCAATCGAATCGCAAAGACAATCGTTCGCACGCCACTGGTCCGCCTCGAACCAGGCCCGGACCAGCCGGACATACGCCTCAAACTGGAAAACCTGCAGCCAATCAACGCTTATAAGCTGCGCGGCGCCGCAAACGCGGTGGCGATGTTGCCGGAATCCGAGCGCGCACGCGGCGTCTGGACAATCAGCGCCGGTAACGCAGGACAAGGTGTCGCTTACGCTGCAAAGCAAGCGGGCGTGCCATGTAGCGTCGTCGTGATCGAGACTGCGCCACAATCGAAGATCGAACGGATGCGGGCGCTCGGCGCCAAATTAATTCGAGTGCCGTACGATGTCGCCTGGAAAGCGCTTGAGGAGCGCTTGTTTCCCGGAGCCGAAGGAACATTTATTCATCCGTTCGACGATTGCAATTTCATCGCCGGCCACGGCACGATGGGCTTGGAGATTCTCGAAGATGCGCCTGAGACCGCCGCTGTCATCGCCAGCATTGGCGGCGGCGGATTGATCACAGGCGTAGCCAGCGCAATCAAAGCGCTGAAACCGGAGGTCAAAGTGTTTGGCGTCGAGCCGGAGACCGCTGCACCGGCTGCACTTTCGTTTGAGAAAGGTTCTCCGCAGGTGTTCAAGGACTGGAGAGCTTCGTTTGTGGATGGCGCCGGCGGCCAAAGCATGTTCCCTCGAATGTGGGAACGAATGAAACCGGTCGTGGATGATTACATCGTTGTCAGCCTGAACGAAACGAAGAAAGCGATGCGGGTAATGGCCGAGAAAGCGCGAGTCATCTCGGAAGGGGCCGGCGCGTTACCGGTCGCGGCGGCGCTGACCGGAAAAGCCGGCAAAGGGCCGATTGTGGCAATCGTTTCAGGCGGCAACATCGATCTTAACAAGTTCTGCGAACTGATCGCGTCGTAGACAAATTGGGCGCCTTTATTCTCGAGCCAATGCGCTTTTTGGAAAATGACGGCATCGATATTGACTTTGGCTTCGGAATTTGAGAAAAGCTTTTCCAAAACAAATAAAGGAGAAAAACAAATGAAAATTGGTGATACAGCACCGGATTTTGAGGCGGAAACCACCGAGGGGCGAATCCGCTTTTATGACTGGATTGGCGACTCTTGGGCCGTCCTGTTTTCCCATCCCAAGGACTTCACCCCGGTCTGCACGACTGAACTCGGTTATATGGCCAGGATTAAACCAGAGTTCGACCGCAGAAATGTGAAGATCATCGGATTGTCGGTCGATTCGACCGGCGACCATCAGGGATGGGCGAAGGACATCGAGGAGACGCAGGGCCACGCGCCGAATTATCCGATCGTCGGTGACGCTGACTTCAAGGTCTCCAAGCTGTACGGGATGCTCCCGGCAGATATCACGGGCGATCCGAAGAAGCGTACGCCAGCCGATAACGCCACCGTTCGCAATGTTTACGTCATCGGCCCGGACAAGAAGATCAAGTTGATCCTTGTCTATCCGATGACGACGGGCCGTAACTTCGACGAAGTGCTGCGGGTGATCGACTCGCTGCAACTGACGGCCAAGCACCAAGTAGCGACGCCAGTGAATTGGAAACCAGGCGAGGACGTGATCATTGCGGGTTCGGTATCCGACGAGGAGGCGAAGCGGCGTTATCCGCAAGGCTGGAAGGCTCCGAAGGCATATATGCGGATCGTGCCGCAGCCGCAATAGGCGTTTCCATAAATAGGAAATGCGATTTTGTGGTAGGGCGCGACCGCCGGGCGCGCCGGACGTGCGCCACGGCTCACCCTTGTATGGAGCTGTCAGCTTCCCCCAACGGAAGAAAAGCATTCTGCGAGCTAATCCCCGCATCAGAAGATGGATCTGGCTTCAGCAGAATATTCGACCGGATCCTGCTGAAAATACTTTCGTAGCTCGGCGTACAATTTCGGATGACGGGCTCGCAGAGCACAAGGCCGCTCGAAGAAAGCTTCGACCGACACGGCGAAAAACTCGGCGGGATCACTCGCTCCGTAGGTATCGAGGAGGGTCGGAATTCCAGTCTCGTCGGCAGTGCGCAGGGACGCGAATTCGGCTCGCATCACTTCCTGCCACGACAATTGCTGATCACGTGTCTCCAGCGCGGGCGCACCATCCTCCGCATGATTCTCGTAGTCGAGCTGGTGGGCAAACTCATGCAGGACGACGTTTTTGCCATCTGAAGGATCAGTCGCGCCAGACTGGACCGCGTCCCATGCCAGCACAAGCGCGCCCAGCCAACGACCGGTCTCGCCGAGGCGCGCCATTTTCCCCTCTTGCCACACATGACCGTGAAGGTGCCGCCTGTCCTCTGCCAGGTATGTCGAAGGATAGACTAGGATAGTGACCAAACGCGGGAAGTAGTCCGTCTTGCGATGCAGAAGAAGAAGGCAAGCCTGCGCTGCAATGGTGACACGAACTTCATCCGTGATTTCCAAACCGTCGCAGCCTTCAAAACGCTTTTCGGCAAGAAAAACCTGGACGTGGCGGAGAAGCTCGGCCTGATCCCTGGCAGAAAGCCTGTGAAAAAATGCAACGTTGCGCTCGATCGTGGCCAGCCAACCATCTGGAAAAGGCATGGCCCGCAGGCGGTGCCGTCGCCGTCGCTTTAAAAGTCCGAAGATCACAGCGGAATCTAGACGCTCCCGTCAAGGCTGCCTGCGGGAAATATTTGCCTTAAGCCATTGCAATTCGCTCTCGCATCTTGTCCCTGATCATTCTATCACGGTGTGCATGAACACGATCTCAATTTCCCGGCGTAGATTTGCGCAATTGCTAAGTGCCGGCGCGGCAGCGGCTGTTGTCCGGCCCACGCTTTCGTTTGCAGGCCCGCCTGAGCATGCCGCCGCATCAGAGGTTGTTCGCTTGAGCGCCAATGAAAATCCATACGGGCCTTCACCCAAGGCGTTCAAAGCAATGAGCGACGCCTTCGGTCTGGCATCTCGTTATCCTGATGAACACAACAGTGCGTTGATCGATAAGCTGGCGAAAATCAATGGCGTCAATCACGATCAAATTTTACTCGGCGATGGGTCGAACGAGATTTTGAAACTCTGCGCGGACACATTTACCGGGAACGAGAAGGGCAAACTCATTGCCGCTGATCCAACTTTCGAAGCAATCCTCAATCAGGCGCGCGTCAACGGCGCTGACGTGGTGAAAGTTTCCCTCACTACTACTTTCAGTCATGATCTTCCAAAAATGCTCGCGGCAGCAAATAAAGGTTTGGTTTACGTCTGCAACCCAAACAATCCCACTGCCAGCATCACGCCCAAAAACGAAGTGCGCGAGTTCATCACCAAGACTCCACGCGAAACGACAATTCTGGTGGATGAAGCCTATTTCCACTACGCCGACACTTCCGATTATGAGACCGTGATTCCGCTGGTCAAAGATCACTCAAACCTGGTCGTCGCGCGGACGTTTTCAAAAATTTATGGGATGGCGGGATTGCGTTGCGGCTACTGCGTCGCGCAAAAAGAAACGATTGAGCAACTGCGTCCACATCAAATGTGGGACAGTGTCAACATCATGGCCCTGGCCGCGGCGAGCGCGAGTCTCGACGATTCAGATCAAGTCCCAAACGGCCGTCGTTTGAACAGCGAAGCGAGAGCATTCGTGACCGGCGAGCTCGACGCGATGGGCTACAAATCAATTCCGTCGCAGGCCAACTTCATCATGTTCGATTGCAAACGTCCGGTCGTGCCGCTCATCCAGGCGTTAAAACAGCGCAAAGTGCACGTCGGTCGCTTATTTCCGGCGCTGCCGAATTACATGCGCCTGACGATTGGAAAGAAATCGGAAATGGAAAATTTCCTAGTGGCGTTCCGAGAGGTCGTCGCGTAACTAGCGCCTCCTTGCCACGCCGTAGCTTGGCGAAGGCGGGACCATCGGGAAAAATCCGAGACGGAAATTTTCTGTCGGCATTTCGGGAAGGCGCAGCCTGACAACGCGCCATCGTCAAACATCTTCTTCGGGAAGAGCGCCATGATGCCTGGTCCCGTCTGATACGTCGACTAGCCACGCCGCGACAAGACCCCGAGAACGAGAAAAATGATCGAGAGCGCTGCCAGCAACGCCATTAGCGGCCAGATGAAACGCAGCCATTTGTCGAAGCGCACACCCGCCATCGCAAGCGAGGGCAAAACCAAACCGGTCGGCGCGATGAAGCTCATCACGCCAAGTCCGTAGCAATATGCGTTGACGATTTCCTCGCGTGACACACCGGCCACGCCTGCCAGCGCGCTCATGATCGGCATCGTCAGCACGGCCATCCCGCTCGACGATTGGATAAAGATCGATAACACAGTGTAAACGAAAAAAAGCGCGACGATGAACGCCACGCCGGGCACGTGTTCCACCCGACCGGAGAGATAATGGAGAATCGTGCCGCTGATTTCTCCCTTATCCAAAATGAGCGTCGCGCCGCGGGCGATCCCGATAATCAATCCAACGCCGAGAAGATTTTGTGCTCCCGTGATGAACGTCTCGGTGAAAACCTTTTCGCCTCGACGGTCGATGGTTCCGACGAGCAACGCCGCCGCAAAAAACAAGGTTGTCATTTCCGGGAACCACCAGTCCAGACGCGATACGCCGAAAATCATGACGGCGAACGTCAATGCGAACAACGCGAGCAGGAGCCGCATTTTGGGGCTTAACTCGCGTGTCGATTTGATCGCGGCGGGTTCTGCCGCGGGCGCATGGTTGTGTCCCGGCGCAAGCGACCGTTTCGGGTCGAGCTGCACTTTTCGCGCATAACGCAAAATGTAGGCAATGCTGACCCCGGTTGCCAAAGCCCACATAATCACGCGCCCGGGAAGTCTGCCCGTCCAGGAAATACCGGCCGCATTTGAGGCGATGATGATCGCAAACGGATTGATGGTTGAAGCCATCGTCCCCACGCAGGTCCCGATGAAAATGACCGCGACTGGCACGATTACATCATATCCAGCCGCGAGAAAAACCGGCACCAGCAGTGGATAAAACGCCAGCGTTTCCTCCGCCATCCCGAAGGTCGTTCCCCCGAGCGAGATAAGAGCAGTGACAATGATGATCAACCAGGCTTCGCGTCCACCGAGGCGAAGCACCAGCGCGTTCAGCCCCGCATCGAATGCTCCGGTTTTCTGGAAAACCCCGATGAATCCCCCAATTACAAGGACGAACAAGATTACGTCGATCGCTTCATAAGTCCCGAGAACGGGCGCCTTCAGAATTGCGATTAAGCCCTGCGGGTTTGCGGCAACAGTGTGATACGTGCCGGGAATTGACACCGGCTTTCGAATGTTCCCTTTTTCAAAATGCTCGATCTGAATTTGGATTCCCAACCGGTCGAGCGTCGCTGGCTTAGCGGGCAACCGTTCTTCGCCGGTCCCGCGTTGCGCCACAAAAGTCGTATTTGCCGGATCGTAACGCAGTAGATCGTAGCGTCCGGCCGGGAGCATCCAGGTCAGAGCCGCTCCGAGCACGATCACGAGCATCAGGACCGCATAGGCCGAAGGGAAACTGATCTTGCTAGCAAACGGTCTCATATGAACACCGCATTATCCCCGGCTGAAGATGGGCAAGGTGGCAGTGGCTCTCTTTTTCATAAAAGCCACCCCGCGATTTCGGAGATTCGTTCCTAGCCTAGTTTGCTTTCCACAATTTGATTAAGTTCTTTGAACCGCGCGTCGGAATCGGCGTTGATCTGTTGAACTTTTTTCAGGAGCGCGGATCTAAATTTCTCATCCTTCAACTGGCCAAGGTTAATCCGGACGTTCATTGCTGCGCCGCCAATACAGGCGCGCACGGCGAGGACCCCAACGCCCACATCTGAAATCGAAGCGGGATTTCCTTTCGCAGCCATCTCGGAAAGGATTTCATAAGATTGGGATGCAGCTTCCATTACCTTCAATGGAATCTCGGCCGCGTATTTGGTTGCTTCCTCGATTGCCGCGGAACGCGCTTTTTTTTCGTCGGCCGAATCCGTTGGTAACGCGAATGCATCCATCACCTTGTTGAACGCGGCCGTGTCTTCATCCACCAGGGCGAGCAGTTCATCTTTCAATTGTTGCGCCTTCACCGCCCAATCGCTGAAGTAGGTTAGCTTGTCGTCCCAGCCGCGTTTGCCAGCGGAGAGATTGGCAACCATTCCACCAAGCGAAGCACCCAATGCTCCCATCAATGCTGCCACCGACCCGCCGCCGGGCGCGGGCGAGTCGCTTAGTGTTTCGTTGCAGAATTGACGCAGATTCATTTTGAGAAGTGACTTTTTGGGAACGGAGGATTCGATCTTGAATTCAATCACTTTGTCTTTCGGATCGAAAGGTTTCAATTCGCCCAGCCCCATCGAGCGGATCGCAAGATCGATGAGCTCTTCTTCGGACGCGCCTTCCGACCATTTTTGTTTCCGGAGAAAATATTTTCCGGCATCCACCAGACATTTCTTCGGCACCATCCCGACGATTTCTGAACCGGTTACGCGCAAGCCGCGATTGCTCGCCGCTTCACAACATGCGTCGAAGGCAGCGTGCAGCGGCGTCTCTTCAATATTCGTCAGATTCATCGAGACCTGGGCAACTCCATATTCCTTCACAAACCAGCCAATGGCCTTGACGTGTTTCAGCATACCGGGAACGCGGACAGGTTCGCCGCTCGAATTCAGAACCGGCTTTCCGTAGGGTGTGCCATCTTCGGTCTTGGTTCTCCCCTGCTCTCGAACGTCGAACGCGACGGAATTCGCGCGTCGCACCGATTTCGTGTTCAGATTCACATTATAAGCGACGAGAAAATCACGGACGCCAATCACCGTGGCGCCAGATTTCTGATTAAAAACAGACGGCCCGTAATCCGGCTTCCACTCGGGCTGTTTTATTTTCTCAAAGAAACCTTCGTATTCGCCCGCTCGAATCACCGACAGATTCCAGCGAGCCTGATCTTTGGCCGCTTTTTCGTAGAGATAGACAGGAATATTCAAATCATCGCCGAGGCGTTTTCCTAAGCGGTTGGCGCATTCGACCGCTTCTTCCCAACTGACGTTGCTGACTGGAATGAACGGGCAAACGTCGGTCGCGCCCATACGCGGATGCGCGCCCTTATGTTTGCGCATATCGATCAGTTCCGCGGCTTTTCTGATGCCGCGAAAAGCCGCTTCCACGGCCGCGTCAGGACTCCCCACAAACGTCACAACCGTCCGGTTCGTGCTCGCGCCAGGATCGACATCAAGCAACGAAACGCCCTCTACGGATTCAATTGCATCGGTGATCTGTCGAATGGCATCCAGATCGCGGCCCTCAGAAAAATTCGGCACGCACTCAATTAGCTTTCGCATAGCCATAATTCCACGACAGGATTTACGCATTTGGGCGGATTGCAACACCAGAACCGCAGCCCCAATTCGAGTTTCCGTCTTGAATTGGTCTGATTTCTGTCCATAATTAGATCGATGCCTACCACAACAGTTTCCATCAGTGAAGCTAAACAGCGTCTTGGCGAGATTGCCGACCGCGCGATTGAAGGCGAGCACATTATAATTTTGAGAAAATCAAAACTGCTGGTACTGAAGCCGCTGGAAATGCCCGAGCCCGTGCCAATGCGACCGGCTGGCTATTTCCAAGATTGCTACGACAAAGAGGACGTCAAAGAATCTAACCGGCTCGCTGCCCGGTCGGCCGCAAAATTGTAAAGTGAGGCAGTGGGAAATATATCTTTTTCCTTTTCGGCAAGAGAAGCCTCGTCCTGCGGTCATCATTTCCAATGAGGAGCGCTGCGTAAACGACGATCTCGAATACGTGAACGCTCTCATCTGCACTTCTGCGAAGCTTAACCGCGAGGCAAAAAAGAACGAAGTTATCTTGAATGATGCCGATGGTCTGGACTGGAAAACGGCTGTTCGCTGCGACGTGATTTACTTATTGCCGAGGGCGGAATTTCGCGAACGCCGTGGGAAAGTTAGTCCGCAACGTCGCATCGCCGTTGCCCGCAAAGTCGCCGAGACCCTCCGGCTTCCAATGACGTAAATCGAGGATCAGTCCCGCGGTTCTGCTTTCATCTGAATGTCAATCTTGTGAGTGGCTGCAAATTCGATTGCCTTCGAGTACCCGGCGTCGGCGTGGCGAAGGACGCCCAACCCTGGATCGCTTGTTAGAACGCGCTCGAGACGACGCTTGGAATTTTCAGTGCCATCGGCGACCACGACCATCCCGGCGTGCTGCGAATACCCGATGCCGACGCCGCCACCGTTATGGATCGATACCCATGACGCGCCTGCGGCGGTGTTAATGAGCGCGTTGAGCAGCGCCCAATCGGCAATGGCATCGCTGCCGTCGATCATCCCTTCGGTCTCGCGATTGGGCGACGCCACCGAGCCGGCGTCGAGATGGTCGCGACCGATTACGATCGGCGCTTTGATTTCGCCGTTTTTAACCAGCTCGTTCATCGCCATACCGAACTCGGCGCGCTCGCCGTAACCGAGCCAGCAAATCCGCGCGGGCAATCCTTGAAAATGAATCCGCTCTTTTGCGAGTTTCATCCAGCGCGCGAGGGTTTTGTTTTCCGGAAATAATTCGAGCGCGAGTCGGTCAGTGCGCGCGATGTCTTCCGGATCGCCGCTCAGTGCCACCCAGCGGAACGGTCCCCGTCCCTCACAAAAGAGCGGACGAATGTATTCGGGAACGAACCCGGGAATGTCGAACGCCTTCTCGACGCCGGCCTTTTTCGCTTGGGCGCGAATGTTGTTGCCGTAATCGAAAGTGATCGCGCCTTGTTTTTGCAACGCCAGCATCGCCTCGACATGCACAGCCATCGAATGCATCGCGCGCTCGATATATTCGTCCGGATTTTTTCGCCGGAGCGTAAGCGCATTATCGAGCGACATTCCATGGGGCACGTAGCCGTTCAATGCGTCGTGCGCGCTGGTTTGATCGGTAAGGACATCGGGAACGATGCCGCGCTTGGCGATTTCCGGCAGAACATCGGCGCAGTTTCCGACGAGTCCGATTGAAACCGATTGTCCATCTTTCCGAGCTTTGTCGATCAACGTGAGCGCTTCATCAAGCGAGTGCGCGATCTTGTCGCAATAACCGCTCTTCAATCTCTTCTCGACCCGCGCCGGATCGACTTCGACCCCGAGAAAAACTGCGCCGTTCATGGTTGCGGCGAGCGGCTGCGCACCACCCATTCCGCCGAGCCCGCCGGTGAGCACAAGTTTTCCTTCGAGCGACCCGCCAAAATGTTCACGACCGGCCGCGGCAAATGTCTCAAATGTGCCCTGCACAATCCCCTGACTGCCGATGTAAATCCACGATCCGGCGGTCATTTGGCCGTACATGGTGAGGCCCATGCGCTCGAGCCGATTGAATTCCGCGTAGTTGTTCCATTGGCCGACTAAATTTGAATTCGCGATCAAGACCCGCGGCGCTTCGTCGTGCGTCCGGAATTTGCCGACCGGCTTTCCTGACTGGACAAGAAGCGTCTCATCATTTTCAAGGTCGCGCAGCGAGCGTACGATTGCATCGAAAGCTTCCCAGCTTCTCGCCGCGCGACCGGTTCCACCGTAAACGACGAGTCGATCCGGGGCTTCGGCTACATCAGGATCGAGATTATTCATCAACATCCGCATGGCCGCTTCTTGATGCCAGCCTTTGCAGCTTCGCTCGACGCCGCGCGGTGCGTGAATGATTCGTTTTCCGCTCATACCTTTTCGCCTTCGCTATCAAAATCGCCTCGGCGAATCGCTTCCGCCACTCGGGCAATGTCGCTGGAAAGCGAGCGATCCTGCGTCAGCGGCGCCGCAATTTTTCTAACGGCGGCAAGGGCCCGCTCTACGCCGACGCCGGCTTTTAGCGGGCGCCGGTGCTCCAGAGCTTCGGCGGCGGCGAGCAATTCGATTGCCAGCAAATCCTCCGCCAGACCGGCAATCGTCCGGAGTTTCAATGCGCCGGTCATGCCCATTGCGACATGATCCTCCTTTCCAGCCGATGTGGGAACGTTGTCGATACTCGCTGGATGGGCGAGAACTTTTGCTTCGTTAAGCAACGCGGCTGCGGCGACATGTGCGATCATGAATCCGGATTCCATTCCAGGATGGCGGGCAAGAAACGCGGGCAAGCCTTCGTTCATGTCGGGGTTTAGCAGCCGCTCGATTCGGCGCTCGCTAATACTCATCAAATCCGTCAGAGCGATGGCGGCATAATCGAATGCGAGGGCAAGTGGTGCGCCGTGAAAATTGCCGCCCGAAATCACGTCGCCGCTCTCGGCAAAGACAAGCGGATTATCGGTGGCCGAGCCCGATTCAATCAGGAGCACGTCTTCACAATGCGCGAGCGCACCGCGAACTGCGCCGTGCACCTGCGGCATACAACGAAGACTGTAGGCGTCCTGGATGCGCGGATCATTCTTGAGATGCGATTGCCGAATCTCGCTTCCGTCCAGAAGCGACAACAGATGTTTGGCGACGGCTTGCTGGCCGGGATGCGGCCGCGCGTCTTGCAAACGTGCATCGAACGCCGCTGGAGTGCCCTTTAATGCCTCCAGGCTCATTGCGCCGGAAACGTCCGCGACACGAGAGAGCCGTTTCGCGCGGAGAAGCGCGAGCCCGCCGACAGCATGCATCGTTTGCGTTCCATTTAGCAGGGCAAGCCCTTCCTTTGCTTCGAGACGCTGCGGCTCAAGCTTTGCTCGAGTAAGCGCATCCCGGCTCCGCATTCGTTCGCCTCGGAAAAATGCTTCGCCTTCGCCAATCAGACTCAAGGCCAGATGCGCGAGCGGGGCGAGATCGCCGCTGGCGCCGACCGAGCCTTTCTCCGGCACGACCGGACAGACGCGGCGGTTAAGCATTTCACAAAGCATCTCGATGATCTCGAAACGGACGCCGCTTAAACCGAGGGCGAGTACATTTGCTCGCAATAACATCATCGCGCGCACTTCCGGCTCGGAGAGCGGATCGCCAATGCCGCAGGCGTGGCTGCGAACAAGATTTAGCTGGAGCTCGCCCAGGCCAGCGGGCCGGATGCGAACATCCGAAAGTTTGCCAAAGCCCGTGCTGACTCCGTAAACCACGGCGTCGCGTGCGACGATATCTTCAACTACTTTGCGGGAAGCAAAAATGTGAGGCCGGGCCGAGGGCGCGATTTGCACAGGTGCATCGCCAAATGCCACCGTCGCGATCTCAGCGAGTGTCAGTGCCTGGCCGTTTAATTCCATCGGCACATCTTAACCGCAATCGTTAAATCGTTAAATCGTTAAAGCGCAAGAATTGGGCGGGCGACCGCCGGGCGCGTCGAGAGTACGACTAGTAAATGGCAAGCGAGCGCACACGTCGTATGACTGATGTAGGACACACGGAAGCGCAGAGAAAAGGAAAAGGCCAGGTCGAAGACGACCTGGCCTCGTTGGCAAAGCCAACCACAAGGTTATTTGCCGTAACTGGTCTTGCTTGGAGTGGTGACCACTTCCTCTTTTTTTTGGGCACAAGCACCCAGGCTCAAAGCACTGGCTAAAATGGCCACGATCATGATCGCTTTTAAAAATTTCAATCTATCTCGCCTCCTTTCGCAGCATGTTGCTCCGCTTGTTTAGGCAAGGAACTACAGGGAAGCAACGCTTTTCTCAATTTTTTTGGATGTGTCAAATGGACGCAATTTCAATTCATAAGCTTGGGAGTCGGGCAAGTTTGAAACATGCCGACTCTTACTCGTCGATAACGCCGGTTGCGCCTTCATCGACGAGGTCGAATAACGGATTACGTCCGCATTGCGCATTCGCACGCATCCATGACCCACCAGGTTGCCCATTTGTCCTCATGTTTGTGCCGTGAATGTAAATGAAACGGTCGTGCGTGTTGGCGTTGTGTTCATCCAACCTATCAATCCGCAGGATCCGCAACGTGACCAAATTCTTCGTCGAAGGAAGCGGATCGACCGACAATAGGCTCAGTCGCGCGATCTATTTCGCGTAACCGGTCGTGCCCGCAGTCGTGGTCACCGTCTCCTCTTTTTTAGCACAAGCCCCTAGTCCCAAAGCAGTGACTAGTACGGCCACAATAATAATCGCTTTCAAAAATTTCATTCTTCCTCGCCTCCTTTCTCAGCAGGTTGCTGCTGCCACCTCTTAGGCGGGAACTTCGCGGACGCAACGCTTTTTTTTTCGATTTTTTTTGGAATCTCCAGAGCGTGCAGCTTATTCCTCGATCGTTACGTTAGCCCCCTCATCGACGAGATCGAACAACTCGACTACATCCTCATTGCGCATTCGCACGCATCCGTGGCTCGCCGGGTTGCCGATTTTGTCCTCGTGTTTGGTCCCGTGAATGTAAATGAAACGGTCGCGCGTGTTGGCGTTGTGCTCATCCAGACCGTCAAGCCACAAGATGCGCGACATCACCAGGTCTTCGGTCGGAGGAAGCGGATCGCCGGGTTTCAGCGGCACACGACTTTGAAAAACAGCATCGCTCGGCAGGCCGTTGCCGATCTTCTCTACAACCCGGAAGCGACCGGTTGGTGTTTTCATACTGCCTTCTTCCGTCCCGATTCCAAATCGTGAAGTGGACACCGGGTAACTGCGGATTGGCGTCTCGTCTTCCATCAAGGTGAGGCGCTGATCGCGAATCGAGACGTGGATGTTTTTCACTTCTGGCTAAATAGCCGCGCCGGAATTGAGAATCAAGATCTTTGGGAGCCTGTTGAAATACTGGGACCACTCACACCTCGAACAACGGTCGCAGATCGCCGCGACAGCCGTTGCACGTTTGTCCGCGGAGTTTGCATCAAATCCGGCTAGCGATAGAATCCGGCTGCTGATGAAAGGTTATCACATCGCCGTCGTTGGCGCGACTGGCGCGGTCGGTCAGGAACTCTTGCGGGTGCTCGAACGGCGAAATTTTCCGGTGGCGAGCCTGCGGCCGATCGGTTCGGCGCGTTCCGTTGGGAAATCTGTTCGATTTGGAGATGAATCAATCCCGGTAGACAAACTCGTCGATCACTCTTTTGAAAAGATCGATATCGTGTTTTTCAGCGCGGGCGGCGAGATCTCGCGAAAATATGTTCCCCTCGCCTGCCAGGCAGACGCGATTGCGATCGATAACTCCTCGGTTTTTCGGATGGAGCCCCACGTGCCACTGGTTATTCCCGAAATCAACGCTGATGACGTGCGCCAGCACCGCGGTCTGATTGCCAATCCAAATTGCACTACTGCGATCGCGCTGATGGCGCTATATCCTTTGCACCGCGTGTTTGGCGTGCGCCGGATTTTCGCCGCAAGTTATCAAGCGGTTTCCGGCAGCGGCACGCGCGCGATCGAGGAACTGAGACGGCAAACCGAAGGTGCCGTCCAGGAGCTAGAACCCGGGCCGGGGTCAGCGACCCCGGCTACAGCTACAGTTTATCCGCACCCGATCGCGTTTAATCTTCTTCCACATGTCGATTCATTTCTCGAGAGTGGCTACACCAAAGAAGAAATGAAAATGCAAAATGAAGGCCGCAAGATCATGCATTTGCCGCACTTCCAAGCCTCGGTGACATGCGTGCGCGTGCCTGTTTATCGCGCGCATTCTGTCGCGGTAAACGCGGAATTCGAACA
>JBKOXU010000189.1:0-6838 GCA_046725095.1 Verrucomicrobiota bacterium
CATTGATGCCTGCCGGAGGCGCCACCCAGCCACTTTCGGCCTTTTAAATCACGAAGGCCGTAGTAGCAGGGCTCCCAGTCCCGGAAGCTAGGCTTCAGCCCTCGTTCTTGGCGTCATGGGCTTCAGATCCGCTTAAGGCGAGCGTTTGGACGGATGAAGACCCCGGATGTGAGGCGAGAATGTGCGGATTAAGGCACCAGAAGAGACGAATTTACTGAAGACTGGTTTATACGCGGCAAGTGAGGTAAAACTCCCTTTATAATTATGAATGAGCCAGTTGCATTGAATCGACGACCACGGACCTGCGGGAAGTGTCGTTCACCGACAGTCCGGGCCGATAAATTAGAGGAGCCGCCGCGGGTTCAAGGCTGCGGGCAGCTTCAAATCACGAGAAAGGCACTCCGAAGGACGCAGGGTTGCCGCAATTCCAGCCGCACCTGGAAAGTAATGCCGGCCCTGGGTCTTTCATTCGGCGGGAAGGTTAGTCGGCAACAGTGCTGGTAGTGAGGCATTTATGGGAACCCAGCGAAGGACCGTAGAAGTTCCGGCCCGAGAGGCGTAGATCTAGCTCAGGCGCCATCATTATAACATCAGACAATATATGTCATATGAAATCGGCGGGTGTTGGTGCCGAATTGGGAAACCCCAACCTCTCTCATCGGCCTGGTCCCTACACCCGTTTGAGACGCCTAGTCAGCTTGATGCCCAACCCTGCATTGCGGCGTGAGTAAGCAAAATTATTAGAAGGATATCACAACTCGCAGTGCGTATTTTTTGCCAAGCCACGGAGATCTCGGTCAGAGCCGTTCACACATTGCTCCCGCTCCACTTCAGTTTCTGCCGGACAACGCTGAAGAACGAGGCCTCGGGCAGCGAGGCCAGCGGCAACGTTTTTTTTGCTTTGCGAATAGTGACGATCGATCCGCGCTCGACGTGGATCGGCTTGCGACCATCCAGCGTTAGAAAGACCGGGTAATCAGGATCGCTCGCTTCGATTTCAATTGTCGATTCGTTTGCGACGATAATCGAGCGGTTCGTCAGAACGTGCGGGCAGATCGGCGTGATCACGAAAACGCCAGACTCCGGATCGAGAATCGGTCCACCGGCCGAAAGCGAGTACGCGGTGGAACCGGTGGGCGTCGCAACAATCAGACCGTCGGCATTGAATTCGGTAAGCGGTTCGCCGTTGATCCGGGTGCACAATAGCACCAGCCGCGAAAGTTCGCCCCGGCTCAACACAGCGTCGTTTAGCGCGATCATTTTAGCGGTTTGTTTCTCGCCGAGCCTTACCCGCGCCTCGAGTAGCGCCCGTTGACTAAAGTTGATCCGGTCTTTCGCGATGCATTCCACCGCCTCGCGATAGGTGGAAGAACTCGCGCAGGTCAGAAAACCGAGCGCGCCTACGTTGATGCCAAAGATTGGTTTGATGACCTCGCCGAGCTGCCCAACCACACGCAGAATTGTTCCGTCGCCTCCCGCCACCACCAGAAGGTCCGCCGCGGTCCCCAATTCCGACATCGAATGGCCCGATTTCTTTCCAGCAATGGCGGCCGTTTCTTTTTCGAGCAAGACCGAAATCGAAAAACGACCGAATTCCCGAGCGATCGCGTTGACCAGATCGGCGATGCCTTTCTTACCTGTGTGCGCGATTAACCCAATCGTTTTTGGAGGCATGTGAAAATTTCCTGATTTCCGTCCGCACCTTTAATACCAGACGGAACGATTCCGGTGACCACATGACCGAGACTGGTCACAAAAGCAACGATCTTGTCTTGCGCTTTCTGCTGCAACTCCGGATCGCGGACGACTCCGCCCCTCCCAACGTCCGCGCGTTGCAATTCGAATTGCGGTTTGATCAGCGCGAGAATCACGCCACTTGGAGTTATCAAATCGAACGCGTTCGGCAAGATTAGAGTCAGCGAGATGAAGGAGACGTCGATCACGCAAACGTCAACAAGTTCCGGAATATGCTCGCGAGAGAGAAATCGCGCATTCAATTTTTCGAGAAGAACGACACGCGGATCGTTCCGAAGTTTCCAGTCGAATTGGCCATGGCCAACGTCGACCGCGTAAACCTTTGCCGCGCCGCGCTGTAGCAGGCAATCAGTAAAACCGCCCGTGGATGCGCCGATATCCAACGCAACCTTTCCAGGCACATCGATTCTGAAGTGGTCGAGAGCGCCTTGCAACTTCAACGCGCCCCGCCCGACATATCTCCGGGTCGGCTTTACCGCGATCGCCGCGTCCGCCTCGAGAAGCTGAGATGGTTTTGCGGCAGTTCGCGTCCCGATCGTGATTTCGCCGGCCATTACCGCGCGTTGCGCTTGCTCACGGCTTCCAAACAACCCCTTCGCGACCAGGAGTTGATCAAGGCGCAGTTTTTTCGACATGGACATTGCGACGTTTGTTCGGCGCACCCGGCCCGCCTTGGACGGGCCCCGCCGTGGCGAGTGGTCGGTCCCTACCAGACGTGCGATCCCAAACGAGAGTAATCGACGCACGGAGCGCTCTTACCGCTTGCGTCAATTGATCGATGGTTATGCACAACGGCGGCATCAACACGACAACATTCCTGATCGGCCTGGTCAGGAGTCCGTGCTGTCGAGCCTCGATACAGACCGCTGCGGCAAACCCTGGTCTGTCACCTCTCGTGGCGGACAACCCGCCCTCGTGAGACTCATCCAGCTCTATTCCCGCAATAAACCCGCACTGCCGGACTTCTACGACGCCCGGAACTTGCCTGAGGTTGGCGAGCGCCTTCGAAAGATGCTCGATTTTTGGCTGTAGAGCTTCTAAGACCTTCTCGGTTTCAAAGATCTCCAAGCTCGCCTTGGCCGCAACACAGCCAAGCGCGTTCCCGGTGTAGCTGTGTCCATAAGCAAGCGCCCTAGCATCGGCAACGGCGCCGTCGAAAGCTGAGAATATTTTTTCTGATACTAAGGTAATAGCGAGCGGAAGATACCCGCCGCTCAAGCCTTTAGCCAGAACAACCATGTCTGGGATTACGGCTTCGTGTTCGATCGCAAACATCCGGCCAGTTCGTCCAAAACCAGTCATGACCTCGTCCGCGATCAGGAGGGTGTCAGTGCGATCACACCATTCTCTGACAGCCCGCAAGGTGTCCGCCGGCCAAAGGCGCATCCCGGCGGCGCCTTGAATCAATGGCTCAATCACCACGGCCGCAATTTTTGCTATTTCGGCTGGCGAAAGCCGTTCCAACGCCTTCACGTTTGGAACCTGAATGGCTGGAAAATTCCAGTGTGAAGGCCCAATTTGAAACATGGCTGTTGCGCCTAGGCTGGCCGCGCCTGCCGTATCGCCATGATAACCGCTTTTGAAGGCAATGAACTGATGTTTTCTCGAGTGCCGCAGCCGCCAATACTGGTCGGCGATCCTTAAGGCGACCTCGACTCCGGTCGAACCGTCGTCTGAAAAAAAGACGCGGCTCAACGAGTGCTTCGGGAAAAGCTCGACAATCGCACGTGCAAGCTCGATCGCGGCCGGGTTGGTAAACCCAAGAAAAGAGGTGTGCGCGACGCGATCAAGCTGGCGCCGGATTGCCGCATTGATGTGCGGATGATTGTGGCCGTGAATGTTCGTCCAGATCGACGAATTGCCATCGATGTATTCGCGGCCCTGGCTGTCGCGCAGGAGCGCGCCGTCGCCCTCGACCAAAACAAGCGGCTCATTCCCGGGTGTGCACCATTCAGGCATATTAGTGAAGGGATGCCAGACAAACCGCTTGTCCCAATCGATCAATTGGTCTGTTTTCCACTCAGTCACGAGCGCCTTGCTCCTCGATAAGCTTGTTTACCGAGATAACGTCTTCAAACGACGCGCGCCGGCGTTGATATTTTCGCGCGATGATCTCTTTCAGGTGTAATAGATCCTGAAAAGGCGGCGAATCGTAATAGATCCATCCCGTTTCACCGGCAATTTTCGATTGAAACCGCCACACCCGGCCGAATTTCGTCGCGCGCACTTCGCGCTTTTTCCCATGTCGATCTTTCTCCGTCCATATGTGTTGACTCGGCATCGCGGTAAAACCTTACATTAGCAGGCTTGAAAGACGCAGCTAGACTGGCGGCTTATTTTGCCGCGACCATCCTCGCGGCAGCCGTTGTTGCTCCCATTCTTTATTGGGGAGCGCAGTGGCTCGTGGCGCACGGCTTGTTTTCCTTTCTCGCAAGATACGATTTCGAAACGTTCTTTCATCGAGCGCTCCTTATCACTGCTGCGGCTTTATTCTGGCCGTTTCTTCGCGTCACTAACGTGCGAAGCATGGCTGATTTGCGCCTTGCGCGTAATTCCCGATGGGGCCGCGATGCCTTCGCGGGCATTCTTCTCTCGGCCATTCCCCTGCTCTGCTGTGGCGCATTGCTCATTGCGTTCGACGTTTACTCGTTTCGGCACAGCTTTGCCTGGGCGCGATTTGGCAAAATGCTCGCGGCTTCGCTAACCGTCCCGTTGATTGAAGAAACATTCTTTCGCGGCATCATCCTGGGCGTTTTGCTAAGAACGGGGCGCCATTACACGTCGATCTTGGCAACCTCAGCGATCTTTTCCGTTGTTCATTTTCTAAAGGCGCCAGAGCGAACATCCGCGATCGTAACATGGACCTCGGGCTTGAATTCCATTGCCCATTCGTTTGAACAGTTTGGCGATGCAACAATGCTGATCTCTGCGTTCGCGACATTATTTCTCATTGGTTGGATTCTGGCTGACGCGCGCGTGCTCACTCGCTCGTTATGGTTGCCGATAGGCCTGCATGCCGGCTGGATATTTGGCAACGGCACTTTTAGCCGAGTGGCACGCCAGGAAATGCTTGTTCTCCCCTGGTTGGGAAAGAATCTGCTCGTGGGAATTGTCCCGCTCGGCGTAGCCTGTTTGACGTGGCTGCTAGTGCGAATCTGGTTGAAATATGATCGCGCTTCCAAACTTTGATCGGTTGGGTGCGATCGCATCGCTTCTCTATCCACCAGCCTGCGCGATCTGCAGAGCAAATGTTCGAGCCGGCGAGTATCTCTGTGATCAATGCGAAACAAAGGTCGCCCGCATTGTTGCGCCGTTTTGCCAGAAATGCTCCGAACCGTTCGAAGGCGCGATTACGGGTGAATTCACCTGCGCCAATTGCGCCCATCGCACGATTCACTTCGACGCGGCCGTTGCCGTCTACCGCAGTCGCGGGATTGTTCGCCAGATTATTCACGACCTTAAGTACGGTCACCAGATTTATCTGCGTCAGCTCGTGACCCGCTGGCTTCGCGCAGCGTTGGATGACGCACGGCTGCGTGATTGCCGGTTCGACATTATCATCCCGGTACCCTTGCATCCTACCCGACAACGAGAACGCGGATTTAACCAGGCCAGCTTGGTTGCGGAGTTATTAAGTGCCCAGGTATCGATTCCATCGAAACTGTTGCTGGAGCGCATCCGATACACCACCACACAGACCGCGCTGGATCGCGCCGAGCGCATGGAAAATTTGCATAATGCGTTTCGTTTACGAAAAAACATGGACGTGCGAGGTTTACGCGTGTTGTTGATCGACGACGTCCTGACAACCGGTTCCACGCTGAGCGAGTGCGCGCGTATTTTGAAACGCGCGGGCGCCATTTCCGTTCATGCGGCCACGGCCGCGCGCGCATAATTCCCATGGCCATTTTCAAGAAACCAGCAATCAAGGCGCAAAATCGCAAGAAGCGTGACATCCCGCACGGCCTTTTCCAGAAATGTCCCGGTTGCTCGGAGGTGGTGCCGGAAATCGAGCTCGCACAAAACCAGCGCGTCTGTCCGCGCTGCGATTATCATTTTGCGCAATCGGCCAGGGAGCGGCTCGAAAATCTGCTCGATCCGGACACTTTTGCGGAAATGGATGCTGACCTGAAGTCCATAGATGTTTTGCGCTTTCAAGGAATGGCCAGCTACAAAGATCGCCTCCAAAAGTATCAGGAAAGTACCGGACTTCACGACGCCGTGATCAGCGGATATGGAATTCTTGATGGTTACAAGGTCGCAATCGCAGTGATGGATTTCGGTTTTCTTGCTGCGACGATGGGCTCGGTCGTTGGTGAGAGAATTACCCGCACGATTGAATATGGAACTGCTGAGCGCTGCGCCGTCATTATCATCGCTGCCTCTGGCGGCGCTCGCTTGTACGAAGGAATGTTGAGCTTGATGCAGATGGCAAAAACGAGCGGTGCGCTCGCCCGTCATGCAGAGGAGCGACTTCCATACATTTCTGTTCTGACAAATCCGACTACCGCCGGGGTCATGGCCAGCTTTGCTTCGTTAGGCGACGTTATTATCGCTGAGCCGAAGAGCATGATCGGATTCGCCGGGCCCCGCGTAATTAAAGAAACAACGCACCAGGATTTGCCGGAAAGATTTCAGACCGCCGAGTTCCTTCAGGAACACGGTTTGATCGACATGATCGTGCACCGCAAAAAGATGCGCGAGCAACTCGGCCAATTGCTCAGTTATTTCGCGGTCGCGCCGTGAACATGGTCCCCCGAAAGCTTTCGGAGGAAGTGCGACGACCTTTGACGTACAAACAAGCACTCGCCTGGCTATACAGCCTGCAACGCTTTGGAATCAAGCTGGGACTGGAAAATACCGAGCGTTTGATCGCGGAACTCACAAGGAGCGGCGGTCTCCAGTCCGCCGATTGCTCTCCCGGCGACTTGTTCGCCACGGGACGAATCCGTCCGACTGGCGGAGAAGCCGCCGGTCCTTGGAAGGTCATCCACGTCGCCGGGACGAATGGTAAAGGCTCCGTTTGTGCCATGATTGATTCGATTCTGCGTGCACAACGATATCGCACCGGTCTGTTCACATC
>JBKOXU010000025.1:0-19427 GCA_046725095.1 Verrucomicrobiota bacterium
AAGCCGCAGCTTCGTTATGCGGGACGATTGGCGACAGATCCGATCAACACTCTGGCTCAGGGCGAAGCCCATCTTTATGACGGCGCCGGCAGCCAAACCGGCAGCGGCAATCGGTGGGGCGATTACAGTTCGTTGACGATCGATCCGGTGGATGACGCGACGTTCTGGTACACCAACGAATATTATTCCTCGACCACCTCGTATAACTGGCGCACCCGGATCGGCAGTTTCAAGCTGGCAACCGGCGCTCCGACTCCGACCCCAACGCCATCTCCACCGCCGACGGCGACACCTACTCCGGTGCCAACTGTTACACCGACACCTACGCCTACACCGACAACTACTCCGACCCCAACGCCGACGGCTACCCCGGCTGAATTGATCGTCAATGGTGCGCTGGAAGGCAGCATATCGCCCTGGGTCTTATCGGGTTCCGGGGCCTTTTACACCAACAACGGCAACTATCCTCATGGTGGGACGGGCTACATGTACTTCGGGGTCAATAACAATGTGTCGGGACAGATTTACCAAACAGTCACAATTCCATCGGCAGCCACAGGAAGTCTGACCTTCTGGTTCAACTGCAGTTCGAGCGAGGGTATCACAACGGCGTATGATTTCTTGTACGTCGAAGTCCGCAGCACCACCGGCACATTACTTCAAACGCTCGCGACCTACAGCAACAGGGACAAAACAACCCCTGGGAACTACTCGCAAAAATCGTTTAGCCTTGCCGCTTACAGGGGTCAGACTATCCGACTGCAATTCCGTTGTACGACCGATTATTCGTTATCAACAACCTTCCGGGTAGACGATGTCTCGTTGAGATAATCGTCTAGGCAAAGAGAAGAAAAGGCGGACACGCTCGCCGGCCCAGGCAGGCTGTGTCGAATGCGTCGCGCAACCTTGCGACTCGTCGCTGTCGCTACGGGTAATAGCCCGTTCACGCCAGTATCTTCCTTTCCGCACACCTAATGTCATCCGGATCGAAGAATTTGTTTACCCATGCGCCAGTGTCATCGAGCGCCTTCGGCTTTTGGTTTGGTGGGCCGATGTCGGGTTCACGAACCGAGCGGAAGTTGTAGTGGTCAGTCAGACGCATCGCTTCGATGGCGAAGGCGGTGGCGACGTCCTGGTCCTTTATGCAGATCAGATTGTCGCCGTTGTCCTTTTCGCCGCCGAGCGCGAGATTTGACGAACCGCACCAAACGCGGGCGGTCGGGCGATTGAAATTCATGATCACGAACTTGTGATGGATAGCGTGACCGGGCAACGAGGCCTCAGACTTGAAAGGCGGTGGGAGCTCGCGTCTGGCCTGTTTGGCGTCGATGAGTAGGCCGTTTTTGCGCCCGGGTTTATAGAGCGAGATATCCCCACTCGAATTATCCGTGACACCGTACGTGTAGATCGAATCGTTCTTGTGCAGGTCGCGGAGCGCGCGGATGAGCGTACCGGTGCTGGCGTCGCCCATTTCCATCACGGCAAAAAGCACTGATCTTGTCGAAGGTTTTTGGATAAGCGCCGTTATTTCGTCGAGGACCTCGGCAGCGCGTGTGCCGTCGTGCGGCGAGAAGTTGATCTCGGTAGCTGGGAACCCGGCGGCGGTGATTTTCTTTGCCTTGGTTGAGAAATCTGTGGTGCGGAAAGGCCCGGCTTTACCCACCTGCCAGACATTGTTAAAGACATCGGAGTAATACCTGGCGACGTCCGGATGATCAAAGAGAAGGACGTGGTTTGCGTTGACGCAGATGCCGGTGATAGCGAAATTGGTCGAGCCGGTCAGGACGCGCAATGCAGCGCCGTTCTTTTTCAGGATGATAATCTTGCAGTGCGAATAGCGTCCGAAGCGGCAGCGGAAGACCTCGGCACCCGCAACGGCAGCGGCCTTGAACCTGGCTTCGAAATCGTCCTCTTTGGTCGAGGGCTTTCCGGCCTGCGTCACATGGAGGGCGGCATTGTCGAGAATTATTCTGATGCGGCCGGCGGCGGCGAGCTCGAGACATCGCTGAGCGACGCCGGGATCGTTGAGATCGTAGGCGAACATCTCGACCTCGACGGTGTTGTCATTCAATGCCTCATCGAGTGTTTCGTAAACCTGGCGTCGGGCGGTGTAACCGAGCCAGACGTACATATCTTCGTAAGTGAAATCGTGGCCGTTCTTTGTCCCGGCCTTCTTCGTCGTGTCGAAAAGCCAGTCACCCGCGGGTTTGAGCTTTGTCTTGGCCCCGTAGTGGCTGGCGTAGGCCTGAGATTTCAGAAACGCTCGCGTAAAACCAATCTCGAGGCCAGCTTTCGAAAAATCGCCCACGGGAATCGTAACGGTGACGGTCCTGCCTGCGTCGAGCGGGAGGAGCTTTCGATTGACATCGAAGAACCGCGGCGTGGCGTGGTAATCCCAATTGCCGAAGGGCACTGGATTCTGCGAATAGCTGCCCGGAAAGTGCACCCACTTGAATGCCTGAAATGGCGAATCGACCGACGAGGTGATGCTGTCGCTGCCGGCGAAATTGAGCAGATTTTTTATCGGCTTTCGGGGCGAGTTCGGGCCGGTGTATTCGAGCGTGAAACCCGCGAAGGTGCCTGCCGCGGGCTGCTGGGCAAGGTCCATCGTCAGCAGTGTCATTTGCGCGCCTTGGTAAACCTTGAACGAGAAACCGTCTTTCGAAGATTCCTTAAACATTTCCACCTCCTGATGTATGAGAACTTCCTATTTTTCGTTGAAGTGGCCTCCAACCTTATCCAAAGGCAAGAGATTGCTCTACTCGCCGGGAAATGACAACTCCATGGAACGATCTGCGCCCTGCAAAAGTTCGCAATCGCGGGGACGCGCTCGGTCCGAACCGGACTGGCGTTAGCACGCGCGACGCCCGCACGTAGGCAGGCAGTGCGCTACCCTTGCGAGGGACGATTGTCGATCTTATATTTAGAACGCGCGTTCGGCGCTACAGAGTTAGGAGGTCATTATGCCAACGACAATTGCTGCTCCAAAAACCAAAACCGTTCCGGCGGCCGAAGAGGATTTTCTCCCGCTCCAGGGAACTGATTATGTTGAATTCTACGTCGGCAATGCCAAGCAGGCGGCCCATTTCTACAAGACCGCATTTGGTTTTCAGAGCCTGGCGTATTCCGGACCGGAAACGGGAGTGAAAGATCGCGCGAGCTATGCGATTCGGCAGAACAAGATTACGTTTGTGCTGACGACACCGATGCGGCCGAATCATTCGGTTGCCGATCATCATCACAAACACGGCGACGGCGTCAAAGCGCTCGCGCTGACAGTCGATGACGCGACTTCAGCATGGGAAGAGACCACGAAGCGGGGCGGCAAGAGTTACATGAAACCGACCACGCTGCGTGATGATGACGGCGAGGTGGTGATCAGCGGCATTCACACGTATGGCGAGGTCGTTCATCTATTTATCGAAAGACAGAATTATCACGGCCCATTCCTGCCGCGCTTCCGCAAGTGGGAATCCAATTACAATCCGCCTGAGACCGGCCTGCAACATGTCGATCATTGCGTGGGCAACGTCGGTTGGAACCAGATGAATCCGTGGGTGAAATTTTACGAGGACGTGATGGGCTTTCGAAACATCCTAACCTTCGACGACAAGGACATCTCGACCGAATACTCGGCGCTCATGAGCAAGGTCATGAGCAACGGAAATGGATTCGTGAAGTTTCCGATCAATGAGCCGGCCGAAGGGAAGAAGAAGTCGCAGATAGAAGAGTATCTGGAGTTTTACAATGGTGAGGGAGTGCAGCACATCGCCATGGCGACAAACAACATCATCGAGACGGTCACCGAACTGCAAAAACGCGGCATCGAGTTTCTGCACATCCCCTCGAATTACTACGACACTCTGCTCGATCGCGTGGGTTACATCGATGAAGAGCTGACCTCCCTAAAGCGGCTCGGCATCCTAGTCGATCGCGATGATGAAGGTTATTTGCTCCAGATATTTACCAAACCGGTCGAAGATCGGCCGACGCTGTTTTTTGAAATTATTCAGCGCAAGGGCGCGAAGAGTTTCGGCAAAGGCAATTTCAAGGCGTTATTCGAAGCAATCGAACGCGAACAGGAAGCCCGAGGGAATTTATAAATGGAAAGACAAGGAGAGTTTACCCCTCACCTTAATCCTCTCCCCCAGGGGAGAGGCGAACAGCGCGCCCGGCAGCGATGTTTGCGAGCAAATCAGCAACCTGCTACGCCTCTCCTCTTAGAACAGAGGAGAGGGAAGGGTGAGGAGTTTATCGCAATCTAAAGAAGGAGATCGACAATGCCGTATTACCAAAAACTTGGAGAGATTCCGCGAAAGCATCACATCTGGTTCCACCGCAACGGTGCAGCGCCGACTTACAAAAACGAAGGAATCGCTTACGAACACGTTTTCACGACGGAAGGTTTCGACGAGGCCTATTCAATTGTTTACCACCTGCGGCCGCCGACGCGCGTGCGCAATGTCGAGCTCGTTAAATATCACGAGCTGAAGAAAGTCGCCGACAGTCCACTGCGACATCATCATCTTAAAACCGCGAACATTCCGCGCCGCGGCGATCTCTACACCGGCCGTGTCCCGATGCTTTTCAACAAAGACATGACCGCTTATCGCGCGAAGCCAGCAAAGGCGTATGATAAATTTGAGTATTACAAGAACGGTGGCGCCGACGAGATCATCTTCGTTTTTCGCGGTGGCGGGACTGTGGAAACGGTTTTCGGAAAGCTCCGTTATCGTGCCGAAGATTACATCGTCATTCCGCGCGGTATCGCCTACCGGATCGTGCCGGATAAAGTTGAAGAGGAAGACCATCTGATTCTCGAATCCTTTGGCCCCGTTCGCATTCCAAAACGCTATCTGAATCACGAGGGCCAGATTAAAATGGGTGCTCCCTACTCGGAGCGCGATCTGCACGGGCCGAGCGAACTAATCACGATCGACAAGGAGGAGGACGTCGATCTTCTGGTCAAGGATGGCCCGCGATTTACGCGCGTGACCATGGCGCACAATCCATTCGATGTGCTCGGGTGGGATGGTTATCTCTATCCGTTTACTTTCAACGCCCAGGATTTCGAGCCGATTACTGGAACGGTGCATCAACCGCCGCCGATCCATCAGACATTTGAGATTCGCGGGTACGTCGTTTGCACCTTTGCTCCGCGACTGCTGGATACCCATCCCGAAGCCGTGAAAATCCCATGGGTGCACGACAATGTGGAGGCGGATGAGGTTTTGTTTTACGTCCGCGGAAATTTCGGGTCGCGACGCGGCATTGAAAGCGGCTCGATCACATTGCATCCGCGCGGGATTCCGCACGGCCCGCACCCGGGAACAATCATGGCGAGCAAGAACGCTACGCGTACTGAAGAGCTTGCCGTGATGTTCGACACCCAACACACGCTCGAGCTGACTGAGGAATCACTCGCGCTCGATGATCCGAAGTATCCGCAAAGCTGGCTGGACTGACGCCAAGCTGCCGCTACGACGTGAAGGTAGAAAACGAAATAGCGAGAGAAGCGGAGATCAGTGACGATCTTTTGCGACCGACCGCCAAGATCGACAATCGCAGATTGGAAGAGCTCGAAGACGCCTATCGCAGTTTGCTCGAAGCGATTGGCGAAGATCCCGACCGTGAAGGATTGCGTCGCACGCCGGTCCGCGCGGCGCACGCCTTAGAATTTCTCACTCAGGGTTACCGGCAGGATCTCGAGGAGATTATCAACGACGCCGTCTTCGCTTCTGACGCGAGCGAAATCATTTTAGTGAAAGACATCGAGCTCTATTCGCTGTGCGAGCACCATCTGCTTCCCTTCATCGGCCGCGCGCACGTTGCTTACATCCCGAACGGGAAAGTGATCGGTCTTTCCAAAGTGGCGCGCATTGTCGATGTTTTCGCGCGCCGCTTACAAATTCAGGAAAACCTTACTACTCAAATTGCCGAATCGCTCATGAGGTGTCTTGAACCGTCCGGCGTGGCCGTGGTCGTGGAAGCTAAACATCTTTGCATGATGATGCGCGGTGTGGAAAAGCAGAACTCGGTCATGAAGACCTCCTGTTTGCTCGGCACTTTCAAGGACGACGCTCGAACGCGCTCGGAATTCCTCTCGCTCCTCAAGGATTAACAGAGGATAGCCTTCCAAGCTGTCTCGGTCGACGGGCATCTTGCCTGTCGGGTTGGTATTCGCTTGCTCGCGCGACTTGCGAGACGATTCCTACGGTGTTTGCTCCTTTATGCTGTTGACGGTTAGCAAACGCCTCGAATTTTCGGCATCACGGCGTTTACACGTCAGCGGTTGGAGTAACGCCGAAAATCTGGCGGTTTTCGGCCCCGAAACGGACGCCCACTACGGCACGGGCCGGAATTACGTCGCATATTTTGTTTTTACCGGGCCGGTCGACCAAAGCAACGGAATGCTGATTAACATCAGCGAAATCAAGGAGCGAGCCGGCAAAATTGTCCGCGGGAGTTTCGATCACAAGTTTCTCAATAAGGACAATTCTTCGTTCCGCAACATTCCACCTACGGCGGCGAATGTTGCGCGACAACTCTATGTCGCCGTTGCGCCGTTGTTCTCTGATGTCGATGCAACCCTCGCCGTGTGCCATGTGAGCGAGTCACCCGACCACAGCGCCACCTTCTATTCAGATGGGACTGCCGAAGCGAACTATTGGTTTGAGTTTTCGGCGGCGCGCAAAACATTGTCGCCGCTTCTGAGCGGCGAGGAAAACACGCGCCTGTTTGGCCCGGCGACTGCGCCTCATGGGCACAATTACCGGGCTCGCCTCACTTTTCGAACGATGAAACTCGATGGAGAAGCGCCTTTAGTTCGCTATGACGCAATCGATGGTTGTCAACGTTCGTTGCGTGACGAGCTCGATCACCGATATCTTAATCAAGACGTCGCCGGCTTAAGGAATCGTCCTATTACTACGGAAAGCTTGGCCGGATATCTTTACGAACGCGTGAATGCCGTGGTACCGCTGCATCGCGTCCGTTTGCATGAGCGCGAAGATTTTTTTGCGGAAGTATGGAATGACGACAGCGTTTTCCTCGGAATGCGGGAGCCTTTCAATGCCGCCCATCGTCTGCAGGCCGCTGCTCTTTCCGATGCCGAAAATGCGAAGCTTTACGGCAAGTGCAACAATCCGCTTGGTCACGGTCATCGCTATCTGACTGAGACAACAGTTGGCGGTGAGTACGATAGACGCAGTGGAACACTTTACGATTTTGTCGAATTTAGAAAAGCGATCGAAGATTCGCTTGCGCCGTGGCGTGGTCGACATCTCGACCTTGAGACCGATGATTTTCGGTATGTCCCTTCCACGGGTGAAAATATCGTCAGCGCGCTTTGGCCAAAGATCGATAATCGCCTCAGTCAGCAGCTTGTTCGATTGCGTTTGTGGGAAACGGCGAATAATCGGTTCACGTTGCGGAGAACGTAACTCAGGCATTCTTGCCTGGCTCTATCGCGTGGGCATCTTGCCCGTAGACGGCAGGCTGAAAGCTTGCCTTACAACCAGGCAGGATACCCGAATTACATGAAGCGTTATCTTATCACCGGTGCGAGTCGTGGAATTGGCCGCGCGATTGCCGAGAAATTGGCCGCACCCGACGTGACGCTACTTCTCCACGGGCGAGACACCGTTGCTCTGGCGGATGTATGCAAATCCCTGAAATCAAACTGTGCAAATGTCATTCGCCTCATCCACGATCTCGCTGTCTCATCGGGCGTTTCCGATCTGATCGCAGAGGTTGGAAAGGATCCGCTCAATCTGCTCGTGAACAACGCCGGCATCGCAATCGTGAAGCCCTTCGGAGAAATCACATCCATCGAATGGCAGCAAACTGTCGGCGTCAATATCACCGCGCCATTCTTATTGACGCAGCATTTCGCGCCCCGAATGCCGCCAGGGTCGAGCGTGGTGAACATTCTCTCAATCGCGGCCAAAACCGGCTACCCAAACTGGAGCGCCTATTGCATGAGCAAGTTTGCCCTCGAAGGATTCTCGCAATCCGTCCGCGAAGAACTGCGGGAACGTAAAATTCGCGTCATCAACGTTTATCCTGCCGCGACTGACACCGACATTTGGAATAAGGTCGAAGGTGAATGGCCACGAAAAAAAATGATCGCGTCAGACGAAGTTGCCGGTGCCGTCGCCTATGCACTGTCGCGACCCGCCGATGTCGCGCTGGAAAACATCAGCCTCTCTAACCTTGCGGGAAATCTCTGATTCGTGGCGGATGACAATGATTGCAATTTGTGATTTGTGCCGAGGAATTAAGGCGCGCTTATGATTCAAGCTCTGCAAAGCGAGCTCAGCATTAATGTCATCGCGTCGATACTTGTCTCGCTCTTCTTTCTCGCAATGGGCTTTCTTTGGGGGAAATACAAAGAACAGCGCCGCAAATTCGGTCGGAACCTGGAAGAGTACGATTTTTATCCATTCACGGTCACTCGCGAGAACTTTGGCGAATTCAGTCTGAAGGATTTCCGCCTCGGAATGCACTATTTTCTCAAAAACGAAGACCGGACAGCGGCGCGGCAACTGATTTTTATCGGCGAGCAAAATAATGTTCGGAGCCAGCTGGAGCCGGCAGAGCAAAAAGTCTATGCGCAACTTTTCGATAAGTACGATGGCAAGAAAATTGCCGACGATACGACCGAATTCCTCGAAAACTACATCCGCGTCGTTCGGCTGATTGGAAAATCGTTCCCGAATACCGGCATCGAAATCTTGCTGCACAATCTGGCTGATCCGGCGCACTCGCTGATCGTTCTGGAGAACAATGTGACTGGCCGTCACCTGCGCGACGGCACGACCAATCTGCTAATCGATCTGAAAAAGCGCCAGCTTCTCAATGAAGAGAAGCTGAATTACGAACTGAATATCGGCGCGCGAAAATTTAAATGCACGACGATCCCCATTACGCGCAAGGAATTTGGGATCGTCGGCGCGATCTGCATTAATGTCGATGTAAATTATCTGACGGACGAAGTGCTGAGCAGCAAGGAGCGCATCGAGGCGTTCTTCAAAAGCCTTTGCCGAACGGATATGCAATTGAATGAAAACATCCTGAGCAAAGATGAGTACGCGAAGGCGCAAAAGGGGAAACGGCATTTCAAGGACGAAACCGCCTGATGCTGCAGGGGAAGCTTCCCGCGGGACGACGGCGTCGTCCCTACAAGGAAACGCAGCTACTCGGGTGACGCGTGCAACGTTTCCTGATATTCCGGTTTCTTGTGATACTCAACCAGGCGAAATCCCCAACTGATCAATGTCGAAAGATCTTTCGTGCTCGCCTTTTTAGCGTTGAGAAACTTCTCGATCCTAGTTTTCAATTCCGGCTGCTGATTGGTTGTGTCGAGGATTTCGAAAATCTCCATCGACAATAACCAGTCTTCCGGATGTTCGGCTTGTTGCGTTTCCCAAATTTCCCCCAGCCGTTCGTAGCCGGCTTTGCTTTCGCGAATCTTGCGAACCTGCGCGTAGAGATTTTCAAGGCGCTTGCGCTTCGCATCGGACGGAACTTTGATGGTCCGTTCTTTGGGCACCAGTGCCACCTGATTGTATGCATCCTTGTCTGCCGCTCCATTAAAGACCGAACTGATTCGTTTGCCGACCGCCATGTCGTAGATCCCCCAGTCGGGGTTGAACAGAATGCGGTCGCGGTATTTCGCAGTGCAATTTGAGAATGTAATCAACAGCAATTTCCCGTCACGGCGCAATACTTTCTCGACCTTCCCCGAAACCACGATCCCGCTGATAAACTCGAGCTTGGCTTTCTTTCCCTCGACAATTCCAAGCGCGTGCAACTGATCGTTGGCGAGTAGTTCGGGAGACGTCGAAGTGTGTTTCCATTTCCCGATCGGCGAACCGAAGCCATCTTTGTGATAATCGATGCCGTGGCCTTCGAGCTCTTTGTTGCGGAACGCCAGTGCCGCCTTGCCAGTCGTCCGGAGATAGATCGGAGAATTATTTTCGTCGGTGATGACCTCGTCAAAAATACCGCTGACTTGCAGGCCGGATGAGTATTCGCAAGTCGCGACGTTTTTGCATTCAATCGCTTTGTTGATGCCTTCGAGTCCGCCGACCATGAACGCCATCTTGCTCGCAAATTCTTCAAGCACGTCAGCGAGATGTTTGAAATCGCGACAAACGAAAAGTTGTGGCTGCTTGGTCGTGATATCGAACGGTACATTCGCCGCGTCGATGGAGTAGGGAATCTTCTTCACCTGCGGCTCGAGACATGAGACCGATTCGCCGATCGATGAAAGTAATCCAGCGCCGTAGATTTTTGGATTCTCGAGGGTGCCGATCAATCCGTACTCGACTGTCCACCAGTGCAAACGTGAGAGCAGCGCCATCTCCGAGGGTTCGCCCAGGTTTTTTTGGCGATCTTCGACCAGCTTGGTTGCCTCCTCGACTTCTTTCGGATTGCTATTCGGCTGCTCTTTCAAGATCGACAAGTGCCGGATCGCTTGATAGAGCTCGAAATCTTTCTTTGACGACATCGCTTTTGCGCCCACTTCGCCGAAGCGCTGCAGGTAATTAGAGTACTCACGATCGACAATGATCGGCGCGTGACCCGCCGCTTCGTGCACAATATCCGGCGCGGGCGTGTATTCGATATGATGGATTTGTCGCATGTCGCACGCGATCACCAAAACCTTGTAAGCTTGAAATTCCATGAATGCCGCTGGGGGAATAAAACCGTCCACGGCCACCGCGCCCCAGCCGATCTTGGCGAGAATGTCGTTCATCTCCTGAATGCGCGGGATGCGCTCGAAAGAAATCCCGGTGTTGAGCAGGCCTTGGAAGTAAACTTTGTGCGCATACTCCTTCAGGAAAAAAATGTTCTGGCGCATGATGAACCGCCAGACCGCGTGATCCACTGACGTGTAATCGTCGTAACGTTGATCGACGGCGAATTGTAAAAGATGTTTCGGCGTTGCGGCCACGGCCGCGTTATCGAAGCTGATACCGCTGGTTGTTTTCATCGACATCCTCCGCGCGAAACAAAATATGACTCGTTTGCGAAGGGAGCAAGAGTGATTCCGGTCTCCTGTAGCGGCGGCCTCTGACCGCCGACGGCGCTCATACAGCGTGGCTACAGCTTACGCCGTGCGCGAATCACCCGTTTCATGATCCAAATCACTGCGACCAACGCGATCGCCCAAGGCGCGAGAAACGCCACCGCAACGCCGATCATGCGGAAACTCCACATGATCGCGCTGGCGCTTTGCGCGAGGGTCCGTCGCAGCGTTGCGAACAAGCTGGTCTCGGATGAAACGATATTGCCCTGGCTGTAAACCTGGATTGAGATATCCGCCGGCGCGTTTGCCTCATCGAGCTGTGTGCCAGTGCGATCTTGCCGTTGCACGCTTACATCTTCTACTTTGCCGAGAGAGTTCAGCGATTGCATGAGCGCCGAATAATTCTTCATCGACACTCGCAGAGACACATTCGCCACTTCCCGCCCATCCGGATCTCGACTGAAGGTCGAACTGCGGACACGCCCACTTTGTTTCTCGGTCAGATTGCGTAACTCCTTTACCCTCTCGTCCACGGACGACGTGCGAATGCGCAGGCTGGTCTGTTGAAACGCTTGTTCCTGTTCCTCGCGCGAGATCGTGACATTGAGTTCCACTTTGTCGCGCTTGGTTTTCGCGTTTTCAGACATGCCACTCCCGCCCTGCGCAATGCGATCGGTGTGGACCTGGAAATTCTCCACGCGACCAAATCCTTTCACGCGACCGATCACGGCGTTGCTCTCTTCCGGCGCGATCAACATGCTCACCCGCGCCGAGACCCGCCCGGAATAATCGCGATCAAGCTGGGCATTCGTGATCTGTACCTTCGGCGAAGCGAGCGCTTTGATGTCGTTGTAAACCTTCTCGACCTCAGGCGTGTAAAGGGCCAGTTGAGCACGCTCCTTAAGCAAAAACGCCGCCGGTTCCTCCAGATCTTTTTCAGCCAGCGAAATCGTCACGGTCGCGAATTGCACCTGCGAATCCCAGTATTTCAATTCGCCCTGCATCTTCTCGATCTCCTCGCGCACGCGCCCGAGCTCCTTTTCGACTTGAAGCAAATCGGCAACCTTGCCCGTTTTCGTCTTCAACATCTCGATCAAGCGCTGCTCCATCACCCGCGCATTCTTCAGCCGAGCATCGGTGTCAAAATACGCTTTCGTCACATCTTCGGTCCCGAGCGTTTGATTCTTCAATTCGCCAAGGCCGCGAACCTTCTGCAGAAAACGATCAAGATTTTCTGGCAGAATCTTGACGATGACTTGGCCGCGCAACTTTCCGTTCGCCTGTTTCTCGGAATTCGTCGTCGCGACGTATCCGTTTTCTTCGTTCGCCAACGCAGTGATCTTCTGGACCGCGTCATCAAAGCTGACGATCTCCAGTTGGACCTCCGCATTGCGGATGAGTTTGCGGTTGGCTACCACGGAAGCTGGCGTTTCGACGCGTTTGGATTCCACTTCGGGCGCCTGTAAGGTCGCTTCGACTACGGCCACCGGGGCTTCATTTGATTGGGGGACGATTGTGCGTTCTTCAGCGGACCCTTGCCTTTGATCCTTGGGTTGAGCGAAAGGCGGCGGCGGCGGTTCCTTGAGCGCCGAGGCCTGTGATTCCCTTGACGCGAGTTCGTCCGATTTAGATAACGCTCCGGATTGCGACCGCAGTGGCGCCTGGGCCTGTGATGGTTGCGTGGCGAACCGTTCTTGGACGAAGCGCCCGCGATCTCGCGATACAGCAGCACCTTCTCCGGTGATCATTCGCCCGATCTGCACGAGCGCGAGCAGAACAGCAGCGACCGCGGCGATTTGAGTGGCGCGCAGGCGCATCAGATCGACAAGCAACTTTGCGAGTCCGGTTCGTTGTGGAATGCGACTGCGAAAACCGGACAGCATTCGTTGTTCGAAGGCCGGATCGGGTTTTTCATTCGCGAGAGTCTCTTCCAGAATTTTGTTCATGACTTTGTTCTCGTGATGGGCTTTTCGGCAGACGGCGCATTCGACGAGGTGGGTGTGGAGCGCGCCGCGTTCATCCTCTGAAAGCTCGCCGTGAATATCGGCGGCGAGCCAATTGTCGATCTCGTCGTGAATGGTTGCCATATGTCTAATCCAATGAAGCGAGAGCGGGCCGAAGTTGTTTACGCATCGAGGCGAGGGCGCGTCCGAGGATCCCGCGCAACGCGCCGTTGCTCAGACCCAGAATGTTTTCAATACTCCTGTAATCCATTTCCTCGAAGTAACGGAGCGTAAGCGCAGCGCGGTGAAGCTCCGGCAGCGCAGCCAGCGCCGAACGCAATTGTTGATCCAACTCTGTGCCGTTCGGCTCAGCAGCGGAACTTGACTCGATTACCTCGTCAATTGTTGTGGACAACGGAACTGTGCGGCGCCTTCGAAAAATGTCGTGAGAACGATGACGGGCGATGGTTGCAAGCCAGGCCGGAAATTTTTCCGCATCGCGCACGCGCCAGCGCGTTTTCCAAGCTTTGACGAGCGCATCTTGCACAACGTCTTCGGCTTCCTCACGGTTTTGCAGAATGCCGTAAGCGATGGCGAAAAGTGTTCGGCTGTGCGTGCGGATGATCATTTCAAATGCTTCTCGATCGCCGTGAATGGCCGCTCGATACTGTTCGCGTTCACTGGCATCCATTGGTCGATCTAAAGCCTAGACGTTTGAGATGGCCATTCGGCGCGAATTTTTTTGTGAAAGGCCTGCAGCCACGGCGTTGTGCGCCGTTTTAGAGCAATTAGAAGACCGCCAACAGGGCGGTGGCTACACTCTAAAAGATGAGCACGGTATTGCCGACGCTCACGACATCCTTGACGCGTGCCGCATCCCAATTAGCCAATCGAATGCAACCATGGCTGGCAGCACGTCCGATTGTCTCCGGGTTGTTTGTGCCGTGAATGCCGATACCCGGTTTGTTTAAGCCCATCCAGAGGACGCCGACGAGGTTGTTCGGGCCGGGCGGAAGATTGTAGTAGTTTTCGGTGCGGACACCGTAGTTGAGCATTCCTTCATCATAGCGGAACCACGGCCAAATGGTTGCGCCGAGAATCTTCCACGTGCCAACGGGCGCCGGCAGCGTTTTCGATCCCGGAGTGATCGGAAAGACGCAGACGAGCTGATCGTTGTCGAAGACTTCGAGCAGATGTTCCCCGGTATCGACGAAGACCTTGCGAGTCGCGAATGCCGGATTTTCAGGAACTTTGCCCTCTGCAAATTTTTCGATCTCAAACGGCAGGACGTTGGGCACCTTGAGGACTTCACCCGGTTGGAGATGCTCCCAATTCTTTCCGGGATTGAGTTTCTGAATGTAGGATTCAGCGGAATGAAAACGCTCGGTGACGAATTCCAGCAGCGAGGTGTACGGCAGCCATTTCAACCTTGCCTGCTCGGCACGACTGCTTGGAACGTCGCCGACGAATTTCAGGTCTTCCTCCCTGATTGTGTAGGTCGTGTAAGTGACTGGCACTTGATCGAGCATCCACTGATCGACCGCGCCCGTCTTCGGCATGGTGCGGGCGTGCTTGTATGAAATGAGCGCTTTCCGAAAAAACTCGCCCATTTTCCCATCGATCTTACCGGGACCGAAATAGTTGTTGTCCAAAAAAATTTGTAATCGCGTGGCGGTTTCTTCGTCGTAGTTCGGCAAAGCGACGGGATATACCTTTGGCGGCGGAGTAGTTTTCTCCTGCGCGAATGCGAACGTCGAAACCGAGGCAATCGCGAGGATGAGCAAAACGAATTTCATCGGCGGAAGTTATGCGCTGTTAATCTGGCGTGTGCAAACGCGGCTTCGCGAAAAATGAAGGAAGTTTCAACTCTCTGAGGCCAGTAAACCGTTTATCGTGCCGAGCCCCCAACTAGGCTGTCTTCGACCAGGCGCGCAGCACTTCGGCAACACTCCAGGCTTGCGCAATGCAGCCGCCGGGGTTGTGTGGTTCCCGGGCATCGAACACTTCGCTGATGGTGCCAATGCCCGCTTCGCTCAGATGTTCTGGGAACCGGGCGAGAAATTTACGCGCCGTGGCTCGATCGTGCGGATAGGCTTTCAACCACGCGTCGATGAACGGCCCGATCAGCCATGTCCAAACCGTGCCCTGATGATATGCGCCATCGCGCGAGCGCAGATCGCCAGCGTAAATCGGTTTGTATTCCGGATCGTCTGGCGAGAGCGTGCGCAAACCGAGCGGCGTGAGCAATTTTTTCTCCACAATGTCGATGACTGACTTCCAACGTTCGACATCGAGGACTGGATGGTCAATAGAGATGGCCAACAGCTGATTTGGTCGCAATGAGGAATCGTTGGCTGATCCGCCATCAACATCGACAACATCGTAAAGATAACCACCCTCCGCGAACCAGAAGCGCTCGTTGAAAGAGGCACACGCTCGTTCCGCGTGTTCCTCGTAACGCTTTGCCGCGGTATCGTCGCCGGTTTCGCGCAACCAACCGGCAAGCAGGCGAAGGGCGTTATGCCAAAGCGCGTTAATCTCGACGGCTTTTCCGCGGCGCGGCGTAACGACCCAATCGCCCATCTTCGCATCCATCCAGGTGAGCTGGTAGCCCTTTTCTCCCTGGACAAGCAGGCCGTCGTTTGGATCGACGTGGATGTTAAATTTTGTCCCACGCAAATGGTGGTCTGCAATGTCGATCAAGACCGGCAGAAGCGACTCTAACGTGTTTCGATCTTTCGTCTGTTCGAGATAGCGATTAAGGGCGTGAAAGAACCAGAGTGTGGCATCTGCCGTGTGATATTTTCCCTCCTTTGCGCCGTCGGGAAACATGTTTGGAATGAGTCCATCGCGGACGTAACGCGCGAAAGTGCGCAGGACATAGCCGGCTTCGAGCCAGCGTCCGGTGATAAGGCTGAGACCTTCAAGACTGATCATCGTGTCGCGCCCCCAATCGGTAAACCAATGGTATCCGGCGATGACGGTGCGAACTTCGTCGCCCGCCGCATGTGCACGAGCGGCTTCCTCTAATCGGCCCGCCGGCGTAATCACAAACTGATCGGCCGCAAAAACCAGCTCTGCAGAAAAATCCTGGTGCGCTTTAGGAATCGCGGCGTGGAGCAGGCGAGCGCGCCGTTCCCGCTCTGCGGCAAGAACATCTTTAGGCCCCAATACGTCGATGATGCCCCATGGCTCGGTCGAGCCGATCAAGGTCGCTGTGTTTTGCTCGGTCAGGTCAGCTCGAAAAAATCCCGGACTCCAGAGTTCGCCTTGATAGGTATAGCCGCGCTGCTGCTCGATCCGATAAACAATCTCGGGAATTTTCGACGGCGCAATCGTGAAGGCGGATTGACAACCACAAAGTCGCATCCGCAGCGGGGGCAGCTTTCGACGCGCCGCGGCGATTTCATAACGACCATCGACGGCAGTGAGTTTGTAAGGCGCCACCAGATCGTCATCCACCGGCGCTTCATGGTGTCGAAAATGAAAGGCGGGCCGCAATTCCAAGCGCGGCGGCTTTGCCCCTGCGATCACTCGGTAACTGATATGGACCGTGTTCTGTAAATGAGGAAGGAGGACGCGCTTCTCGACTACCACTTCGCGAACGCGATATGTCCATACCGGAAGCCCATCCTCGAGTCGAAATTCGGTCAGGTAGTCGGCGCTTTTCAAGTCCAGCTGGCCGCCGGCGCGTTCTTCCGCACCGAGAGAAACCACATCATCGTCGCTGAAGCGGAGAAATTCGGAAACATGACTCCACATCACCACCCGTCCGAGCGGGGCAGGTAACGCCGCGATGAGCAAACCATGATAACGCCGTGTCACCGCGCCTGAAACAGTGCCGGAAGCATAGCCGCCAAGGCCGTTCGTCACGAGCCATTCGCGGGCGAGTAAAAGCTCGCGCGACATATGCGCGCCGTCCCAAGGCATCGCACGGACAACCACCGGGCTTGCTTCAAATTGCTTATTCACTGGTCGAAGCGAACAACGAAATGTCTCAGCCCAATTTGCGTCGTTCGGGTTGGCATCGTGGCGCTTTTTCAGGCACCAGCCTCAACGCCACCGCTGCTTCCCCCGGCAATATCCAACTGTCTTGTGTCGCCACGGTAACCACTCCTGGTCCTCCGTAGCGGGCTGATTCGCTCGACCAAAGTGTTTCCCATTCCAAACCGAGCGGCGGCGCCAGTAACGGTTCCGGAAGCGGGGCAAGAACTTGACGTTCGCCGAAGTTCACCACGAGCAGTCGATCGTCTGTATTTCCGTCACTGAAGTAGCGCAGCACAAAACTTTTCGCTCCGAGGACCGCACCGTCCACTCCACCCGGTTTCTGCTCGCGAAAGCGTGAGTCTTCGCGGCGCAACCGCAAGAGATCGATATGCATGTCGTAAAACTGCTCGTTTTTCTGTCGCTCTGAAAAATCGAGCTTGGAGGCGGCGAAAACGTCCGGATTGGAAGGCACCGGCAACCGTTTTTGCACTTCATCGCTAGCGAGTGAAGGAAATTGCGCGAGAAATTCGAAGCGTCCCTTGCGAATGGCTTCGCGCATCGAGCCATCGCCCGTGTCTGTGAAAAACATAAACGGGGTCGAAGCGCCGAACTCCTGGCCCTGAAAGAGCAGCGGTGTCCACGGCCCGAGTAGAAGCAAGGCGGTCATGGCGCGATAGCGGCCGGGGGAGGTTTGGAAACGAAGTCGCTCACCGGCGGCAGTGTTTGAAATTTGATCGTGATTCTCGATGAACGCGATGAATGCTTCCGCTGGCGCTCCAAATGTCGGGGTGCCGCGCGGCGCCTCCTGCCAGACGTAGGGTTGACCTTGGAAAAGATAACCGTACTTGGCCGCCGAAATGAATTCCTGCGGTGAACCGAGGTAGTCCGTGTAATAGGCTTCTCGTCTTCCAGTAAGGGCAACCACGGCGCTGTGATGAAAATCATCGTTCCAAATTGCGTCGAGGTCGTCGCCGCCTTCGCTGCCTGGTCGAATCAATTTAGCTTCCTGCCGCTCGTTTTCGGCGACCAAAATGATCGAGCGTGCCCCAGCGGCTTTGCGCGCGGCGCGGCCGATAGCCCCGACGATGTACTCATCGGAGTTGTCAAAAATGGTTTGCGTCGCGTCGAAACGGAATCCATCGAAGTGGAATTCTTCAATCCAATAGCGACCATTGGTAATGAAAAATTCGCGGACTGGTTCTGAGTCCGGTCCATCAAAATTAATCGCGTCGCCCCAATCGTTTTCCTTTTCGCGAGTCAAATAACTGTCGGAATAAACGCCTAGATAATTCCCATCGGGCCCGAAGTGGTTGTAAACGACATCGAGAATCACACCCATGCCCAGGGAGTGCGCGCGGTTCACAAAGGCCCGCAGATCGTCCGGCGGGCCATAAAGATGCGTCGGCGCAAAAAGGTCCACGCCGTCGTAACCCCAGCCGAATTTCCCCGGGAAATCCGCGACCGGCATCATTTCGATTACGGTGATCCCGATGCGCGCCAGCTCTGCTAACTCCTCGGCTGCCGCGCGCCACGTTCCTTCTCTGGTGAATGTGCCGATGTGCATTTCGTAGATGATTTGACCTTTCAGTTTGACCCCTGGCCACCGTGAATCGGTCCATGGGAATGTTGTCGGGTCGACCACACAGGACGACCCGTGTGGCCCATCCGGCTGAAAGCGGGATGCGGGATCGGGGTGAAAATTCTCCGCGTTGTTTACCCGAAACCGATAGCAAGAGCCTGCACCGGCGGTGGCCACGCCGGAAAAATACCCGTCTTCCTCAGCCTCCAGCGAATGAAATGTCCGCTTTGCGTCTTTTGCCGCGCCTCCCTCCAAGACGAGATCGACATGCTGAGCCTTCGGGGCCCAAACACGAAAATGAGTTTTGTTTTCACCAATTAGTTCCGCTCCGATCGGATAGCGGCGTTTTGCGAGCACCATCATATCCGGCTTAGGCTTAGCAACCGCGTCAATAGTTTCCCTTTTCGTGTTCAGCATCGGTAACCAAGAACATGCGAGCGCCGCTTAAGGAAGCAACCGTAGAGACCCTCCGTGGGTAGGGCAGCGCTATAAGGCGCTTGGCCCCGACCCCGAAGGTTTTCGCGAGCAGGCGCGCTTTCGGGGTTGATTGCTTTGGTCGAAGCGATGCAAGATCGCGCTCATGAACGGAACGGAGCCGAAAATCGAAATCTTCAAACCGTTTGGTGAAGCGTTCGGGTTGATGAAAAAGATTCTGTTTCAGCCATTCGATTTAACCAAATGGCTCGTTTTCGGATTCGCGGCGTTTCTCGCGAGTTTTTCGGGCGGGTTTCATTCCTCATTTAATCCATTCTCGCGTTGGAGCGCGCGCGAGGATCGGAAGGCGATCGCTGAATCCCTTCGCGACTTCGGTTCTGTGGGGCAAATGGAGTGGTGGGTAATTGCCCTGATTGTCATCGGAGGCGTTATGATCCTGGCGCTGGTT
>JBKOXU010000162.1:0-15357 GCA_046725095.1 Verrucomicrobiota bacterium
GGGAGGGTCCTCCGCGTTGTCACTTATGGCGATAGGTAATTCGCCCTTTCGACAAATCGTAGGGTGAAATCTCTAGCATAACTTTGTCTCCTGGCAAGATCCGAATGAAGTGCAACCGCATTTTCCCGGAAATATGCGCAAGCACGCGATGACCGTTGGCCAGCTCAACGCGGAACATCGTATTGGGCAGTAACTCGACAACCGTGCCCTCTACTTCAATTGCGTCTTTGCGCGCCATGTCAGGATTTCTGGCTCATCCTTCGTAATCAAAACTGTGTGCTCAAAATGCGCCGAAGGCAGGCCATCGACCGTGACCACCGTCCAGCCGTCGTCGAGCAATCGCACGGCAGCCGTGCCCAAATTAACCATTGGCTCGATGGCAAGCGTCATCCCCGCCTTGAGGCGGGGGCCACTCCCCCGTTTGCCGTAATTGGGGATTTGTGGTTCTTCATGCAGTTTGCGACCGACCCCGTGACCGACAAATTCGCGCACAACGGAAAAGCGGTTCCGTCTGGCTTCATCTTCAATCTCTGCACAGATATCGCCGAGGCGAGTGCCTTCGTTTGCGATTCGGATTGCCCGCTCCAGTGCATTCTCCGTCACGCGCATCAGTAGATCGACACGTTCGTCCACCATTCCAACCGCTACGGTCGCGGCGGTATCCCCCACCCAACCGTCTTCGATCACACCAATGTCCAGCTTTACAATATCGCCGTATTGAACGCGGCGTTGACTCGCGATGCCGTGGACCACTTCGTCATTGAGCGAAATGCAAATATAGCCCGGAAACACACGGTGACCGAGCCGATAACCGAGAAAGGCGCTCTTTACCCTGGCCTCCTGCATAAAAATAGCGGCCGCTTCATCGATCTCTTTGGTGGAGATTCCTGGCCGGACAAGGTCGCTTACACGATCCAGAACCTCGCTCGCGGTGCGGCAGGCCTGCCGCATTTTTTCGACTTCTCGGGCGCTTTTGATCGGAATCATGCGGAGCTTTTGTTCTCGATCAGCCGGGAGATATCGGCAAACACCGCCTCGCGATCGCGGTTGCCGTCGATCCGATGCAAGATCGACATCTTGCCGTAAAAGGCAGCGAGCGGCTGGGTCTTCTTTTCAAATTCAGAAAGACGCGTTTGCAACACTACTTCATCATCATCATTGCGGCGCACGAGCGGTCCGTCGCAATACGGACAAACCGGTCGCTCAGCGAATTTTGCGCTTTTACCGCTGGTGGTGAAGCCGCATTCAGCGCATTGGAGACGGCCCGAAATGCGGTCGTGCACGGTCTGTTCCGAAACTTCGAGCCAAATCGCCAGGTCGAGCGCTGTTCGCAGCCGGGCCAGGATCGACATCAAACTCTCCGCCTGTGGCAGCGTCCGGGGAAAACCGTCAAAAACGAATCCGTGCCCGCCGTGCAAACGCAGCCAATCTTCGATCAGCTCAACAATAATTTCATCTGAGACGAGGCCACCGTGCTGGATGACTTCGGCGGTTTTCTCGCCCAGAGGCGTGCCGAGGTCTTTTTCCCGGCGCAAAATCGCGCCCGGCGAAGTAACGGGAATGCCGAATTGGCGCGTAATCATCTCCGCCTGGGTCCCTTTTCCGGAACCCGGTGCGCCAAGAAGAACGAGTCGTCTTTTCACCTATCGACCGTAAAGAAAGATCGCCACTCCGGCGATGATAAGCACCGCGATGCCGACATAGAGCCACATCAGCGTGCCGCTCGCCGCCGCTTCGCCGCGACTGTAGGAAGCACGATCAAATGATCGCCCACGGATACGGCCCTTGCGCAAGAACCCGTCGTAATGCCGTTGAATTAAATGTGTCTCCACCTGGCGCATGGTATCGAGTATGACGCCGACAATGATCAACAAACTGGTGCCGCCGAAAAATTGCGCTGTGATGACCGGAACGTTCAGTCCCTGGCTGAGCAGACTTGGCAAGACCGCTATTAAAGTAAGAAAGAACGCGCCCGCGAACGTCAGCCGCGTCATGGTGAAATCAAGAAAATCGGCAGTCGGTTTCCCCGGCCGGACGCCGGGGATATAGCCACCGTATTTTTTCAGATCGTCCGCGATCTGGGCGGGTTGAAACTGCGTCGCGACCCAGAAATAACTGAAGAAGAAAATCATTGCCGCGAGAGCGACGTAGTGCGGCCAGCCGTTGGAAAGTTCGGCGGCGATCATCGCGGCTGTGGGGCTGTTTCTAAATCCGTACTGGACAATCGTCGCCGGAAAGAGAAGCAGAGCCCAGGCGAAGATGATTGGCATCACGCCAGCGTAGTTCACTTTCAAAGGCATGTACTGCGTTTGGCCGCCGTACATTTTGCGCCCAACCACGCGTTTGGCGTACTGCACAGTAATCTTTCGCACGCCTTGTGTGATCGTGATCACCCCCGCGATGACAATGAACAGGAACGCTACCATGAGCACAAGAACGGCCGGGTTGACCTGACTGGTTCCAGTTTGCGCTGAGGGCACAAAGGTCTTCCAGGCCTGTGCCAGGGCTGCGGGCAAACGCGCAACAATGCCAATAGTGATGATAAGCGAGATTCCATTGCCAATTCCGCGCTCGGTAATTTGATCACCTAACCACATCAAAAAGAGCGTACCGGTGCTCAACGAAACCACGGTGACGATTCGAAATTTCCAGCCAAGGTCATCGACCAGCGGAATTCCGAGGTTTCTGATGGTGTCGGTGATCCCCGGCAGCATCGTATGATACGATTCCGGGTGCTGAAACGATAACGCCAGCAGATAACCCTGGAAAACGCATAGGACGAGCGTCGCGTAGCGCGTCAACTGCATGATCTTTTGCCGCCCGCCATCTTCGCGCTGCAACCTGCCAAGCCGGGGAATCACCGCAGTCAGCAACTGCATCATAATGGATGCGCTGATGTAAGGCATAATACCCAGGGAGAAAATGGCGCAATTTTCCAGCGCGCCACCGCTGAACAAATTAAAGAGTGCCGCAAGACCGCCTCCGGTCCGGCTGGACGCCGTCCGGAACCATTCCTGCAAGACGGCTTGGTTGACTCCGGGAGTAGTGATCGCCGCGCCCAGGCGCACAAGCACAATTACGGCCAGCGTAAACAGGATGCGCCGGCGCAATTCCGGTATCTTAACCGTATTTAGAAACGCCGAAACCATCCGCTAAATTTGGAACATCGCGCGTCGAGTGCCTAGCGCTCCCGGGATGCTTTCTTTTTTGCCTGCGACTTCGCTTTGAGCGGCGTTTTTCTTGCCGATCGCTTACGCGCGGCCGGCTTTCGGGACACTTTCTCCGTTGTAAGATCAACATCCTCATGTGGGGCCGCTGCCATTGATACCCGGCGATCCCGCAAGGTGATCGTTCCGCCGGCCTTCTCGATTTTTTCCCGGGCTCCCGCGCTCACTTTATTGGCTTCGATCGTCAGGCCGTGTTTCAGTTCGCCGCCGCCAAGAATTTTGATTCCAACGAAATGACCGCGCACCAGGTTCGATTCGCGCAGCAATTGCTCGTTTACCGTTGCTCCCGCCTTGAACTCATTGAGGTCGTCAAGATTCACGATCGCATAATGCTTGCGAAAAGCGGCGTTGTTGAATCCCCGTTTCGGCAATCGCCGAATCAGCGGCATTTGGCCGCCTTCGAACCCGAGTCGAATACTGCCGCCGGAGCGCGCTTTTTGTCCTTTGTGACCTTTGCCGCTTGTTTTTCCGTGCCCGGAACTTTCACCGCAGCCAAGGCGTTTGACGCGGTGTCGCGAACCGGGACGTGGCCGCAAATTATGAAGCCGCATCATGATGGATCGCCTTTCCGTCGGCCGCCTGAATTCCGCGGACTTTGAAAATTTCGTCACGCCGGCGCAACGATCGCAGAGCGGCAATCGTTGCCTTCACGACGTTCGCGTGATTACTCGAGCCTAACGACTTAGCCAGGACGTCGCGAATGCCGGCCGCTTCAGCCACCGCACGCACACCGCCACCGGCGATGACACCTGTTCCCGGCGACGCCGGGCGCAGAAGCACGCGTGCTCCATCGTATTCGCCGATCACTTCGTGCGGGATCGTGTTTTCGCGCAGGGAAACCTTTTCCATCGATTTGCGCGCCGCCTCGGACGCTTTCCGGATCGCTTCCGAGACTTCGTTCGCCTTGCCAAATCCGCAGCCGACTTTCCCATCGTGATCTCCGGCCACAATCAATGCGCTGAAGCTAAAGCGCCGGCCGCCCTTTACTACTTTCGCGCAGCGGTTGATGAAAACGACCTTCTCGGTCGTATCGCCTCGTGCCGCGGGCGTCCTGTCCGGGTTGCGCGAATCTGGTCGCCTGCCTGAAGTCATCTGTGCCATGAGTTAAAATTTTAGGCCGCCCGCGCGGGCTGCATCCGCCAAAGCTTTCACTTTCCCGTGGTAAAAGAAACCGCCGCGATCAAAGACGACGCGATCGAGTTTCTTCGCAAGCAGACGTTCCGCGATCGTTTTGCCTATCTGTTCGGCCGCTGCGCGGTTAGCGGCGGCTTTATTTTTGCCCGGCGATGAACGCTCAATTGTTGACGCGGCGGCCAGCGTCCGGCCGGCGCCATCGTCGATGACTTGCGCGTAAACGTGTTTCCCGGAAAAATGGACTGCCAGCCGCGGCCGTTCCGCCGTGCCCGCGACTTTTTTCCTGATCCGTCGATGAACGCGCTGCCGCGCCGCTTTACGAGTCGTCGCCATATTTACTGGACTGTCTTGCCTTCCTTGCGACGAATCTGCTCGCCGGCATAGCGCACACCTTTGCCCTTGTACGGTTCCGGCGGATAAAAACCGCGAATGTCTGCTGCCACCTGGCCCACCAGTTTTTTGTCCACGCCTTCGATGTTGATCTTGGTGGCATCAGTGACAGTGATCTTGATATCCTTTGGAATCTGAAAGTGAACAGGATGAGAGAAACCGAGACTCAAATTTAGGGTCGGACCTTGCACCGCGGCCTTGAAACCGACGCCCTCTATCTCGAGCTGCTTGGTAAAGCCCTGGCTGACGCCCTGCACCATGTTATGAACTAGGCTGCGGGAGAGTCCGTGCAGCGCCTTCACGCTGCGCGTTTCCGCTTCGCGCATCACCGACACTCGGTTGTCCTTCACGGTTGCCCTGATGTCGCGGGGCAGCTTCCAGTTGAGCTTTCCCCTGGGTCCTTCTACCGATACCGCCCCGTCATTGTCGATGCTGACTCTAACTTTGTCGGGAATCTCGATCTCTTTATTTCCGATTCGTGACATAAAATTTACCAAACGTAGGCCAACAATTCGCCGCCAACTTTTTGCTTTCTCGCCTCGCGCGCCGATAAAACACCGCGCGACGTAGACAGAATCGCCACGCCCATTCCACCAAGAACTCGCGGGATTTCATCCGCGCCCACGTAACGGCGCAATCCCGGCCGGCTTACCCGTCGCAAATTCGCGATCGCACTGGAGCGATTCACGATTTTATTCGTGATCTTGATACGCGGGTGCGCGGCGCTCGTGTCGATCGAGTAATCGCAGATATAGCCTTCCTCCTTCAAGATGCGGGCAATCTCTGCCTTGATCTTCGAGTACGGAACCAACACCTCGGGCTTTTGCGCACGCGTGCCGTTGCGGACACGCGCCAAAAGATCGGCAATGGGATCAGTAACAGTACTCATGAAAATCAGGCGGGTTGCGCGGCGGGCCTTGCCCGGTCGCTGAACGGCATTCCCATTTCGCTCAAGAGCGATTTGGCTTCCTCGTCCGTTCGTGCCGTGGTGACGATAGTAACATCAAATCCGATGTTGCGCTTGATTTTATCGAGCTCGACCTCGGGAAAAATCGATTGGTCCGAAATTCCCAGAGTGTAGTTGCCATGATCATCGAAACAGCGTGGCGACACACCGCGAAAATCGCGAATGCGAGGGAGCGCTGCTTTGATGAAGCGCTCGAGAAATTCGTACATGCGCTCACCGCGCAAGGTCACCTTGGCGCCAATCGCCTGGTCCTTTCGTAATTTGAAATTGGAAATGCTTTTCTTGGCCAGCGTTTCCACCGGGCGTTGGCCCGTGATCAAGGCAAGCTCCGCTTTTGCCTCCTCCAGCGCCTGCTTCACGTCCGATTGCGAGCCAACCGAGGTGTTAATCACTACTTTCTCGACCTTCGGAACCTGGTGAACGTTCTTGTAGCCGTGCAGCTTTTGCAGCGCCGGCATTACCCGTTCTTTGTAATCGCGATAAAATTCGTTTTCCATTGCTCAACAAAGCTGTCCTAGCTCTTCTTTTTCTCTCGCTTCGCTTTCGGTTCCTTGCTTTTCACCGGCTTTCCGTCGCGTTCGATCAATTTCACATTGGAAATATGAATCGGGCCTTCGCGTTCCGCGATCTTGCCGCTGGGATTGTCCTGCGATTTCCGAAGATGTTTCTTAATAATCCGCACCCCCTCGACCAAAATACGCTGCTTGTGCGGAAATACCGCCAGGATTTTCCCCGAAGAACCGCCAAAATTTCCCGAGACGACCTCGACATGGTCGCCTTTTTTGACGTGGCACTTAATGCGGTTCATAAAACTTCGGGCGCGAGCGAAACAATTTTCATGAAATTCCGCTCGCGCAATTCGCGGGCCACCGGCCCAAAAATGCGCGTGCCGCGGGGATTCAAATCTTTATCGATAATCACGATCGCATTGTTATCGAAACGCAGCAGAGAGCCATCGTCGCGCCGGATCGGCTGTTTCGTGCGGACGAGGACTGCCCGCACGACTTCGCCTTTTTTTACCGTTCCGGTCGCGCTGGCTTCTTTCACGTTTGCCGTGATCACATCGCCGATTCCGGCATAAAGTGTGGACTTGCCGATCACGCCGATCATCGTCGCCATGCGCGCCCCACTGTTGTCCGCCACATCCAGTCTGGATCGAAGTTGCACCATAAGAATCTTCCTCTCCCTCTTCCTCTTCTCTCTATTTTTGGATGACCTCCACCAAACGCCAGCGCTTGAGCTTGCTCAGGGGTCGTGTCTCCATGATCCGAACCGTGTCGCCGGTCTTCGCCTCGTTCTGCGCATCGTGCGCGTAAAATTTCCTCATCTGTTTAACGATCTTGCCGAACTTGGGATGCGGCACGCGCGTGACCGTCTGCACCACAATCGTCTTGTTCATGCTGCTGGAAATCACTTCGCCTGTCCGCGTCTTGCGCGAGCCGCGGGTGAAGGATACAGGCAGCGGGGGCGGTTGTTGATCTTGCTCAGCCATAAATTTACTTTTTCTCAGTCTCTTTCGCCCGCTGTGAGAGCACCGTTTCAATCCGGGCAACATCTCGCCGCAGCAAACGTAACCGGCTTGGCTGCTCGAGCTGGCCGCTCTGCTGTTGCAAGCGCAGATGCAACCTCTCCTGTCGCAAGTCACGTCTCTTGGTCAGCAGCTCATCCGTGCTCGATTCGATGATCTCTTTCGTTTTCATGGTTCGCTAGGCAGCGGCGACGTGGTGCCGGCTCAGAAACTTCGTTCGCACGGGCAACTTGTCCGCTGCCAGACGAAGAGATTCACGCGCGACCGATTCGGGCACACCATCCAGTTCGAACAAGATGTTGCCGGGCCGCACGGTCGCGACCCAGAACTCGGGCTGGCCTTTGCCCTTGCCCATGCGCGTTTCCGGCGGACGCCCCGTGACCGATTTATCGGGAAAAATACGGATCCAGAGTTTGCCTTTGCGTTTCATATTGCGCGTAAGGGCCACCCGCGCCGCTTCCAGTTGTGTGTTGGTGATCCAGGCGCGTTCGAGAGTCTGCAAACCAAACTCGCCAAAGTCGATTCTGAGATTACGTGAAGCAGTTCCCTTACGACTTCCTCGCTGGGACTTCCGATACTTCACGCGTTTTGGCATTAATGGCATAACGATTCTCCTTAGACTGCTTCAGGGACCGGCGGCGGTGGGACTGATGGCGGTGGTGGCGTGGCTGATTGAGCCGGCGCTTCTTCCTTTTTACACATCCAGCACTTCACCCCGATCTTACCGTAAACCGTATTGGCTTCGGCGAACCCGTAGTCGACTGCCGTCCGCAGCGTATGCAGGGGAACTTTACCTTCCCGATACCATTCCGACCGTGAGATCTCCGCGCCATTGAGACGCCCCGAACAACGCAGCCGAATCCCCTCCGCGCCAAAATCCATCGCGGTTTGCACCGCTTTTTTCATCGCACGGCGATAAGCAATGCGTCGCTCAATTTGCAGCGCGACGTTCTCGGCCACGAGTTGGGCATCGAGCTCCGGCGATTTGATTTCCTGGATGTCGATTTTGACTTGCTTCCCCTGCGCCATTTTCGAGATCTCTTCAGTCATCTTTTCGATCTCCGCTCCTTTGCGCCCAATTACGATTCCCGGACGCGCAGTGAAAATCGTCACTCGAATACTGTTCCACGCCCGCTCGAGCACAATTTTAGAGACAGCAGCGAACTGCAGCTTTTTCTTCACATAATTCCGAATCTCGAGATCGCTGTGCAAAAACGCGGGCAGTTCCTGCGGCGAGGCGTACCAGCGTGAACGCCAGTCGCGATTCACCCCCAGGCGAAACCCAATTGGATTAACTTTTTGTCCCATAAAAATCGGTTTAAAATTTATTTCTTCGGCTTTGCGGTCTTCTTTGTCTTCGCCGGCTTTTTCCCGGCTGCAGCTGTCGAACTTTCATTCGCCGTGCTCGTCGCTTGCTTCTTTGCCTTCTTTTCCTGTTCGCGTTTCGCCTTTCTGGTTTCGCGCGTCTCAATTGGAATCTCATCGGAGAGCACGATGCGAATATGGCTGGTTCGCTTTAGAATAGTGCTGCCACTGCCACGGGCGCGCGCCATCATCCGCTTTAGTGTTGGGCCCTCGCCGACAATAGCTTCCTTTACGACCAAACCGTCAGGTTTCAGGTTGGCGTTGTTCTCCGCGTTAGCGATTGCACTCTTAAGCGTCTTGCCGATCAAAAAGGATGCTTTTTTAGGAGTGAAAGCGAGAAGATCGAGTGCGGCCGAAACCGGCAGACCCTGGATCTCACGCGTGACTTCGCGCACCTTGAATGGCGAAATCCGCGCATACTTATATATCGATCTAACTTCCATTGGTTCGCATTCGTTACAAAAGTGATCGGTTTCACTCTTGTAACCTTGTAACTCTTTTAACGCTTGTAACTTCTCTTCACTTCAAACTCACATCCGACTGGGCATCCACCTGGAGCCGGTCGCCTACTCTTATTTTTTCCTTCTCCAAATCCATTTCTTGAATTACGGCGCCGCAAATTTTCTGCCTCACATCGACTACTCGCAGTGTTGCAATCTTTCGGTCGTCGCGCACTACGCGCATCGGCATGCCAATTTTGACACCTTGCTTTTCACCAAGATTGCCGACCACGAACGACCATTCTTCCTTCACGCTGATGACGCTGCCATCCATCAAACTGGGCTCAGGAGAATCCGGCGCGTCGTTCGATCTTGCGACAAGATCGTTCGTGCTGCGCAGCTGCGTTTCCACGTCCATCCGGGCTTGGGCGTCGCCACCCTGCGACGTTTTTAAATACCGCAACATCGCTTCGTTCAGGCGCAACATCTGGTCGCGATAATCATCGCGTTCCTTTTGTGCGAGTTGAAGATCGCTCACCGCCGCCAGCAAACGCTGTTCCAGCTTCGCCCGATCCTTGTTCGCCGCCGCCAGACCGAACGCCTCCATCCGCAATTCCAAATCGGAATACTTGCGGCGGAACAATTCCGCCTCCTCGTTGGATTGCGCCAGGCTGCTCGTCAACACCTTGAGCGACTCCTGGTCGATGGACAGTTGCCGCCGCAATTGTTCGTTCTGCGTGAGCAACGTATCAGCCGTCCCTGCGTGGTCCGCATTTTCAATTTTGGATTCTGACAAAGAACTATTTCCCTCTGCCGTCAGCCTTTCGGCTGGCAACAGGCCCACAAACATGATCATCGATCCACGAGTCATTGCCCATTTGGGCAATCGACAATCGAAAATCGAAAATCGAAAATTCAAATTACTTGGTCACCTTCGCCGTGTGGGAGCCATGTTTCTTGAACACCCGCGTCAGCGAAAATTCACCGAGCTTGTGACCGACCATGTTCTCGGTGATGAAGACGGAGTTAAAGGTCTTTCCGTTGTGCACCAAAAACGTGTGGCCGACAAAATCCGGCGTTACCATCGAACGCCGCGACCATGTTTTGATCGGTCTTTTTGCGCCCGAACTATTCATCTTGTCGATCTTCTCCAGAAGATGCGACTCGACGAAGGGTCCTTTCTTCAATGATCTAGCCATAAATTGCAAGTGGATTTGTGGAGGATCGCGCTCTGCAAGACCGGCCTAGCAAGAGCTTCGCCCTCCAAAACATCACGCTTTTTTCTTTGATTTTCTCCTTTCCAAAATGAACCGATCGCTCGGCTTGTGTTTGCTGCGTGTTTTAGATCCTTTGGCGAGTTGTCCCCAGGGACTCACCGGGTGATGCCGGCCACCGCCCCCTTTTGATTTCCCCTGCCCACCGCCCATGGGATGATCGATCGGATTCATCGCCATGCCCCGCACATGGGGACGGCGTCCCTGCCACCGCGTTCGTCCCGCTTTCCCACTCGACACATTCATGTGATCGACGTTTCCCACCTGGCCGATCGTCGCGAAACAGTTTTCGTGGATGCGACGGATTTCGCCGGAGGGCATTTTCACCAGCGCATAGCCGCCTTCAAGGTTGCTTAATGTGGCCTGCTGCCCGGCGCTGCGCGCAACCTTACCGCCGCGCCCCGGCGTCAATTCGATATTGTGAATATTAGCGCCAAGCGGAATCGCGCGAAGTGGCAACGTATTTCCCAGATCCGGCGCCACATCTTCCCCGGCGACGACTGTCGTTCCGACACGGAGACCGTTCGGTGCAAGAATGTAACTCAGCTCGCCATCCGCATATTTAATAAGGGCAATGCGCGCGGAGCGGTTCGGGTCGTACTCGATCGCGATTACTTCGGCGGCGACCCCGTGCTTGCGCCGATTGAAATCAACTTTGCGATATTTCTGTTTGTGACCGCCGCCGATATGCCGCGAGGTAAGCCGGCCGTAATTATTGCGGCCGCCAGATTTTTTCTTCGATTCAACCAGGCTCCTCGTCGGCCGCCACTTTGTGATTTCATCGAAGCGCGGCAGGGACTTGAAGCGCAAAGTCGGCGTAAGCGGACGATAATCTTTTAGTGCCATAACCTTACAAATTCGAAGTTCGACATGCGTGCTTCGAAATTATCCTCATACCAAGTCGATTTTGTCGCCTTCCTTCAAGGTCACGATGGCTTTTTTCCAGTGCGGCCGCCGCCCCAATGGCCCCCGGACGCGTTTCTTTTTGCCGGCGTAATTGCAGGTGTTCACATCGACCACTTTCTTTTGAAACAACCGTTCGATTGCGTTCTTGATTTGAATTTTGCTCGCGCGCGGGCTGACGCGAAAGACATACTTGTTCAGCTTTTCACTCATCAACGTCGACTTTTCAGTCAATGATGCAGTCTTAATGATCTCGTGCGGCTCGTTCATCTTATCGTGCCGTAGTCCCGCGACTGCGAGACGAAGGCGGGTTGGTCCTTTCCGCAAGCTGTTCCAGCGCCTTGTGCGTTACGAGAATTTTCTCGAACGCGAGCAACTGCTCGGTGTTGACCTCGGAAGCCGTCGCGAGCTGCACTGGTTTGACGTTGCTCGCCGATTTAAAGGTAGTTTGATCGAACGCGTCAGATATCAGTAATACTTTTCGCGCATCGGTCTGTTTTTTCAGCAATGACAGGAACGATTTCGTCTTCAGTTCTGGCACTTCGAATTTGTCGATCGTCAAAATATCCCCGGCGCTGATTCGGTCGCTTAGCGCCTTTCGAAAAGCGAGATGCCGCACCGACTTCGAGATCTTTTTTGAATAATCACGCGGCTTGGGCCCGAAAACGACGCCGCCTCCACGCCAAATCGGGGACGACTTGTAGCCGGCCCGGGCGCGGCCGGTCCCCTTTTGTCGCCACGGTTTTGCCCCGGAAAGATTTACTTCGGCCTTTGTTTTTGTATTGGCCGAACCAGAACGCCGCGCCGCACGCATGGCCACGACGGTCTCATGGACGGCCTGCGTGCCGCGTCCGTCTTCGATCAACTCGATCTTCGCCTCCTTGGCCCCTGCCTTGGTTAAAACCTTCGCGCTCATTTCGCCATCCCCTTCTGCGACGAGGGCGTCGCAGCTGCCGCGGCCGTGGCACCCTTGCCGCCGGTTCTTTTCAATGCCGGACGAACGACAACGTAACTTCCATTGGCTCCCGGAACTGCGCCGCTAATCAGAAGCATTTTGTCAGCTTCGCGCACCTGCATGACCTGAAGATTTTGCACCGTCACCCGTTCATCGCCGAGATGACCGGGCATTCCCATATTTTTCCAAATTCGTCCCGGAGTCGATCGATTGCCGATTGCGCCAGGGCGCCGGTGTGTTTTCGAACCGTGCGACGCGCCTTGTCCGTGAAAGTTGTGCTTTTTCATCACGCCTTGGAAGCCCTTGCCTTTCGAACGGCCAATCACGTCGACATAGTCGCCTGCCTGAAATTGTGTGACGCTTAAATTGATCTCGCCTTCGGGAAGATCACTCGTCAGGCGAAATTCGCGCACGAATCTCTTCGGCTCGACCCCGGCCTTTTTGAATTCGCCTAAGAGCGGCCTAGCGACGCGCGATTCCTTTTGTGCACCAAACCCAACTTGCACCGCTGAATAGCCCTCGGCTTCCGCCGTCAAGCGACGTAACAAAACGTTATCCCCTGCCGCAATCACGGTCACAGGACACAACCGACCCTTGGCGTCGTAAACGCTGGTCATGCCGATTTTTTGTCCAAGCAGTCCGATGCTCATGATCGTGGGTTTGCAAGTCTTTCAGAAGCGCCTCCGCTTAAATCTTAATCGTAATATCAACGCCCGCAGGCAAATTTAGTTTCTTTAGTTCATCCACCGTTTTCGCGGTCGGTTCAATGATGTCGAGCAACCGCTTGTGGGTGCGAATCTCAAATTGCTCCATCGACTTTTTATCGACATGCGGCGAGCGATTCACCGTGAATTTCTCGATCAACGTCGGCAGCGGAATCGGCCCGGCTACTCGTGCGCCGGTGCGCTTGGCGGTTTCGACAATCTCGACTGCGGATTGATCGAGCATGCGATGGTCGAACGCTTTCAAGCGAATCCGAATGCGCTGTCCATTGCTCATTTGGTCTCCTTCTGGTCGAGAATCGCCGGGACCAGGTTCGCGGGCACCGGTTGAAAATGCGACGGCTCCATCGAATAACTGGAACGGCCTTTCGAGAGTGAACGAATTGCGGTCGCGTAACCAAACAGTTCGGCAAGCGGAACCTCCGCGTGGACGATTGCCAGATTACCGCGCGTCTCGATGCTGCTAATGCTGCCGCGCCGCCGGCTCAAATCTCCGCAAATGTCGCCCTGAAATTCCTCTGGGGTGATGTTTTCAACCTTCATGATCGGCTCGAGCAGAATCGGCTTGCCTTGCTTGAAGCCATCTTTCATTGCGAAGATCGCTGCCAGCTTAAACGCGAGTTCGTTGGAATCGACTTCGTGAAAGCTTCCGTAAACGATGTCCACCTCAACATCGACAACCGGGTACCCCCCCAGCACGCCGTTGAGCACCGCTTCGTCGATGCCTTTCTTGACAGCCGGAATGTATTCGCGCGGGATGATACCGCCGACGATTTTGTTTTCGACGACCAAGCCGCTGCTTCGCGAGCCGGGACGCACATCTACTTCGACGTGCCCATACTGACCCCGGCCACCGGATTGTTTGATCAACTTGCCGACGCCGTGCGCACTCGTGGTGATCGTCTCGCGATACGCGATCTGAGGTTTGCCTGCGTTCGCGTCCACTTTGAATTCTCGGAACATGCGGTCGCGAATGATTTCGAGGTGAAGCTCGCCCATCCCGGCGATGATCGTCTGGCCGGTGTCTTCGTGCGTATAAACGCGGAAGGTCGGATCCTCTTCAGCGAGTCGTTGCAGCGCGGTCGCCATTTTTTCCTGATCCAATTTCGTCTTTGGCTCAATCGCCATTGAAATTACGGGATCAGGAAAAGAGGGCGGTTCGAGAAGGATCGGATGGTCCTCGTCGCACAAAGTGTCGCCCGTAGTGATGTTCTTAATTCCGACGATGGCGGCGATATCGCCCGAGTAACAGGTTTCGATGTCCTCGCGTTTGTCGGCCTGGATTTGGATCAGGCGCGAAATGCGTTCACGCTTGTTCGTGCGCGGATTGTAAACCGTGTCGCCTTTCGAAAGGGTGCCGGAATAAACACGGAAGAAGACAAGCTTGCCGACAAACGGATCGCTCCAAAGCTTGAAGGCGAGCGAACAAAAATCGCCGTTGTCATCTGTCGGCGCTTCCATCGGCTCGTGCGTGTCAGGCTCCATGCCTTTCGCTGGCGGAATATCGAGCGGGCTCGGCAGATAATCGACCACTGCATCGACCAGATACTGCACGCCCTTATTCTTGAGTGCCGAACCGGCAACGACCGGCACAAACTTATTCGCGATCGTCTGGCGCCGAATGCCAGCTTTCAGCAACTCCGGTGTGACCGGCTTTTCCTCCAGAACAGCTTCCGCGACTTCGTCATCGAGATTTGAGACTTGCTCAACCAAATCGCTGTACGCCTTATCGACAAGATCGACATACTCTTTTGGAACGTCGGTGAGTTCATATGTCGATCCAAGCTGATCGCTGTCCGAATAAACGACCGCTTTCTTATTAATAACGTCGATCTGGCCTTTGAACTGATCTTCTTTGCCAAGCGGAAGCAGAACCGGCCAGGCGTTCGCGCCGAGTTTTTGGCGCATGCTGTCGATCGACATCTTAAAGTCAGCACCGACGCGATCCATTTTGTTAATGAACGCGATGCACGGGACGTTGTATTTCGTCGCTTGCCGCCAAACCGTTTCTGATTGCGGCTGCACGCCTGCGACAGCGTCAAAAACGGCGATGGCGCCATCGAGAACGCGGAGCGAACGCTCTACCTCCGCCGTGAAATCAACGTGACCGGGTGTATCGATGATGTTGATGCGCTGCTTGATCCCCTCGAAAATTTTGTAAACACCGGACTCCTGACGCTGCGTCCACGCGCAGGTCGTCGCCGCCGAAGTGATCGTAATCCCGCGCTCGCGCTCCTGTTCCATCCAATCGGTCACGGTCGTGCCTTCGTGCACTTCCCCGATCTTGTGGATCATGCCGGTGTAAAACAGAACGCGCTCAGTGAGCGTCGTTTTGCCGGCATCGATGTGCGCGGCGATGCCGATGTTCCGCGTTCGTTCGAGCGGGAACTTGCGATTCGGCGAGTTCGGATTCGCGGGGGCCTTTTTCTGTTCCATCGTCGCCGTCGCCATA
>JBKOXU010000188.1:0-7144 GCA_046725095.1 Verrucomicrobiota bacterium
CATTTTCTGGCTGATGAACGGAGACATGAGCTTCGCCTTGATGGGCCGAGACATGGGGCCGACCCAATTACCCTCGTTTGGTCCTCCTCCACCAATCATAACGCAGATTCCTTTGGGTTTTAGGACGCGGCGAAATCCTGACAACGGCTGAGTGCCAACGTTGTCGAGAATCACATCGAAACGTTCCGCGCCTTTCGTGAAATCCTCTTTCGTATAATCAATAACGTGATCCGCGCCAAGTGATCGGACCATGTCCGCGTTCCTTCCACTGCATACGCCGGTCACCTCTGCACCGAGAGTTTTCGCGATCTGCACAGCAAATGTGCCGACACCTCCGGACGCGCCGTTAATCAGGACTTTCTGCCCCGCCTGAACGTGTCCCTTGTCGCGAAGGCCCTGCAACGCGGTGAGTCCCGCCACCGGTACACCAGCCGCCTGCTCAAATGTCATGTTGGCTGGCTTCAACGCGATTGCCCGATCCGCGCGAGCGCACAAATACTCGGCAAAAGCACCGCTCCTGTTGCCGAAGACTTCATCGCCCGGTTTTAGGAGAGTTACGTTCTTGCCCACGGCTTCAACCGTGCCCGCATAGTCAACGCCCACGCGTGGGTCTTTTGGTTTACGCAGTCCGCCGATCATCATGCGCATGATGTAGGGAGTGCCTCTGATGAAGTGCCAGTCGTACGGATTTACGGAAGCCGCGCGTACTCTGACCAGGACCTGATCGTCGTTAGGCACAGGCTTTTTGATGTCCCTGATTTGGAGAACATCTGGCGGCCCGTAATCGGTGTAGACAACTGCTTTCATATGCGGTTCTCCTGTCTCGATGGGCTCCTGCTTCTCAGTCGCGAGCGCGTAGAGGAAGAGTGCTCCGAGGAGCAGGACGATCAGAGAGAAGCCATAGCCAAAGATACGGCGAAGGATCCTGCGCTTGGGACGAGGCGATGTTTTTGTTCCCGATTCGGTTGTTGGGTTTGTGTTCATTTTTTTGCTTTTTTTTTTATTCCACACTGATTACTACTTTTCCTCGAGCGTGGCCTTGTTCCAAATAGCGGAGCGCCTCCGAAGTTTCGCTCAATTTGTAAGTTCGGTCGATGACCGGCGTAACTTTTCCGGATTGCATGAGATCGGCCAGAATCGACATGTCGGCTTTGTTGAATTGTGCGATGTAGGCAATGAACTTTTGGCTGGTGAACCGTGACCGGAGATATCCATTGAGCTCACCAAGCAAACGCGACGCGAAACCTTCGCGCCATCCGGCTCCGCCAATGCCAGCCATGACGCAGATGCCATTCGGGTTCAAAATGCGCCGGCGCTCGGAGAACGAATGATTTCCAATAAGATCGTAGATGAGATCGTAACGCTGTTCGCTCTTGGTGAAATCTTCCTTGGTGTAATCGATCACGTGATCGGCGCCGATCGATCGGACAAGATCGAGATTGCGCGTGCTGCAAACGCCGGTGACCTCAGTCCCAAATGATTTTGCAATTTGCACCGCAAACGTTCCCACGCCACCTGATGCCCCATTGATCAAAACTTTGTGTCCGGCCTGAATCTTTCCTTTGTCGCGAAGCCCTTGCAACGCCGTGATCGCCGCTACTGGAACGGCAGCGGCCTGTTCAAATGTCATGTTGGCCGGCTTCAACACGACCGCGCGATCGGCCAATACGCAAATGTAATCGGCAAGCGCGCCGGTCTTTCCGCCGAAAACTTCGTCGCCCGGTTTGAAGCCGGTAACGCTTTTACCAACCGCCTGAACCACTCCGGCGTAGTCAACGCCTAACCTAGTCTCTTTTGGTTTTCGCAATCCAAGTAGCGGACGGAGTAATAACGAACCCCTGATCGTGAGGTCGAGCGGATTGACCGCGGCGGCGCGGACTTTTACCAGGAGTTGATTGTCATTCGGAACCGGCTTTTCGATTTCTTCAACCTTAAGGACTTCGGGACCTCCATATTCGCAATGGGTAATAGCCTTCATCGGATTACTCGGAGTAGGTCTATGATCGCAATCGTTGGTAGATCTCCAGTAAGCGATGAATCCGACCAGGAACGCCAATATTACGGCGAGCAAGATCACGCGTGCGCTCCACTTAAGGATTCTCTTTAGCTTCATATAATTAGCGCGACTCCTATCCGATCGTGATGACGAACTTGCCTCGAGCGTGCCCTTCATCGAGATGGCGGAGAGCTTCAGGCGCGTCATTTAATTTGTAAGTCCGCTCGATGACCGGCCTGAGCTTTCCCGCCTGTATGAGGTCGCCCAGCATGATGAGATCCTGTTTGCTCATCTTGGTCATGTACTGGGCGAACTTTTGATCCGTGAACGATGACAATTCACGTGCTATGAAAAGATTACCAGCGATGCGTCCGATGGCCTGACCTTCTTTTACCCCGGCTCCACCCATGCCGGCCAAAACGCAGATGCCTTTTGTAGTCAACACGCGACGGCGTTCGGAGAAGGAATGGTTGCAAACGTTATCGAAGATCACATCGTAAGGCTGGTCGCTCTTGGTGAAATCCTCTTTCGTGTAATCGATGACGTGATCGGCGCCGATTGATCGGACAAGATCGAGATTGCGTGTGCTGCAAACGGCCGTGACCTCTGCGCCAAGAGATTTGGCGATTTGCACGGCGAATGTTCCTACACCTCCAGTTGCGCCGTTGATCAACACCTTCAGTCCGGGCTGAATCTTTCCATTACGTAGACCCTGCAGCGCAGTGAGTCCGGCGAGCGGGAGAGAGGCGGCTTGCTCAAAGGTGACGTTCGGCGGCTTCATGACCAGGGCTCGTTCGGAAGTAACTGCATACTCGGCCAGCGAGCCCCGACAGATGCCGAACACTTCGTCGCCCGGTTTGAATTGGGTGACGTTCTTGCCGACCGCTTCCACCTGGCCGGCCACATCGCGGCCGAGCCGCGTGTCTCTTGGTTTGCGCAACCCGAAAATCAAGCGATTAAGCCATGCGTCCCGGATCATGTACGTATCCAGCGCGTTGAGCGAAGCCGCCCGAACTTTGATCAGGACTTGGTTGTCCGTCGGCACAGGTTTCTCAACGTAATCAAGCTTTACGACATCGGGTGAACCGTACTCACAGTAACGAATCGCTTTCATAGGATTAATTGGAGCTGCGGTGTTGCGATCACAGTCGTTCGTCGATCGCCAGTAAGCGACGAACCCGACTAGGAACGCCAAGATCAACACGAGCAAAATCGCGCGCGTACTCCACTTTAGAATGCGCTTTAGCTTCATGCCGGTGCGACCGTAGCCGCGGGTTGTTCCTTTGGTGATTGATCTCTCGCGCCCCAAAACAAAAGCCAGACCATAATGGGCAATTCCCCGACCTCCAGGATCCCGGCGAACTGGCCAATAGGATGAGCGGACGATGGCAGGAGAAGAAAGATGAAGGAACTCGCGAGATAACCTAAACCCCCGATAAACAACGAGACGCCGATCCAGCGTGGTATAAAACCGGACCGAATGACGAGCAACCCGAACGGAAATAGCCAAAGTCCCCAGAAGACGGATGCCACAACGATACCCTGGCTGTGCAAGCGGATGAACAGGTAGGCCAGAGCATCCAGTTGAGGCTTTTCGAACACAGCCAGGAAGGCTGGGTCCCTCACGAGAATGAGGGCAGCGATTTCGTTCAGCACATTGACAAAAACAATCGGGACGGAGACTAACGCGCCCAGAATTACTAACTGGCGAGCATGACGCTCATTGACCGCCTTGAACAAGCGGTAGAGAGCCAAGACGAGAAACACAACAACAATCTGGTGGAATAATTCACTGCCAATACCGGCGCGGAGGAGCCCCTCAGAAGCTCGGATATGGTCGGCCGTCGCCATTGCGTTTTTGGAAACGATGAGCTTGGCCGGAACCAACATGAGGCCGAGAGGCGCAGTGATTCCGAGCAGCAGGTAAAGGAGCCCCGCGAACCTTGCTTGTTTCCTCGTCGACTCCATGTCGCCCCTCCGGCCGTCGTAAAGTGCTTGTTTTACAGCGCTCATCTGTGTAGGCCGCCAACAGCTCGGTAGTCGCTGTAGGCGGTTACGGTGTGGGCTCGTCCTTCCTTACCCATTCCTGATCCGGTCATGTCGGAAATGTGCTCCATGAGGAGCGGTTTTCCTTCAGGCCCGGTGCGGTAACGCGCGGTCGATTCGTATCGTTCCAGGTTCATAATGAGTTTCAGCCGCATCGGCCTGACGGTGAGATGTAACTGCTCCACAAACGGTGTGCCGTTCGCCTCGCTCACCGACGCCTCTGCTGTGGTGTTCTGCGATACATCATTGTCTAACACGATCACGGTGCCTTTCGGCAGAGCGGTAAAATGAAACACGGTCCGACCACGCGAGTCGGTTGAAGTTGTCGCGGGTGTCCCGAAATAACCTGCCAGGCGGTAGTAGCCGGGAACGCGTCGTTTCGCAGCTTCCGTTCGAAAAGTTTTCAATGCGTCAGCCGAAGGCGCTGCACTGTCGACCGAAACCAGCGTCCAGCGCGCGTCAGCAGGTTTCGTCGGATCGAATTTTTCGACCGTGACCTTCTGCTCCGTTTTCCCGCCAGAGGTCTGCTCGCTCTTGACCGTGCGCGTGAAAGCGTAGTCATCCGGACTGAGGCTTTGCGCCTGCGCGAGAATGCGTTGCTTAAGCTCGTCAGGGTTGTGCTGCGCGAAAACGGGGGCAGCGCATCCGAGATGTAGCACCGCGATGATTGTTAGTGTCAGAGGGATGATGTTGGTCGTTAGATTTGTCCTCATGCGCTTTCTTCGTCGTTGATTGTCTCGATGTGCGTACGCGTCAGAGTGGTCCGCGATAGCGGCGCAATCGGACCGCGGCGACGATGAATGCCGCAGCGAAGAAGAGCCCGAGCCAGAGACCTGGCGTGCTCAAGTATCTTCCCGGAGTGAGCGTCACGGCGTCGATCGTGTGAGCGTTGAAGGCAAATGCCTCCGGAGCGAATCCCATCACGCGGTCCTTCAGCATGGAGGCAAAATGCGAAGTGTTGAACGTGATCTTCTCGAAGAAGCCAATCGCGAGCAACGGCAAGATCGCCCAAAGAAATGTCGCGCGCCGCACCCAGCCTGAAACCAGCAGTGCCCAGCCATAGATTGGCGCATGCCACAGCGCAATCGCGACCAGGCCGTAGAGCAGAACGAGCGACTGCCGAAATAAGTTAAAGTTTGCCCACGTGGTTCCCGCAAGCCCGCTCGGCAGCAGCGCCGCCGTGCTGATGAGCAGCATGATGAATTGTGTAACAACGATGATCGCAAAACTGACTACTGGTAGAACCACCAGCGGGACGCTCACTTTCGAGAGCACAGTCGTGAGATCCGAGACCGGAAGAGATTTCCAAAACAGGATGCTGCGCTCGCGACGTTCGCCGTGCAACGCGTCCAGACAGTAAAACACTCCGACGATAAACGCGGTGAAGATCAACATCATCGCCGCGATGTCGTACGGCATCTCGATTGCCGCTCGCTGGTGCGCCGGATCGAGCAACAACGCGTTACGCCTACGACCCGGCAGATGAAAAGCACCGACGAAGGAGCCAAACAAAATGATGGCGGCGACGATCGACGGCGCGATGTAGATCGAACGGTTCTCCCACAACTCGCGCCATACTGACCAATAGAAGGGTCTGACCACCGCCCTCTGACCACTGACCAGTGACTGCTGATCTGTAGATGTCGTATTCATTTCGCTTCTCCTATCTCTGACCTCTGACCTCCGACCGCTGAATCGCTCATCACCGCAACGAACAGATCGGCGATGCTGGGCCTTCGCACCTCGCCAAGTGCGGCGAGTTGTTGGCGGTCGGCATGATCGAACAGGAGCACGCTGCGACCGAAGACCGGGCGCTCATGCATCGGCTTGAGCGCCCGTGCTGCCGCAAGATGTTCGGGATTCACCATCACTTCGAGATACCGCGAATCGAATTCTTCCATGCTGCATTCGAGCACGATGCGGCCGCGGTCGATGAACATGAGATCGGTCAGCACGTCCTGGATCTCTTCCACCTGATGCGTCGTCACCACGATGGTGCGGCTGCGATCGAAGTAATCATTCAGCAGCGAGTCGTAAAACTGTTTGCGATACAGGATGTCGAGGCCAAGGGTCGGTTCGTCCAGCACGAGCAATTTCGCGTCAATCGCCATGACCAGCGCGAGGTGCAGCTGGGCCTCCATGCCCTTCGATAATTCCCTCACCTTGCTCGTGCGCTTGATGGTGGTCCTGGCAAGAAAACCTTCCGCCTTAACGCGATCGAATCGCGGATGGACACCGGCGACGTAATCGAGCAATTGCGCAACCCGGATCCAGCGCGGCAGCACAGCGACATCGGCAATGAAGGAGACATCGCGCATGAGCTGATCGCGCGCGGCCCAGGGATCGCGTCCGAGAACCTTCAGTTCTCCCTGGTATGAGGTGAGGCCGAGAATCGCGTTGAGCGCCGTCGTCTTGCCTGCACCATTGGGACCGATCAGTCCGAGAATGCGGCCTTCCTCGACGCGCAAATCGACGCCGTCCAGCGCGATGGTTGTGCCGAAAACTTTGCGGAGACCGCGTGCTTCTATCGTTGCCATGATGTTAGTGCTTCTCCTCTCCAGTTTTCGAAGACTGATGCTTTGCGGCAGCATCGAGCAGTACTTCCGGCGTTAGGCCGAGCCGCTGAATGGTGGCAGCCACACGAGGCCATTCTTCCGCAAGAAATTTCTGGCGTTCGCCCTTGAGCAACAGATCGCGCGCGCCAGCTTTGACGAACATCCCAAGGCCTCGCCTCTTCTCGACCAGCTGCTCGTCGACCAGTTGTTGATAGGCCTTGAGGACCGTGAGCGGATTGACCCGGTACTCGGCCGCGACATTGCGCACCGACGGCAGGGGATCGCCTTCTTTGAGCACGCCGTCGAGTATCATGTGGACGCCACGGTCGCGCAGCTGGCGATAGATCGGCTGACTATCGTTCCATTCATGCATTCTGTGTTCCACCCAGCTTTCGCTGTAGCCACCACGCTTCATTCTTCGGTCGCCGCGGCCACCTACAGAGAATGGATCTGTCGCCGTGCGTCTTCCGACCCTGATGCCGAGAGCGTGCGACACATCCAAGTAAACCCGCCAGATCCCGCTTCGATCGATCGGTGTCTGTCATAT
>JBKOXU010000117.1:0-22283 GCA_046725095.1 Verrucomicrobiota bacterium
TATTCGGGCATCGGCAAACCGATGAACCCATAGAATGCTTTACGAACCGCCTCTGGCATAAAGATATCGAAGAGCAGCTTCACGTTAAGCACAATGATAATGCCGGCTGCCGTCCAGCCTAGAATTTTCACCCAGAGACGGTTGGCAAACTCGCCCATTTTCGCCTTTTCCCCCGTGAACCGCATCAAAGGCCAAACGGCAAAACCGAGCTGCATGCTCAATACGACTTGACTGGCAACGAGCAATTCCGTGGTTTTGCCTTCACCGAAAATACCGATGATGAGCACCGCAGGAACGATGGCGATCAGTCGGGTGATCAGCCGGCGCAGCCATGGGGTGATGCGGAAATTTAGAAAACCTTCCATCACAATCTGGCCAGCTAGCGTGCCGGTCAGGGTCGAGTTCTGTCCGGACGCGAGCAGGGCCACCGCGAAAAGGGCACTGGCCACGCCGACGCCCAGCAGCGGGCTGAGCAATTTATAAGCATCCTGAATTTCGGCGACGTCCTGGTGCCCCGACCAATGGAAAACCGCAGCTGCCAATATCAAGATCGCGCTGTTGATGAACAACGCGAACATGAGCGCGCCGCTGGAGTCAATGGTGGCGAACTTGACCGCCTCGCGCCTGCCCTCCGGCGTTTGCTCGAATTTACGCGTCTGCACTATCGACGAGTGCAGGTAAAGATTATGCGGCATCACAGTCGCGCCAAGAATGCCGATGCTGACGTAAAGCATTCCCTGATTTGCGACGATGCCTGGATTGGGAATAAACCCGAGGAGGATACCGGTCGGGCTGGGTTTGGAAAAGATCAGTTCAGCGGCAAAACAACCTCCGATGGTGGCGATAAGAACGATGACGATGGCCTCGACGTAACGAAAGCCTTTGGTTTGCAGATACAGCACCAACAGCACATCGGACGCGGTGATAATGCAACCCCACACTAACGGAATCCCGAAGAGAAGCTGCAGTCCGATGGCCGAGCCGACAACCTCCGCCAAATCGCAGGCGGCGATGGCAAGCTCGCAAAGAACCCAGAGAAACCAGACCGTCGGTGTCGAGTAGTGATCGCGACAGGCCTGGGCAAGGTCGCGGCCCGTGGCCACCCCGAGTTTGATGCACAAATGCTGGAGCAGGATGGCCATCAAATTGGAGATCATGATGACAGCAAGAAGCGAGTAACCAAACTGGGCGCCCCCGGCCAGATCCGTCGCCCAGTTGCCCGGGTCCATGTAGCCGACCGCCACGAGAAATCCTGGGCCGGAGAAAGCCGCCAGCTTCCGCCAAAATGAAGCCGTCGTTGGAACGGCGATGCTGCGGTGGACTTCCGGCAGGGAAACCTCACCGGCGGTTCTCCGCCAGGCTACATGAGGCTTGGATGCAATTGTGCCGTCGCGTTGCGTCATTACTTTCCTGGCCGTTTCATTTTCGAGACCATCATCTAGAAATAAGCTTTTGGGCTTTGGGATTAGCCTGACCTAATTTAGTTGTATAACAATATGATTCTGTCAATCATCAATTATTTATTTGTTTGACTATGTCAGGTGTCTCCCTATTTTCGTTGCGTGCCAGTCAAAAAGACGTCTCAATCGGCCCTCGGCAGTTCCGCTGCGGTCGAGGATTACCTCGAGCGCATCCTTGAACTGATTAATTCCAAGGGTTACGCCCGTGTGGTCGATATCGCGGCCGCGCTGGAAATTTCCCAGGCCAGCGTCACCAATATGGTCCAGCGGCTGGATGCCGAGGGCCTCCTCAAATACGAAAAATATCGCGGCCTCATTTTGACTGCCGCTGGCAAAACGCTGGCCCGCAAGATTGCGCATCGGCACAAGCTCTTGACCGATTTTTTCAGGCTCCTCGGCCTCGATGAACGCGTCATTTACCACGATGTGGAGGGAATGGAACATCACATCAGTCGTCCAACGCTTCGGGCGATCGAGGCTCTCACCGAACAGCTCCGGAAACGCCCGGCGATGGTCGCCAAAGTGGAATCCGCCCTCGCCTAGCAAAATTGCTTCGATTGCTGCAAGTACGCTGACAATGAGTTTGCTGGGGCCTGCCTGGCCGATTGGTTGTCGTGGACCCGCTGCTACAGTTCGGATCGCTCGGCGGTAGCCGGCTCTGAGATCTTGCAGAAGTGCAATTGGCCCACGCGGCGGCCATCGGTCTGTGAAACCGTAACAAGGTAACCGTCGATCTTAACTTGTTCGCCTTGTTTGGGCAGATGACCGAGCAGGTGCGTAACGTAACCACCGATTGTGCTCACGTCCGCGCTCTCCAACGAGAGGTTGGCGAGATCGTTCAACTCGTAAAGGCCCAGAGCGCCGTCCACGGTGAATTCATTTGCGTTGATCTTGCGAAACTCCTCCTTCTCAAAATCGAATTCGTCCTGAATATCACCGACGAGTTCCTCAAGCACATTTTCCAGCGTTACCATGCCGACCGTGCCGCCAAATTCATCCACCACCAGCGCTAGATGGGCGTGCTTGCTCAGGAATAATTTGAGCAATTTTTCCAGCGGCATCATTTCCGGCACCGGAATCAAATCGCGTTTAATCTTCAACAAATCGGGCTGCGGATCGCGCATCATAGTCAGCAGTTCCTTGATGTGGATAAGGCCGACGGTGTTGTCGAGGTTCTCGCGACAAAGCGGAAAACGCGTGTGCCGGGACTCGATCGCTTTCTTCACGTTCGTCTCGAAGTCGTCTTCGAGATCCAGATAGACGATTTCGCCGCGTGGCGTCATGATATCGCGCACGACGCGGTCACGCAGGTCGAGCACATTGATAACAAGCTCGCGGCCAAGCGGTGTTACGTCCGCAGACTTAGCACTCTCGGCGAATATTAATCGCAGTTCCTCTTCGCTGTGGGCAAGCTCCCCTTCCCCGACGGGCTCGATGCGAAGGAGATGTCGAAGGACCCAGTTACTTGCCGCGTTCAAGAACCAGATCGCCGGCTTGAAGACCGTATAGAAAAGTCGCAGTGGCCCGCTTACCAACAGCGCTGCCGGCATGGCCTTTCGGATAGCGAGAATTTTGGGCGCTTGTTCTCCCAGCACGATGTGCAAAAACGTAATGGCCGAAAATGCCAGGGTGAAGGAGACGGATTTGATCACCACGGGAGATTGGATTTCAGCCAAGGCAAAGAATGGCTGAAGCACCTGCGCAAAGAAGGGCTCGCCGAGCCAACCCAGGCCAAGGCTGGCCGCTGTAATCCCGACCTGACACGCGGAAAGATAGGCGTTCAGGTTGTCCTTTATCTGCTTGACGAACCTCGCGCGCTTGCTGCCTTCAGCGGCCAATGTGTCGATCTGGCTCCCGCGGATTTTCACGAGCGCAAACTCAGCCGTGACAAAGAAGCCGTTCAAGAACACCAGCGCCATGACCGCCGCCAATTTGCCGATCAGCACCAGGGGCGGGTCCCAATGCCGCGCGATTAAGTCGGCAATCGGCATCGCCTCGAGAAAGTAAAATGAGTTCATCGTCCGGATGCGCACCCTGCATCCGAAACCTAAAGTCGCTGAAAAACCTACCAGCTCGACTTGGTTACGCCAGGGATCAAGCCTTGCGAGGCCAGCTCACGGAAAGTGAGACGCGATAGCTTGAAGCGCCGGATAAACGCGCGGCGGCGACCGGTCACTTCGCAGCGGTTCACAACACGCGTCGGGCTGGCGTCGCGCGGCAACTGCGTCAGGCCGGCGTAATCTTTCTTCGCTTTCAACTCGGCGCGGAGGGCAGCGTATTTCTTCACCGTTGTGCGCTTACGTTGGTTGCGATTAATCCAGGAGGTCTTGGCCATAAGGAATGCCGACTGTATTGATAATGGTCTGATTTGCAACTTGGTTTTCGCCGCTAGCCAAATCACACCAGACCCAGGGCGCGCTAAATGCCTCGGGTTGTCCACCTTGTCCGTAACACGATCTGACCGTCTTATCCCAAGGCACCCACGCGTCTCTTTTGCTTTACGAGCGCTGCGGTCGAACGTCTGCTCGAACGGGCAGACTCCCGTTTTTGCCTGACGGATTGAGTGCGGCTGAGGCTCTCTTGAAGCACTTTGACAAGGTCGACAACATTCGTCGGCGCGGGCGCCGAGGGCGCTTTGGCGGCAATCTGCCTGTTCTTCGCTTTCTGCTCGATGATCTCCATCAACGCCGTCCGATATTCGTCCCGATATTTCTCTGGCTCCCACGCATCGGACATGCTCTCGACGAGAGCCTGGGCCATTTTTAATTCTTTATCCGTTACGGCTGTGGCCGATCCGTTCTTTAAAATTTCCGTGCTTAAAATTTCGCTGGCGAAATGCATTAGCTCCAGGATCAGGAACAATCCATCCGGTTTCACGGCGGCCAGATGCTCCCGATTGCTAATGACAACTTTGGCAATGCCGATCTTGCCCGTGCCGCTAAGCGCCTTGTGCAAGACGGCATAAGCCTTTTCCCCGCCCTTCTGCGGCTCAAGGAAATAGGGCTTATAGAAAAACTTCGGATCAACCTGCTGCAAATCGACGAAATCCGCGATGTCGATGGAGTGAGTGGACTCGATTCGAACCTTCTCGAAATCCTCCTCTTTCATTACGACATAACGGCCGCGTTCGTACTCGAAGCCTTTTACAATTTGATCGGCCGGGACCTCTTTGGAATCGGCCTCGGCGACTTTCTTGTATTTGATCGGGCTGAGATCGCTGGAACGAAGCTGCCGGAAACTAATCTTCTCCTCACGCGTGGCCGGATAAACCGCCACCGGGATATAGACCAAACCGAAGCTGATACTGCCTTTCCAGATTGGACGCATATTGCTGGAATGCCTTTTTCCCACGGCGGCCGCGGTCTGTCAACCTCTAGCGGCTTGGGATCTGCCTCGCCAAGATTACCTTGCAACTTCGGGAAACGGTCTCATGTTTCAGTCAACCCTATGAACTTCCTTGCCAGCTTTATGAATTTGGCCGGACCGGATTTGATCGTTATCCTGTTGATTATTCTGGTTTTGTTCGGCGCGAAGAAATTGCCCGAGCTCGCACGCGGAATGGGTCAGGCGGTGAAGGAATTCCAGAAAGCGAAGGACGAGTTTAACAACGAACTCCATAAGGCCGGGAAGTCCGAGATGGAAACGGCCAAGTCCGATGTTCAACCCGCGCAATCGACCGTTCCGCGAAGCGAGAACCAGCCATCGAACAGCGTAATGCTTCCCGATCCTAATCAGACAGTCACGCCCGGCGACAAAGCCGATCAGGTGTAGCAGCAGCTGCCTGGCTCCTGAATCCAATTCGGAGCTCTCCGCCGCAGTGGCTAGCTTGTGTCCGCGCGGCACGCTTTCGAAGGATCTATGGCAAGAACCCATGTTCAACGTGTTTGACCCAACGCGGGAATTGGGACAAAATCGCCACCTCTTTATGTCCGATCCAGATCTGCGCGTCCGCATCAAGGAGATGCTGGTAAAAAATCTGATGCTACAAACGACCCCCGATAAGATCGGGGACGATCTTCCCCTTTTTGGTCCCAATGGACTGGGTCTTGATTCAATCGACGCGCTCGAGCTGGTGGTGAGCATGGAGAAGACTTTCGGTGTTGGCGTGCCCAACTCCGAAATCGCGGGGAAGGCGCTCAAGACTGTAAATACAATTCACGATTATATTCTAGAAAAACGAGCTGCGGTCAGTTAGGCGCCGGCAATCCGGTGACGGAGATCGCAGGTTCCACGGACGTTGAAGAGTTAATCGCATCAATCAGCTGGCGAAGACGTCCAAACCTGTCGCGGTAAGGAGTGAGAATCAGTCGCGGCAGATTCCAAATCTCGGGTTCAGTTTTCTCTTCGCGCAGCGCAACGCCCTGGATGATCTCGCCCTTGCGCAATACGTCGGCGAACTTCTGGTTGAGATCGGCAATCGCCCTCTTCGACAACGCCTGATTAAGGCGGATGACGAGTCGCTCCCTCACCCAACGCATCGAGTGGTACATTTTATAAAACTGCAAGATTTCTTCGGCGGCGTCCCGGACGCTGTGCATGATTTTGAAGAAGGAAAAATCTTCCGGTGAAATGAACGCGGGGCGAAGCAGGCGATTGGTAAGGAATTTCATCCACGTGTCCCAATAATTTCCGCGTGGCCGATCCAGGAGGACCACTGGAATGATACGCGCTTTTCCGGTCTGCATGAGCGTGAGCACTTCGAACGTTTCGTCGAGCGTACCAAAACCGCCGGGAAACAGTGCGAATGCGTGCGCCTCCTTCACGAAGGTCAGTTTGCGAGTAAAAAAGTAATTCAGATTAATTAGCTTGGGATCGCCCTCTATAATTTCATTGGCTCGTTGTTCCGATGGCAGGCGAATATTGATCCCAAAGCTGTGTTTCCTGCCCGCGCCACGCTGCGCTGCGCCCATGATTCCGGCACCGCCGCCGGTAATTACCATAAAATTGTGCGCGACCATTTCCCGTCCAAAATCCTCCGCTACTTTGAACTCAGGTGAATCGGCGGAAACGCGGGCCGAACCAAAGACGGCGACCTTTCGCAAGTGCTGAAATGGCGCGAACATCTTCGCTGCATTCCGCATTTCTTTTATGGAGCGATTGATCAGCTTGAGGTCCGCTACGCTCATACGATCGCGCGCTATTTTTAGCGCGGTTACAATCATCTCCTCGATCAGCTCCGGCGATTTTTCGCCACCCCACTCGCGAACCAGTCCGCGCACACGCGTGTCAAACGCTGGACTGACGGTCCATTGGCGCCGTGTTGGCTGATCGTAAATTGCGCCGCCGGTGAAATCTTCCATCTCGAAATTTCAATGTAGCTAGGCTTAACGCACGGGAAAACTTGTCGTAGCGCGTTCCATGAGCGTCGAAAAAAATGCGATGGTCATAGACCGCCGCTACAGATCAAATCCTTCAGGATTTCGCGAATATGCCGAATAGGCAGTGAATAATGACCCGCGCCATCAACGTAATGCGCTTTGCAATCAGGTAATCGGTTAGCTATTTCTTCCGCCAGGCGAACTGAAAATGCCCGGTCTTCTTTCCCATGCCAGAGTCGAACCGGCACCCGGACTTCTTCAAGGGAAAAGCCCCAGGGTTGCGCGTAGATCTGTGCGTCAGCCATCACGCCTTCGGCCGAGCCGCGCCAGGCGCGCCGTTGACTTTCAAAAACAGCTTCAAACGCCGCAGAATCCCGCAGACTTTCTTCATCGCATGGCCGCAGCATCAATATTTTCAGGATGAGCGGACGAAGCCGAACAGGCGGCCGCAACGACAGAATCGGCCGCGCCAGGCAAAATAATCTTTCTAACAGTTGTGGCCGCGATCGATGAAGGGTCAGCATCCACCGATAAAGTGGGAGCAATCCTTCATGATGGGCAAGGTCGACAATTGGCGTTGCCCCGCTCACAATCGCGACTGCCCGCACGCGCTCCGGCATGGCGGCGGCTGTTGCGTAGGCGTAGGGAGCGCCACCGGAAATCCCGAGCACGCGAAATGCGCCGATGCCAAGATGATCGACCAGTTGTCGCACAACGGGCGGCCAATCGCTCAATCCACGATTGGGCGGCAAACTCGATCCGCTGATGCCGGGCCGATCAGGGGAAATAATACGAATCCCCAGCTCACGTGCGGCGTCATCTGTGAGTCGCGCCATCGTGCGCGAGCTTGGCCAGCCATGACAAAATATTACCGGTACGCCACTCGCGTCGCCGTACTCTTCAAACGCGATTGCATTTCCGTTTTCAAGTTGAACGAAATTTTCTTTACTCACTTTAAAAACACCGCACCCTTTCTCAGCGTTTGCATTGCAACGTTGCGCTCTGTAGTCCAAAGTGTGGTGCGGACAGTGCCGCTGTGGCCTTCGATATTATTAGGTATGAATGATTACTCACAACCTCCGGCGGGAAAGATTTCGCTGCATGGTAACGGATTCGGCGTGCCATCGCCGGAGGACATCGAAAAACGCGCCCGGGAAATCGCGATGATTGATGAGCGGAACCCCGATGAATTTACCGACGCAGATTGGAGACAAGCTCACCAGGAGTTGATGGGCGCAGAAAATAACACTCCCCCGGAGGAAACTCCCGATAACGCCGATCTCACTGAAGAATGGAACGTCATCCCAAGCTCCAAAGGCCACCGCGCCCCGCGTCCCGGCATTGGGGAAGAGGAAACTGTGGGCGAGCACCTGGTGATTGATGGCATCGAGGAGGCGACCCATGATCAGATGCTCGAGGCGCGCAGAGAAGAACTCCAACAGGAAGGTGACATCTCTTGATCTCCGCAGCCGCCCCTGTCATCGACAAAGTGCCGGCTAGACGATCCCGTTTGGACGCTAGCTCAACGCGCGCCGAATGTTTGCTGGCGCGTTTTCACCAAATCAGAAATTTTACCAACGCCTTATGTGCAAACCTTGAGCCCGAAGATTTTGTCGTCCAGTCGATGCCGGATGTCAGCCCGACGAAATGGCACCTTGCTCACACCACTTGGTTTTTCGAGACTTTTATCCTGAAAAAATTTGTTTCCAGATATCACGCCGACGTTCCAGAGTACGCTTACCTCTTCAACTCATATTATAACGCCGCCGGCAATATGCACCGGCGCGATCTGCGCGGCTTAATCTCGCGCCCGACGGTGAGGGAAGCACAGCGCTATCGCTCGTCGATCGATGCGCACATGGACAATCTGCTTTCCGATGCCGACGAAAACCTTATCGATGAAATCGAGCCTCTTCTGGTTCTCGGCATTCATCACGAGCAGCAGCATCAGGAATTGCTGATCACCGACATCAAGCACGTGTTCGCGCAAAATCCGCTCTATCCTGTTTTCCGCGAGCATAAGATCGACATCGGTTCACCAAAGCGGCCGCCAATGCACTTCGTCGATTTCGATGAGGCAACCGTCCAAATCGGTCATGCTGAAAACGGGTTCGCTTACGATAACGAAGGTCCACGCCATCGGGCGTTGGTTTCGGCGTTTTCACTTGCTTCACGGCCAGTAAGAAACGACGAATATCTTCAATTTATCGAGGATGACGGATACGCGCGCGCCGAGTTTTGGCTCTCATTGGGCTGGATAACTGTGAACGAACAACGCTGGCAAGCGCCGCTTTATTGGGTGAAACGCGATGGCGCCTGGTGGAATTTTACGCTTTCCGGTTTTCGTCCCGTTGATGAATCCGAGCCAGTGACACACCTGAGCTATTTCGAAGCCGATGCATATGCGAATTGGGCAGGCGCTCGCCTCCCAACCGAGTTTGAATGGGAACGCGCGGCAGCCGATTACCCGATGGAAGGAAATTTTGTCGAGAACGAAGCGTTTCATCCGCAACCAGCTGCGACTTTGGTGCAAGCGCGAGACCTTCATCAAATCTTTGGCGACGTTTGGGAGTGGACCCGCAGCGCTTATTCGCCTTATCCCGGCTATCGCGCCGTTCCGGGCGCGCTCGGCGAATACAACGGAAAGTTCATGTGTAACCAGTACGTCTTGCGGGGTGGCTCCTGCGCTACGTCGCGCACTCATATTCGCCGCACTTACCGCAACTTTTTCCAGCCTGAGAAACGCTGGCAATTCACCGGAATCCGGCTGGCGCGCGATCCACAGTAATTCGGCACGGCGCTGGTCGCCACGCGATCACGCCGAACGAACGTCCCGTAATGACTGCGAACCGACTCACAACCACGCGTCCGGTAGTCGGCGTTCCACCGGCAAGCGCTGATTTCCTATCAGACGTAATCGCGAGTCTGTCCAGCGAGCCGCGTACGCTGCCATGCAAGTATTTTTACGACGAGCGCGGCGCGGCGTTGTTCCAGGAAATTTGCGAGCTGCCGGAGTATTATATCACGCGGACGGAGATCGATATTCTGGATCGACATCGAGCCGAAATCGCAGCGCATCTCGGGCCACAGATCAACTTGATCGGCCTCGGCACCGGCTCAGGCACCAAAACGCGGATCCTGATTGAAGCGCTCGAAAAGCCCGCCGGTTACATCCCGGTCGATATTTCTGAGAAACAACTGCGCAAATCGACAGCTCTTTTTCACAAAATTTTTCCCGATCTGGAAATCCTGCCTGTGTGCGCCGATTACTTGCAACCTGTTGCCCTTCCTTCCACGCGCCGCAAAGCAGCCCGCAACGTGGTCTATTTTCCCGGATCAACCATTGGCAACTTCGAGCCTGAGGAAGCAACTCAATTCCTCCGCCGCGTCGCTAAAGTCTGCCGCCAGGGTGGTGCACTCCTCATCGGTGTCGATCTTCGCAAAGATCAGGGCGTGATCGAGGCTGCTTACAACGATACCGCCAGCGTCACCGCGCAATTCAATCTAAATTTGCTGGGACGCGCAAACCGCGAACTCGGCGCGGATTTCGATCTGCAACATTGGCAGCACCGCGCAATTTACAACTCAGACGCCGGCCGCATCGAAATGCACCTCATTAGCCAAATCGATCAGGCTGTTCATATCGGCGATTACACCTTCGAGTTTCGTTCAGGTGAAAAAATTATCACGGAATTCTCCTATAAATACGCCCCGGAAGGTTTCGCCGCTCTCGCGCGCAACGCCGGCTTCGAGTTTCAAAAGATATGGACAGATGATGCGCGTCTGTTTGGTGTTTTCTATTTCACCTGTAGCCGGGGTCGGTGACCCCGGCCGCGATCAACGCCCGCGGGTGAAATGAGCGCGCTGGTCCAACTGGTCGATGTTAGCAAGCGCTATGAGGACGCGCCGGCATTGCATTCCACAAACCTGGCGATCGAGCGTGGCAAGACGACGGTATTAATCGGTCCGAGCGGTTGCGGCAAATCGACGTTGCTCCGCCTCATTATCGGATTAATCACGCCCGATTCTGGCACCATCGCTTTTGACGAATCACAGATCACGCCAGCAAATATCGACACGTTGCGTCGTCGAATTGGTTACGTCATTCAGGAAGGCGGTCTGTTTCCGCATCTGACGGCGCGTGCCAATGTTCTCTTAATGGCACGCTACGTCGGAAAATCCGACGAGGAAATGCGCACGCGGCTTCTTGAGTTATGCGAGCTGACGAGATTTTCCGACAATTTGCTCTCGCGATATCCCATCGAACTTTCCGGCGGTCAGCGTCAGCGCATCAGTTTAATGCGCGCTTTGATGCTTTCGCCCGAACTCCTGCTCCTTGACGAACCCCTGGGCGCGCTCGATCCGCTGGTGCGCGCTTCTTTGCAAAAGGAGCTTAAAGAAATTTTCGCGCGCTTGCGTCAAACAACGCTCTTCGTCACTCACGATTTGGCGGAAGCAGCATATTTCGGTGACGAAATCGTGCTCATGAGCGAAGGCCACATCGTCCAACGAGGTTCGCTTGTCGATCTTCGGGAAAAGCCAGCAAATGATTTCGTACGCGAATTCATCAATTCGCAGCGTGCGCTGGTATTCACATGAAATTGCTGCTTCACCTACAGCTGGGGAGAGCGGTTACCGGCTATTCGCGGCATTCTGCCAGTAATCTCCTGCGCGTCCGACTCGCCCAGATGATGAAATCTGGTCAGTTCGCGACGCGACAGAGCCGTCCGGCAAAATGCCGGGCGGTGCGAGCAAAATGCTCGCGCTCCCCGTTCGCTTGTTTTTTTCTTGTTCTGTTTCCCTTCCTCGCTTGGGCTTCGAACGATCCAGTGACTATCGGTTCGAAAAAATTCACCGAGTCTTACGTCCTGGCTGAGATCGCGAAACGCACATTAACCGACGCCGGCATTTCCGCGGAACATCGGCAAGGAATGGGCGGCACGATCATTCTTTGGCAGGCGCTGCGCGGCGGGCAAATCGACGCTTATCCCGAGTACACCGGGACGATTGAGCAGGAGATTCTAAAAAGAGACCGTGAGTTATCGCTCAATGAAATTCGCGAGGCATTCACGAAGTTTGGCGTTGGCATGACGGAGCCTTTTGGGTTCAATAACACCTACGCGTTCGTCATGCGCCGCAGTGAAGCGCAGCGACTCGGCCTGCACAGAATCAGCGATCTGCGAAGTCATCCCGAGCTGAAGATCGGACTTACCCACGAATTTTTGGATCGCCAGGATGGATGGCAACCGTTGCGGGCACGTTACGGACTTCCACAGCAAAACGTCATTGGCATCGATCACGCGCTCGGTTACGCCGCGCTCAAAAACGGATCGATTGACGTGAAAGACGCCTATTCGACGGATGCAAAGATTGCTGAATACGATCTCGTCTCGCTTGAAGACGATCTACAATTCTTCCCACGCTATGATGCAGTGTTTCTGTATCGGCTTTCGTTGCCAGCATCCACTATCACCGCTCTGCGCAAGCTGGAAGGAACGCTGGATGAAACCCGCATGATCCAATTAAATGCCGAAGCAGAGCGCACAAAGAATTATGCGAGGGCCGCAGATCTATATTTTGAAGGCGGCACCGGATCGACCACGGCCGTGGGCGAATCATTTCGTCATAAGCTTACGCGGTGGACATTACGTCATTTGGAGCTTGCCGGGTTCTCGCTGCTGCTCGCCATTATCGTCGGTATCCCGCTCGGCATCATCGCCAGTAGGGGCGGCCCAACTGGCCACGCTATTCTCGGTTTCGCCAGTGTGGTGCAAACGATCCCATCGCTCGCTTTGCTCGCGTTACTCGTGCCGCTCCCGTTTTTCGGGATCAGCGTCCGCACCGCGATTGCCGCCCTTTTCCTTTACGGATTGCTGCCCATTGTGCGCAACACCGCAAGCGGCTTGCAGGATATTCCGCGAGCATTGCGCGAATCGGCCATCGCGCTGGGACTCAGTCCGATGGTGCGGCTGTGGAAAATCTATATGCCGATGGCGTCACGCTCCATTTTGGCTGGAATCAAAACCAGCGCAGTCATCAACATCGGAACCGCGACGCTGGCTGCGCTGATTGGAGCGGGCGGTCTCGGCGAGCCGATCTTGAGTGGACTCAATCTAAACGATCACGTAACAATCTTACAGGGCGCCATTCCGGCGGCGCTGCTCGCATTGCTCGTGCAATGGGGTTTCGATCTGCTTGATCGCGTTTTGATTCCGAAAGGCCTGCGGCTGTAGCGAAGTATCGGAACAAAGCCTTGCAGTCTGTTCGGCCAGCGCCGAAAGCTTTCGGGGCTGAATCTGAAACACCGGACAGAATGTCCGTTTGCCGCACGGGCAGAATGCCTATGTTCCGATAATGTCAATCGCTTCGGTCAACCCAGCCACAGGGGAAAAGCTGAAGGAGTTTCCAGCGTTCAGCGACAGCGAAATCGAGAAACGACTCAAGCTTGCCGAGCACGCGTTTGCGCATCACCGGCGGCGTCCATTTGCCAAACGCGCGCAACTCATGATGGCGACGGCGGCAATCCTTGACCAGGAAAAGGACAAACTCGCGCGGACAATTACTCTGGAGATGGGAAAATTGTTCCGTGCCGCGCAGGACGAGATCGTGAAATGCGTGCGTGGCTGTCGCTTTTATGGCGAGAATTCAGAGCGTTTTCTGGAAGACGAAGCCGCGCAGACTGATGCCGCCCGCAGTTACGTGCGTTACCAACCGCTCGGACCGGTCCTCGCCATCATGCCATGGAATTTCCCGTTCTGGCAGGTCTTTCGATTTGCCGCGCCGGCGTTGATGGCCGGAAATGTCGGGCTGCTCAAACATGCAGCCAACGTGCCCCAATGTGCGCTCGCAATCGAAAACGTGCTTTGTCGCGCCGGATTTGAAGAAGGCGTTTTTCAGACCCTTCTGATCGAAGCAAAACAGGTCGAAAAGTTGATTGCCGATCCGCGGGTTAAGGCGGTGACGCTAACCGGAAGTGAAAAAGCAGGACGCGAAGTCGGAAGCAGCGCTGCGCGGCAAATCAAAAAAAGCGTGCTCGAGCTTGGCGGCAGCGACGCGTTTATCGTCATGCCGAGCGCGGATTTTGAGGGTGCACTGAGCACGGCAGTTCAGGCGCGCACGATCAACAGCGGTCAATCATGCATCGCGGCAAAACGCTTTTTCGTCGCCAACACAATTTATGATGATTTTCTGCGCCAGTTCGTCGAGCGAATGCGCGCGTTAAGGATTGGCGATCCGCTGGACGAGGCGACCGAGCTTGGTCCACTCGCAACGGAACAGATTCTCGAAGCCGTGCACGAGCAGGTCCAGAAATCGATCGCCGCCGGCGCGAAACTGTTAACGGGCGGAAATCGCATTCACGGTCCCGGATTTTTTTATGAGCCAACCGTTCTTATCAACGTGCCAAGAGAATCGCCCGTCTACTGCCAAGAAGTTTTCGGTCCGGTCGCGTCTGTTTTCCGCGTGCGCGATGCAGACGAAGCGGTCGACATGGCAAATGACACCACGTTCGGCCTCGGCGCGAGCGCATGGACCAACGACCCCGCCGAGCAGGAACTCTTCACCTCTGAACTGGAGACTGGAATGGTTTTCATCAACGCAATGGTCGCATCCGACCCGCGCCTGCCCTTCGGCGGCGTGAAGCGTTCCGGCTTTGGCCGCGAGCTCGGTGCTGCGGGAATTCGCGAGTTCATGAACGCAAAAACGGTTTGGATTTCGTAAGGATCGTGCACTGCTTGCCCTGAGCGAAGCCGAATGGGCGTCCTGCGCGCTGGCGAGCGCGTCCCGCGGTTCACACGGCGGGAAACACGCGTCCACTTACTTCGCCAAAACCCACGCGATAGCCGTCACCTTGACACCAGCCAGTGATGGTGAGTTTGTCGCCGTCTTCCAGCCACTTCCGTGTTTCACCATTCGGCAGTTCTAACGGATTCGCGCCACGCCAGGTCAACTCCAGCATACAGCCGCGGGATTCTTCAGTTGGTCCGCTGATCGTGCCGCTCGCCAATAAATCGCCCGGTTCCAGATTGCAGCCGTTGACAGTGTGATGGGCAAGTTGTTGCGCAATGCTCCAGTAAAGATTTTGAAAATTTGTTCGCGTGATGATGTGCGGTGCTTTCAATGAGGAACTTTGGAGAGCCGCTTCAAGGCGGATGTCGAAGCTGAAATCATCCTTTTTTCGCAAGTACGGTAACGGCTCGGGATCCTGCGGTGACAATGGTTTGCGAAAGGGCTCGAGCGCTTCCAGGGTCACCACCCACGGCGAAATGCTTGTGCAAAAGTTCTTGGCCAGAAACGGTCCGAGCGGCTGATATTCCCAGGTTTGAATGTCGCGCGCGCTCCAATCATTCATCAGCACTAAGCCGAAGATATGATCGGTCGCGCGGTCGATTGGGACCGGTTCGCCGAGCGAATTTCCGGGTCCTATTAAAAACGCCATTTCCAGCTCGTAATCGAGGCTCTTGGTCGCTCCGAAAACCGGCGCGGACGCATCAAGCGGTTTGATTTGACCTTGCGGTCGGCGCACGCCCGTTCCGCTGACTACAACCGAGCTGGCGCGTCCGTGATACGCCACTGGCAGCCATTTCCAATTCGGCATCAAGGCGTTTTCCGGTCCACGTATCATCGTGCCGACATTGTGGGCATGATGATACGACGAATAGAAATCGGTGTAATTTCCGATGCGCATCGGCAAGTTCATGAGCACATCCTTTTGCGCGTGGAAAACTCGAGCTCGCAGTTTGGAGTCGTCACGCAGAGTCGGCGTTTCGGCTGAGAGAAGGTGCTGAACAATTTCGCGCGCTTTGCGCCATGCCAGCCGACCCAGGGCAAGAAACGCGTTAAGCGAACCTTCTGAAAACACAGATCGATCCATTCGACTGCCGCGCAGGACGGGTTCCTCAAATTCCGACGAGCGGAAATAACCGAGTTCTTCGAGAACGGAAAGATCGACGATTTGATCGCCAATCGCCACGCCTACACGTGGTTTAGCCTGTTTTGGTTGAAAAACGCCGAACGGAAGATTCTGAATCGGAAAATGCGAATCAGGCGGAACGTCGATAAACGAACGAAGAGGCATGCTCATGATTTAACCACGAAGATCACAGAGGACACGAAGAGTTTTAATCTCTCCTCTTTTGAAGACTGGGTGACCTTCGTGTCCTTCGTGGTGATTAAAGAAAGCTGAAGGCGCGTAAATCTTCGCGTGGTTCATCGAAGCTACAGCTGCCGAAGGAGGTCACGAATTTGCGACGATTGTTCAGCCGTTCGATGTCGATCTTCCATTCGCGCCAGGCAAAAAATTCATCGTCGAAGGAAAACGATTTTGGGTTTTCGTCCTCCAGCATGGCGGCGGTCTGTTTTTCGTCCCACTTATGCTCAGCCGCCAGAATGGCCGCTCCGAGAACGTTGAGAAACCCGTGCATCCTCGTTTGCACTTCTTCCCGGTAATGCCGGAGCGGATGATGCAGACCGGCCGTAAACTTGATCGGGACTTGATGCGTCGCCGGCACGACCAACGCGCGGGCGATCTGGGCCGAACTTGGAAACGTTTCTGGTGTTACGCCGCCCGTGCGCAGTTTGAAACCGAACGTCGGCTCATCCATTCCGGAATTGAGCTCGGCCAACAACGCAATTATCTCTTGCGCTCTCTCGGCGGGTGTCTCCCAAAACACCGGCAGATCGCCGATAATCGAGCGGGCTTCGTTGACGGTCGAAGAATCGACATCTTGAGGAAGCCACATTTCGAGCTGATTGACCGAAACAAGATCGACATTGTGCTTGGCAAGGGAGCGGATGGCTGCCTCAGTTTCTTCGAAAGCATCACGAAACGCCGCCGAATTCTCTGTCTTTGGTCCGAGTGCGGAAACGCGTAGCGGATGTAGCGGATCGAACTGTGGAAGTAACTGTTTAGCCGAGTCGAATTGATCGACAGGGAGAACAAACGTGTTCAGCATCCACGCGTCCGCTGAGCGGACATATTGCGCCTGATTTCGCAGAGCGGCCTCGAGCCCAAGGCTACAAGGCGGAAACATTCCCGCATAATCAATCGACTCCGCGAGCAAAGCTTGTAGCGAGGAAGCCGGCATAAAGACAGAAGTCAGAAGTCAGTGGCGCTCATCGAAAAATCAAGCCACAAAGCGAGGTCTCTGAAATTTGTAGTGCGCGGACATGTCCGCGCTTTGAAAGCGGCAACGTGTCGCCGCAGTCCAAAATTCATGGAAACAAGCCGCGCACCTGTTTGGCTTTGATGACGCGCTCGACGCCGGTCGCCATGGCGGCGGTGCGATGCGAGACCTTGTGGTCTCTTGCTCGTCTGATTACCTGCGCAAACGAGTGCTCAAGGATGCGGAAAAGTTTGTCGGTTACTTCGCTTTCCGTCCAGAGAAACGATTGAAGACCCTGCACCCATTCGAAGTAAGAAACGATCACGCCGCCCGCGTTACACAAGATATCAGGTATGACGAATACCTCATCCCATCGCTGCTCAAGAATCAGGTCTGCCGCCGGCGTGGTCGGGCCATTGGCGCCTTCCGCCAAAATGCGGCATTGCAACTTCCCAGCATTTTTTTCGGTAATGACGCGATCGACCGCAGCTGGAATGAGCACATCACATTTCATCGTGAGCAGCTCATTCGGATCGACATGGTTCGCTTGGTCGAACGCTTTCAAGTGTCGCTTCTTGAGGACATGTTGCTCGGCAGCTTTTACGTCGATTCCTTTTGGGTTGTAAATCGCAGTATAAGCATCGCTGATCCCAACGATTTTGACGCCGCTCTTGTAAGCGAGCGAGAGGGCTGCGACCGAACCGACATTGCCGAACCCCTGCACAATCGCCGTGCACTTCTCGGGATCCAGTTTCAACATGCTCATGGCGCGCTCGATCAAGTAGACAACTCCGCGCCCGGTGGCTTCTCGCCGGCCTTCGGTGCCGCCGATGGCGACCGGTTTTCCGGTGACGATTTCATTCACCGCATAGCCCATGTAAACGGAGTAAGTGTCCATGAACCACGCCATGATCTGTTCATTCGTACCCATGTCAGGACCCATGATATCGGTGTGCGGCCCGACGAATGGAATCATCTCTTGCATGTAACGGCGGGAGACCGCTTCGAGCTCAGTGTGCGACAGTTTGGATGGGTCGACCGCAACTCCGCCTTTTGCGCCGCCGTAGGGCAGATTGGCCAGTGCGCATTTCCAGCTCATCCACATCGCGAGCGCTGCGGTTTCACCCATCGACAATGAAGGTGCGAAACGCGTGCCGCCCTTTGTAGGGCCGAGCGCGATATGATGCTGGACGCGATACCCCTGAAAGGCTCTTGTGCTGCCGTCATCCATGTGCACCGGCAGCGTGACCGCGACGGCGCGCTTGGGATATGTCGCCCATTCACGATCGTTCTGGTCGATATTCAGATAATCGGCGATGACCTGGAATTGGTCGCACGCCATTTTGAATACTTCGTCGTCGTAGATAGTCATGGGAATGCGCCTTCGAATATTGCGCGGAAATTGAAGCTTGCTATTTGCTCTGTGCGAGGGGCGGCGTCAAATCGAAAACGCGCATCGATCGCGTTCTGTAGAGTGCTGCAGCGCGCAAAGATCGACAATCGCGATTGAAGTTCGATAACCTCGATTCAAATGAAAATTGAAACTCTAGCCGTCCACGCCGGGCACACGATTGATCCTGCAACCGGGGCAGTTGCGGCGCCCATTCACCTTTCCACCACTTTCGAGCGCGACATTGAAGGCACTTACTCGCGCGGATACATGTACACGCGCAACAACAATCCGAACCGTGAGGCGCTCGAGCGCGGTGTCAGCCTGCTCGAAGGCGGCGAGACCGCGACGGCTTTTGGCAGTGGCATGGCTGCAGCGATGGCTTTGTTTCAAGCGCTCGCGCCGGGAGACCACGTTCTTGCACACGTTGATGCTTACTACGGCACCTCCCGGTTGCTTCGTGAAGTTTTCCTGCGCTGGGGATTGGAAGCGGATTTTATCGACATGAGCAATCTCGAAGAAGTGAAAAAAGCTCTGCGACCGCAAACAAAGGTGGCCTGGGCTGAGACACCCTCCAATCCGCTTTTGAAAATTGTCGATCTTGCGGCGATCGCCGAAATTGTTCACGACATCGACGCGCTTTGCGTTTGTGACAACACCTGGGCCCCGGTTTTACAGCGTCCGTTCGAACTGGGCGCCGATCTGATTCTGCATTCGACCACGAAATACTTCGGCGGGCATTGCGACGTAGCCGGCGGGATTGTTGTTGCAAAAAAGGAGAGCGAATTTTTTCAGCGCGTTCGTGCCATCCAATATTCGGGAGGCGCGGTCCCCTCGCCTTTCGATTGCTGGCTGATTCTGCGCGGGATGCGCACGTTGCCGTGGCGAATGAGAGCCCACTCTGAAAACGGAATGAAGGTCGCGGAATTTCTTGCCCAACATCAAAAGGTTGAGAGCGTGCATTATCCGGGACTGGGTTCCCATCCCGGGTATGAACTCGCCCGGCGCCAGATGTCGATCTTCGGTGGAATGCTCTCCTTCCAAGTCAACGGTGGAGGCGAGGCGGCAATGTCTGTTGCGGCGAAAACGAAAATCTTCACCCGTGCGACGAGTTTGGGTGGTGTGGAAAGTTTAATCGAACATCGAGCATCGATTGAAGGGCCTGGGACAACTTCGCCGGAAAATCTATTACGACTGTCGATTGGTCTCGAGAATGCGGACGATTTAATCGAAGATCTCGGTCAGGCACTGGAATAGGCGTCTGACACAAACGCCTCTACAGCCCGCGGCCAAATTTGCGTCGCACGAGATCGACGACGTCATGCACTTCGGCGACGCGCAAGAGGTACGCTCCGCCGAAGAATATTCCCGCCCCGCAGCAAATCGTGATCAACATCACGAGCGCGTTCTGCCAATCGGGGGCATGTGGATGCCTGGCAAAGAAAAACGTTAATGCCAGCCAGCAGACGGCGGCCAGACCGATGCCGGCGATGAGTAACTTGGCGATCGTTTTGAGCATCGTGCCTGTCTCGAGATGCCTCGTGTAATGGCGCATCATCGAATACAGAAAGAAGAAATTAGTGATGGCGACCAGGCTGGTCGAAAGCGCAAGGCCGCGATGTCCCAACTGAAGACGAAACGTGAAGAACCAATTCAGAGAAAAATTGACCGCGATGGACGTGAGGCTGACGAACATTGGCAGATGACGTTTGTCGAGCGCGTAAAACGCCGGGGCCAGCACTTTGTCCGCGGAATATCCGGCCAGACCGATTGCATAAAAACGGAGCGCAGCCGCGGTTTGAACCGTGGCTGCCTGTGTGAAGCGGCCATGCTGGTAGATCAAATGAATTATCGGTTCAGCCAGAATGATGAGACCGATCGCAGCGGGAATCGTAAGCAACAGAACAAGTCGAACAGAATGCGCGAGCGCAGAGCGAAATTCGCTCGTGTTGCCAACTGCCGCGCTGCGCGAAACCAAAGGCAGCGTAACCGTCGCGACCGCCACGCCGAAGATTCCCAGAGGCAATTGCATCAGACGAAAGGCAATGTTCAACCACGTAATCGGTCCATCACCCATCCCCGATGCAAAAATGCTGTTGACGGCCACGTTCACCTGCACGGCACTCGCGGCGATCATCGCCGGCCCCATCATTCCGAGAATGGTTCGCACACCGGGATCGCGCCATTTGAAGTCAGGATGAAAGCGGAACCCGACACGCCGAAGCGACGGTAATTGCACGGCCAACTGCAACAAACCACCGATCAATGTTGCAATCGACAGCCCGATGAGCCCGCGTTCGCCGAAATGCGGATGACGCCAATCGGGCTGTGGATCGAGCCAGTAACAAAGCGCTACTCCGCCGACGATAGAGCCGAGATTAAAAAAACTCGACGCCATCGCCGGGACGCCAAATACGTGTCGCGCGTTTAGCATTCCCATGACCAGCGCAGCCAGCGACACGAGTAAAATGAACGGAAACATGATCCGCGTGAGCAGCACGGTGAGCTCGGCTTTTTCAACCGGGAAACCGGGCGCAAGAATATTGATAAGGACCGGAGCGAAAATGACGCCGAGGAGCGAAACCGCGCTCATGAAAACAAGAGCGAGGGTTGCCACCTTGCTCGCCAGATCCCATGCCGATTGGTTGCCTTCCGTCGCAATCCGGCGCGAGAACGTAGTCACGAACGCGGTGGAAAGCGCGCCTTCGGCAAAGAGATCGCGCAACATATTGGGCGCGCGAAACGCGGTCAGAAACGCGTCCATATTGCGCGTCGCGCCGAACATTGCCGCGAAAACAACTTCCCGAATCAGCCCGAGAACGCGGCTGCAAAGAATCGCGATCCCGACAACGCCGGTCGCGCGCGTGCTGATACGTTGACCTACCACCGCAGCCATCGGCGAACAAAGAACAGTGTCTCAGGATTTACGAAAGAAAAAACTTCGCGCTGCCTAGTATAACTATAGTGGCAGCCGCCTGCCACGCCGAAGCTGGCGAAGCCCGGTGCCGGCTGCGCATGAAGTCCTGCAGACGGCACGTCTGGCCATCAGTTGCCCTCATTGGCGAAATCCGCTCCGGATAATTTTCTTAAAAAGAAACTTGAAGATTGGAATTCGGTCACGATCTAGTCACCATCTGCGCATGAAAATCCTCACTATTATTGCCCGAATTCTTCTTGGGCTCGTTTTCGTTATCTTTGGCTCCAACGCGTTTCTGCATTTCCTTCCCATGCCGCCGCTGCCCCAAGGTGTGGCTGGTGAATATTTGCACGCCTTTTTTGCCAGCGGCTACGTTTACGTCATCGGCGGCTTCCAAGTCCTCGGTGGCCTGCTTCTCTTAATCGGCCGCTTCATTCCACTCGGCCTGACGATTCTTGGCGCCATCATAGTAAACATTTGGATCTTCCACATTTTGATGACGCCCGAGGGAATACCGCCGGCGATCGTCGTCACGGCACTTGAGGTCTTTCTTGTCTGGCGGTATCGAGAAGCCTTCGCCGGTATCCTGCGCGCCTAAGTCGGACTATGATTACACAAAGCGACAATAAAACAGCGCATGTTGTCGTGCGCGGCGATTCGCGAAATTTCAGACAACAGATCATCGCTGGTAAGCACCACCTTAGTGCTGACGAACCGGTAAGCGCAGGCGGTGGCGATACCGGGCCCAATCCATACGACTATTTGCTAGCGGCTCTGGGCGTCTGCACGTCCATGACGGTCGGCTTGTATGCGCGACGGAAACAGTGGCCGCTGGAGAAAATCGTCGTGTCGCTTCGGCATTCGCGCATCCACGCGAAAGATTGCGAAGAGTGCGAGACGAAAGAAGGCATGCTCGACCGAATCGATACAGAAATCGAGATGACCGGCTCATTGACCGCCGAGCAACACGCGAAACTGATGGAGATCGCCGCGAAATGTCCTGTTCATCGAACGCTAAAGTCGGAGATCAACATCCGGCTGCAACCTGCTGAGAAATCATCTGCGTCGTGAATTGGCTTTGAGCGACGAAGAATT
>JBKOXU010000023.1:0-15143 GCA_046725095.1 Verrucomicrobiota bacterium
AATGAAGCGCAATCATCGCTCAATACCGATCTCCATCTGCACGCCGAGAACGTTCCTCTCGGTGTCATCAATAAATATGCGGCGCTTCCGGAAGACTTCATTCGCGGGCAAATAGAAAAGTTGGATGTCGATCTTGGTGGTTTGATCAGTTCTCCGCGCACATGGCAGGGGAAACTGATTGCGCAAATCAGCAATTTCCAGCAGCGAGGAACCGCGTTCGACCGCGGTATCTTTCAGATTTCCGCGGCAAATGGCACGGCGCTTCTGCAAACGGGCGACATTCTTCAGGGCGAAAACGAGTCTCATCTTCGCGGGACTGTCGAATTGCCCGCCACGTTCAAAGACTTTGGCCGCACTCCGACGCATCTGGAAGTGGCTAGCACGGCAGCGGACCTCCAGCAGCTGACTGCGGGAACGCCTCTCCGATTGACCGGCTCGGCTCAATTCACCGGAAAGATCGACATCGTCAATGCGAAGGTCGAAGCGAATTTTGGCGTGACTGCGAGTTCCGTCCGGTTTCCCGAGGGAACCATAGAGAAAATGAGCGCCACCCTTCGCGTGTCCAAAGTTGTGCCGCCCGCCGATAGTAAAAAGCCGTGGTTTGCGGATCTTCGCACTGCAATCGAAATCGATTTAACCAACATCCATTACCGGGAGTACGTGGTTGACTCACTAAGCGGATCGCTCAGCGGACTGGATGATGTGCTGGGCCTGGATCGGTTAAGTCTGCGTCGAAATCAAAACGAACTAAGTGTTCGCGGCCGATACCGGCTTCCAGCAGATCCCGGCAAAGCTTCGTCACATCCAGCGGAGCTGGAGGTTAACCTGAACGGGCCTGAAGTCGGCGATTTTTGGGCGGTAGATTCGCCGAACAGAGTGAGCGGGCCATTGCAAATGACAGCGCAGATCGAATGGAAACAAGAGGTCGCCTACGGAAACGTCTCGATCTCCGGGTCGAACCTCAGGATACGGGAGCTGGTTTTTCGGCAACTCAGCACGCAATGTTCGGTTTCCAACAATGTGATCTACCTACAGGATTGCAGTGCAATTCTGAACGACAGCGATTTCATTAGCGCAACTGGTAGTCTCAACTTGCGACAGCCCAATCATTACAATGGGAAGGTCACGACGCGGGTCGCGAACTTATCTACGCTTGAGCCACTGCTTCGCGCTTCCGGCAACGAGAATGAACTCGCGGGCTCATTTGCGCTCGATTGGGAGGGAAACGGCGACGCGCAAACAGTCAAAAATTCGGGGAAGCTGAAGCTCGTTCTGGGCCAGGGGCGTTACGGCGATTTGCAATCGGTTCAGGCGAATATCGATGCGTCTTACTCGCCCGAGGGTCTCGATGTCCCCATTATTTTCTTCGCGACGAACAACATGGATTTTCAGGCAATCGCCCAGGCAAAGGGCGACACCTTGGAGATCAGCAAAATTCAACTTGACCAGGGTCATGCGAAATTTGCGGTTGGCTACGTCTCGATCCCGTTCGTCTGGGGAAATCTCGGGACGAGCGCTCCAGTCGTGCCGTCCAGCGGAAAAGTCGCCGCCACGTTTCAATCGGAGAATTTGGACATACGTAAAGTTTTCGAGGACATCGGCGTCAAGCCAGTGGCATCAGGGACTTTGAATGCAAAGCTCGATGCCAAAGGGACAGTCGCCGACTTAAACGCGCGACTCGATGTGCAAATGCGCGATTTACGAAGCGAGGAATGGCCGCATCTCGAACCGGCAACTTTCGATGTCACCGCGGAAGTCGTCCACGATCGGCTCGCGATTGCAGGAAAGCTCCAACAAACTCGTATTCAGCCGTTGGAACTCACTGCGAACATGCCGTTTGATATCCCGGAAATTGCTCGCGCCAGAAAATTGCCAGACGAAACACCGATCACGGCAAAAGCTCGTCTCCCGCGCAGCCCAGTGAATTTCGTCCGTCAATTTTTTCCGGATCTCGAGGCATTGGATGGGGAAGCCGGTTTGGATGTCGATGTAAGCGGAACGATCGGCAATCCGATCTTGAGCGGGGCCGGGGACATGCGAATCAGTGTTGCCCGATTCACAAACGCGACTCTTCCCGCGCTTCACAATTTGAATGCCCGATTAAACTTCGCGGGCAATACCGTCACACTGGAAGGCTTCGAGGGAAGTCTCGCCGGCGGCCCTTTTAAGATGGGCGGACGTGTCACATTCCCAAGGCTGACCGAGCCGACTCTTGATTTGCAATTCAAGTCCGAAAGCGTGCTCATCGCTCGGAACGATACGCTCACTGCGCGCGCGGATGCGGATCTCAAGGTAACAGGACCATTCCTCACGGCCACGGTCGCCGGCAACGTCGCGATGACGAACAGTCATTTCTTGAAGAATATCGATCTCATTCCGATCGGTCTACCGGGCAGACCCGCGCCAGAACCGCCGTCGTCGCGTCCGGAATTTTCGTTACCCGACCCGCCGTTTCGCAATTGGAAATTTGATGTCGCAATTAAAACAAAAGATCCCATCCTCATTCGCGGGAACCTGGCCACCGGCGGTGCGACCACCGATCTCAAGTTGACCGGTACCGGGCTACATCCTGAATTGCAGGGTGTGGTGCGAATGCAGAATGTCGAAGCCACATTGCCCTTCAGCCGACTCGAGGTTTCCTACGGCTTCCTCTATTTTGATCCGAGCGACTCCTTCAATCCTCGGATCGATCTTCAGGGCACGTCTGTCATCCGCGACTACACGGTGCGTGTTTATGTCTATGGAACTTTGCTCGCGCCCGAGGCGATTTTCACGAGCGAGCCGCCCCTGGCGCAGGAGGAGATCATTTCTTTAATCGCCACCGGCGTCACCAGAGCGGAGCTGTCAGGGAATAACAATGTTCTCGCCGGGCGGGCCGCAATGTTACTAGTACAGCAACTTTACCGGAAAGTTTTCAAAAAAGGCGAGCCGACCCAGAGCAACGCATTTTTTAATCGCCTCGATCTGGACGTGGGCACTGTCGATCCTCGAACCGGTCGACAGCAAGTCAGCGCACGCTTAAAGATCAGCGATCAATTTGTCCTCGTCGGCGACGTCGGAGTGGGGGGCGACTATCGCGGAATAGTAAAGTATCTGATTCGGTTCCGCTAAGATGCAGCACAGGGTCCTCTTCTGTCTCGCAAATGTGGCCCTGGCATTGAGAGTCGCGGCGCAGAGCGCAGTGGATGTCACACGACCTGAAGAAAGGCAAAAAGCGCAGCAGGCCGTCGTAAAACAGCAGGAGAAACGCGCGCAACGGACGAGCATCATCGAATTTCGCGGCCAGCACGCTTTCGCTGAAGAGGACCTACGCTCGGCTTTAAAGGAAGAGATCACCACGATCGACGATTTTGGGTTAAGTCCGGCGCGGGCGGATGACCTCGCATTCTTCCTCGAGGTCTTTTACCGGAAACATGGCTACGCGGACGTGAACGTGCATTACACCATTGAATCGCAGGATCGCCTTCGTCTCGATATTACCGAGGGCCCGCGCTTCACAGTCGGGACGGTGATCTTTGAGGGAAGTGCGCGGGAACCGGCCGACAAGCTTCTCGAATACATGCTTGGGCCGACCCGCGAGCGCTATTCAAAGCTTGAAAAGAAGTTGCCCTTTGTTGCCGCTGACATGCAGGAGGGAGCGAATCTGGTGCGCCGCTTGTATGTCGCGGAAGGTTTTTTGGACGCGGTGATCGATCCGCCGCGTTATACCTTTCACCGGGAAACGAATCAGGTTGATGTGGTTCTTCCGATTCACGAGGGACAGCAATATTTCTTCGGCAGCGTTTCATTTAGCGGACAGAAGATTTACGACGCGGAAACATTGCGCGGGCAGATGCTCGATCTTCTGCGACAGCCTTATACCGATGCACGAGTGGCTGATATTCCGCGGCGTCTCCAGGCATATTTCAGGGCGCGCGGCTATTATGAAGTTAAGGTCGAGGCCAGCGGCGCGCCGGAGGAAGCAGTCAATGGGCGAGTGCCGGTGCAAGTCGCGATCACAGCAGGTCCTGTTTACCGCTTTGATGGCATTACAGTAACCGGACTCGAGCGACTGCGTCCCAGTTATGTCGTCAAACGGTTCAGCAAACTCCAGGGCAAAACTTATAGCCCGGATGTACTCGATGAGCGATTTCGCACCTTAATGCGGACGGGCCTTTTTAATCTTGTCCAAATTAAGCCCGTTCCAGTTGATGGACATCTCTTGCGGCTCGACATTTCCGCAGAGGAAGCGAAGAGCAAAGAATTCGGTTTCTGGATCGGATACGGTACGTATGAGGGTGGTATCGCCGGGGTGCAATATCGAGATCGCGACCTTTTCGGTTACGGCAGACCCCTGACAACATCGATTGAGGTGTCACAGCGAGGATACAAAGGGGAGATTTTGTACGAAGATCCGTTTTTCTTTGATACGGATTTTTCGTTCAAAGCTCGTTTTGCTGCGTTCACTTTCAGGTTCGATGGCTACACAAAATTTGAATTGGGCGGACGACTCGAGCTCACGCGAAAAATCACGAAGTACGATGAGGCCGGCGTGACCTTCGGTGTTCGCCAGGTAAAAATAATCGAAGCCGACATCAAACCGATCTTTCTCGGCGACGAAGATTACCTTGTAAATACTCTGGGCCTCACAAATACCATCGATCTGCGGGAGAGCCCCTTCGTGACGCCGCGGGGGTTCCTGATCAATAACACTTTGGATTTGGCCTCGAGCGCGTTCGGAAGCGACATCGAATATATCCGCGGAACGATGCGCGTGGGCTATTACCTTCCTTTTGGACCGAAAACGCTTACTCCGGGCGTGGTGGAGGATAAACCGGGCACTCCGTTTCAGCGCTGGTTCCAACAGTCTTCGATCGCATTCGGCGCGCGCGCCGGCATTATTCACTCACTAACGGTAAGCGGTCCAGCGGAGGCCACTGCAATTCCTATCGACGAACGTTTTTTCATTGGGGGAAGCGACACTGTGCGAAGCTTTGGTTATCGCGATCTCGGTCCACATGACCCAAAAGGTCATCCAATCGGAGGTGAATTCTTCACCGTCTTTAATGTCGAGTACACCTTTCCAATTTTTGGAGAATTGCAGGGTGCAGTTTTCACGGATGCCGGCAATTTATTGCCGACATCGGAAGAAGTCGGCCTGAATGACATGCGCTATGCTGTGGGTGCAGGGTTGCGTTATAAACTACCGGTCGGGCCGATTCGTCTCGATTACGGCGTCAATCCCGACCCGCGCGCGGATGAAGACTTCGGCGCATTCCATTTCAGTTTCGGCTTTGCTTTTTGATGAGTCCGCCTTTCCTGACGGATGAAAGATCGACAACCGCTTGGTGATCTTCCGCCGGAAGAATTCCGGAGGCAGTTGCATGACCTCGCGGATTGGATTGCCGATTATCGGGAAAAAATAGAAACGTTGCCAGTCGCGCCAAATGCGAAGCCAGGGGCGATTATTGGCGCACTGCCAAAACAAGCGCCGGAGGATGGCCAGCCCCTCGCTAGGATTTTTGCCGACATCCGGAGGCTGATCGTTCCCGGCATGGTGCACTGGGGGCACCCGATGTTTCTCGGCTATTTCGGTTGGACCACGACTGCGCCCGGAATCCTTGGCGAAATCATCACCGCGCCGCTCAATGTCAACGCAATGACCTGGCGCACATCACCGGCTGCGACCGAACTTGAGACGCTCGTGATCGATTGGTTGCGGCAGTGGATGCAGTTGCCGAAGGAATTCGACGGCGTGGTTTACGATACCGCTTCCGTCGGCGTAATGCACGCGCTCGCGGTGGCGCGGGAGGAAGCCGCGCCCGGGGCTCGTAAACTTGGGTTAACCGGACGCGCCGATCTTCCGACGTTCCGCATTTATGCTTCCGAGCAAGCGCACAGTTCGGCGGAAAAAGCGGCGATCGCGCTTGGGCTTGGCGAGGGAAATGTGCAACGCGTCGAGTGCGATGCCGACTTTCGAATGGACGTATCAGCGTTGAGCGAAATGATTGCGCGCGATCGGCGCGCGAAGTTCAAGCCGCTCGCCACGGTCGCGACCGTGGGCACAACGTCGACCGCAAGCGTCGATCCGGTTTCCGAGATCGCGAAAATTTGCCGCGAACATGAAATGTGGTTGCACATTGACGGCGCTTATGGTGCGGGCCTAGCGCTTCTGCCCGAACAAAAGTGGGTTACCTCGGGTTGGAGCAAGGCCGATTCGCTCGTTGTCAATCCGCACAAAATGCTTTTTGTGCCGCTGGATTTCAGTGTGCTCTACGTGCGCGATCTTGAGCGGTTGCGCCGGGTCTTCACCCTTGTCCCAGAATATTTGCGTGGCGACACGGTGGAGGCGGAGAAAAACTACATGGACTACGGCATCCAACTGGGCCGAAGATTCCGAGCCCTGAAAGCCTGGATGGTTTTTCGCGCGTTTGGCCGCGCTGGAATGGCGGCGCGCATTCGCGAGCACCTGCGTCTGGCAAACCTTCTGGCCAACTGGATCAGGACCGACAATCGCTTTGAGCTGGCGGCGCCGGTCGTGATGCCGGTTGTTTGCTTTCGATTCACCGGTGCACCCGAGAAAGAGATCGACAAACTGAATAGCGAGATCGTGGAGCGAATCAATGCTTCGGGGCGGGCTTATCTCACGCAGACGAGATTGCGTGGCCGAACCGTCATGCGCATCGGTTTGGGAAATGTTCTCACGACTGAGCAACACCTGCGCAGCGCCTGGGAAATAATTCAGAAAACAGCAGAAGCCGGAACATAGGCGTTTCGCCTGTGTGCCCAGCGGGTTTAAAACCCGCTTTTGCCAGTTCAGCGAAGTGCAACTCCGCTAGGCACAGACTGGAAAGTTTGTGTTCGGCGATTTGCGGCTGAGGACAGCCGCCACTACAATTTCTTCCGTTATGATGAAGTTACTGCGCAAGCATCGTCACTGGTTGATGATCGTGATCGCCATTCTCGCTATCCCTTTCGTCTTCTATTTCGTGCAACAGCCGGATTACGGCGCGATGCGCTCCGATCGATTTGCTCGCATTTACGATCGCAATGTTTCGATGTTGGAAGCCCAGCAAATGGCTCGCCTGTTCAATCTGGCACAGGCCCTGGGCATGTCGGATTTCGTGCAGAATTTGACCCCGGGCGTACAAGACCCGAACCAGGTTTATGTCCAGTTCATATTGAACTTATTGGTTCTGCGTCATGAAGCGGCGCGTCTCGGCATTCGACCGGGCTCCTCGGAGGTCGCCGAGGTTGTGCGCGCGCTGCCAGTATTTAAAGGCGAATCGGGCTTCGACATTCACAAGTTCAGCGATTTCGTGCAGAATGCGCTCGCGCCGAACGGTCTTGCCGAGGAGCACATCGAGCAGCTGGTTCGCGACGAGCTCTGCTTAAATCAAGTTAAGCAGTTGCTTGGGACAGGGGTCTCGATCCCGGAAGCGGAGATCGACGCAGATTACCAACGGGCCTACGACAAATTATATGTGAGCGTGATTCGGCTGCGCCCCGAGGATTTTTCCAAAGAAATCACAGTTAGTGATGAGGACGTGCAGAAGTATTACGAAGCACACAAGGCCGAGCTCAAAAGCGATGAAAAGCGCAAGGTCGATTTTGTCAGTCTGACGCTAACTGACGATCAAAAGAAGTTAACTGGAAAAGAGCGCATCGATGTTTTGCAGGAGCTTTCCGACCGCGCAACCGATTTCACCCAAGCGCTCCTGGAAAAAGGCGCGGATTTCAAACAAGTGGCTGAGAAATCTCATGTGGCGGTGCAGACGACCGGCGAGTTTACCGCGACGAAGCCGGATCCGAAGTTGAATGCCGATCCACAACTTGGCGCCGCTGCTTTCAAACTATCGATACAGGAGCCGAACAGCGATCCAATCCAGGTGACGGATGGGTTTTATATTTTGCATCTCGCAGGCCTCGTGGAGGCCCGTCCTCTGACCGTTGAAGAGGCGAAACCGAAGATTGTTGAGACGATCAAGCGCACTCGAGCTCGCGAGTTAATATCAACGAAAGGGGCGGAGATCGTTCAGCAGCTACGCCAGGCAACCAAATCCGGTCAGGCCCTCGAAGCTACAGCTCAACAAGCGGGAGTAAAACTGGAGAAACTTCAGCCGTTCTCAGTGCTGGAGGAAGCAACGGAAGGCCAGGACGAAAAGCCAAAGGAGGAGTCGCCTGAGATGCTCACAATTAAGAATGCCGTGGCATACCTGAATCGAGGTGAGCTTACTGACTTTTTGCCCTCGGGCGACAGTGGACTCATCGCTGTGTTGGAAAAGCGTGAGCCCTCCGCGGACGCAACGAACAGGGAGAAGAAAGCGACGTTTGAAAAGCGGCTCTTGAGCAACAAACGAAAAATTGTTTTTTGGGAATGGCTGCATGAGCGGCAGCAAGCGGCCGGCGTACAATTTGCCAAAGGGTAACAGCTGTAGCCGCCGCCGTGTCCGCGGCGAAACCTACCCATCTTGATGGAGCAGACACTCGACGAAATCTTTGATGACGCCAATGGTGATCTCGCCGTCGGCGATTTGGAAAGCGCGGTGGAGAAATACCGGCGCTGTGTTCAGATCGCTCCGGATTTTTTCGACGGCTGGCACGCCCTTGGCATGTCCCTGATGAAGCTTGGGCGTTTTCCAGAGGCAATCCAAGCAGGAAAAAGAGCAGTGGAATTACGGCCTAACGACCAAATTGGCTGGACAAGCCTCTCCCTGTTTTACAACCGCGCGGGCAACATTAAGGAAGCCGAAGCAGCCGGCGCGAAAGCGAAGATTCTTTCCTGGGGCGGGAAGATCCGGTAGGGACGGACCGTCGTTCCGTTCGTTTCCGGCGCGCCCGGCGGCGCGCCCTACCAAATATTAACGCGTTTATCCGGCGGCCGAACCATCGAGGAGTTGTCGGGCAGACCAAACGCCTTTTGGAACTCATCCAAATTCGAGAGTGGCCCGTTCACGCGATAGCGGGCGGGCGAATGCGGATCGGTGTTAAGCCGCAATTTCAAATCTTCATCCCGCTGTTTGGATTTCCAAATCGTTGCGAACGACAGGAAGAAACGTTGCTCGGGCGTTAGGCCGTCGATCTTTTTGTCGCGCTCCTCCGGATCGTTATCGAGCGCTTTCTGTAGCGCGGCGTACGCGAGTTTCACGCCGCCTAGATCGGCGATGTTTTCACCTTGAGTCAGCTCGCCATTGACATGCAAACCAGCCAGTGGCTCGTATTCGCTGTATTGCTTCACGATCGCTTGTGAGCGCTCTTTGAATTTCGCGGCAGATTCCGGCGTCCACCAGTCACGCAAGTTCCCGGCCGCATCGAATTGGCGGCCCTGATCGTCGAACCCGTGCGTCATTTCGTGTCCAATAACCGCGCCGATTCCGCCGTAATTGACGGCATCGTCCGCGTTTGCGTAAAAAAATGGCGGCTGCAAAATTCCCGCGGGGAACACGATTTCATTCATGTTCGGGTTGTAATACGCGTTGACCGTCGGCGGCGTGATGCCCCATTCAGTTGGATCGACGAGCTTGCCGATTTTGTTCAGTTCGCGCGTTGTTTCGAACTTTGCCGCACGCATCGCATTCAAGACGAATGGTCCGCGGTCGACCGTCAATAATGAATAATCCAGCCACTTATCCGGATAGCCGATCTTCACTCGCATCGCGGCCAGTTTCTTGAGCGCTTCCTGCTTGGTCGGCTCGTCCATCCAGTCCAGAGTCTTAATTCGGTCAGCAAGCGCCTCTTTCAAATTGTTCACCAGTTCGAGCGCGCGCGCCTTGGCCTCTGGCGGGAAATAGAACGCCACGTACAATTTGCCGAGTGCTTCACCGATTGCGTCGTCGGTGGACGCGATGACGCGTTTCCAACGCGGTTTGATTTTTTCAGTGCCGCGAAGGGTCCGCTCCTTGAAGTTAAAGTCTTCATTCACGAAGTCCTTGGAGAGGTCCTCTGCAGCTGCATTGTTGAGATGCCAGCGCAGGTACGCTTTCCAATCATCCAGAGGCGTGCTCTTGAACACCTCGTCGACAGTTTTGAAAAATTCCGGCTGGCGTACGTTGATGCTGCCGGGCTCGAGCAAATTGATCTCGTTGAAGTAACCACTCCAATTCCAATCAGGCGTCAGCTCCTGGAGCTCGCGCACCGACATTTTATTGTAATTCTTTTGCGGATCGCGCAGTTGGACTCGTGTCCGCGAGGCTTCGGCGAGCTTCGTCTCAAGCGCGAGAATCTTTCTGGCGTGATCGGTAGCGGTTCCGGCAGGTTCACCAAGGAGCGTCAGCATTTTTGCGACATGCTCGACATATTGGTCCCGAAGCTTTTTCGAGGCCTCATCGGTCTTGGTGTAGTAATCGCGGTCCGGCATTCCGAGTCCCCCCTGAACCGCCTGCGCAATCTCGTGCGTGCTGTCTTTGTCGTCCTGGCCGGAACCAAAACCGAAAAGCACACCGACACCGATGCTGTGGAGGTGGGCGATCTCTTTGAGCAAATCATTGCGATCCTTGATTGCTTCAATCCGTTTAAACTCGTCGTCCAGCGGCTTCGCACCCATCGCCTCGATTGTTTTCTCATCCATGCCGCTCGCGTAGTAATCGCTTACCTTCTGTGTTTCCGGTGCGAGGCGCGGATCGACATGTGTGCTTTCCGCTTTTTCCGCGATGTCATGCAGCGCGTCGTTATTGTTCTCGATTAACTCGTTGAAGCTGCCCCAGCGCGAATATTCGGGCGGAATCTGAGTCCGCTTGATCCAGCCGCCGTTGGCGTACATGAAGAAATCATCCTGTGGTTTCGCCGATGTATCCCTGTTGCTCGCGTCCAGTGGCGGCGAGTTTCTTTCGGTCTGTGGTTTTACTGATTCATTTGCAGACTGAGGAGAAGCGATCGTGACAGGAGGAGGGGGTTTTTTGGTGTTTGGCGCTACGGTAGCGCTGCCGAAGGGTTTCGACTTTGGCGATTCAGTTTGTGCGCTCAAACTGCACACGCTGCAGGCCGCGACCAGGATCAGGACAAATGATTTCATTGTTTGGAAAAAATGTTTGGTCTGAGTTGTCTAATCCGTGTTAGACCTCCCAAACGAAGTTCCGTTGAAGCAGCACTCGCGGCGAGAGCTTTTTCTTTAGGGTCGCGTTGCCGGACCGCCGTTACAATTGGTCGATCTTGTAGCCGCGCTTCTCCAGCAATTTCACAATGCTATTCGGACCGGAAAAGTGCAGCGCACCAGCTACAATCGCAGTTGGTTTGCCGCTTTTTAGTTCTGCCTCGATCCGCGGCACCCATTTGCGGTTTCGCTCATCAACAAAACGCGCTGCAATCCAGGGTGCTTCCCTGCGGAAACGCGAGTCGCGATCCCAAAGGGCGGCGGTGTCGCCTTTTCGCCATGCCTGCCGCATTCCGTTTAGTTGGGCCTCGCCATTCTTCTGCGGGGTCAGGGCGTCACGCAGAATGATTTCGCCATCGCGATCTGACAATCCACCGAGAACAGCCACATGCTCGTCCACCGATTCGAGGCCGCCTATCTCTTTTCCTATCCTTTGAGCGCGCACGAGGAAATAGTCATCCAAACCAGGAGACGCAGAGACATTGCTGTAAGCGTTCTTGTCAACGAGGTGCTGGGCAATCCACCACGGTTTGTAGCCAAGTCCGCTGTTAAAACCGGTAGCTTGGGATTTTTTTCCGTGGCGAGCATTGCTATTGACGGTCGAAATATTTTGCTGAAGCCAGGCGAAGAGTTTCGGGTCAATCTTCGAGCTGATGTCTTCCCCCGGACGATACTTGGCGGCTGCGTTTAATTTCTTTTCGAATTCGGCCTGCCGCGTCGGGTCAAATTCGAAGAGGAACCGTTTGGCGTCCTTTAGTGCGATCTCGTAAGGAACAGGCAGCGGATAATCATCTTCACCGAGCGTATGGACGGAGCCGACTAAATAGAATGGGGCTTTTGCGTTGGTCACCCGCCAAACGCAGCATTTCGGCAACGCTTGAGCGGCGTGAGCCGGGATTGCAAATACTACCGCGACACTGCACAGAACAAACGTGATCCAATCGCCAGCCGCGCGTCGAAGAGACGAACGCATTTCCGGCCCTTAACGAAAAAACGGGCCGAGTCAATTAATTCTGCACGAAAGTTCACGGCCACCGGCTTGTCTCGCTGCACCACTTGAGACCAATAGCCTTTTCGGTACCGTAGCCGGGTGATGATCATATGCTGAAACGTCTGTTCCCCCCCGCATTCTTGAGCGTTTTCATCATTTCGCATTCGAGTTTTGCCGCGGATGATTGGCAGCTCATAAAAGTTAATGGTCGCGATTACCTGACGGTCGAGAACATATCGAAGTTTTACGGGTTGCCGGCCGAAGTCGCGCCTTCCGGAGCGCAAATCAACCTCGAGACGGTGAAGAATCCGCTCGAATTTGTCCGCGGCAGCCGCGAGGTCATCATCAACGGGGCGCGCAGTTGGTTATGTTTCCCTCTGCTCGAGCAGAATGGAAAATTTTTGGTCTCGCGCACGGATGTGGCCAAGACGATCGAACCGCTGGTGCGTCCGCACCGCGTTGCAAACGCAGGTAAAATTCGAACGGTAGTTCTCGACCCTGGGCACGGCGGCTACGATAAAGGCGCGGTCTGCCGTTATGGCTCCGAAAAGAATTTTGCGCTGGACGTGGCGCGGCAGTTGCGCCCGCTTTTACAGGCGAAGGGTCTGCGCGTGATCATGACTCGCGAAGGCGATTACTTTGTGCCCTTGGAAGTTCGCGCCCGGATTGCCAACGCAGCGCGCGACTCGATTTTCGTCAGTATTCATTTCAACGCGACGGATCGCGATCCGAGCGCGACCGGCTTCGAAATTTTTTCATTCACGCCGCGGGGAGCGCCATCCACGTCCGACAACTGGGTGACTTCGAGTTCTGCTAGCGTGCAGGCGGGCAGCCAGGTGGATGCCCAGAGTATGGCGCTATCGGCCTGCATCTATCATTCCCTTCTCGGACATATCCCCGAGTTCGACCGGGGAATTAAGCGGGCGCGATTCGCAGTGCTGCGCCAGACCAAGGTCCCGGCTGTGCTGGTCGAAGGAGGGTTCCTGACCGAACGTGGCGAAAGCCGGCTGATTTCGCAGAAAGATTGGCGCGGGAGACTCGCCCAGGCGATCAGCGTCGGGATTGAAAATTATCGAGCGCTGGCGGTCAAAAAGCAGCCACCGATGCTTGTCGCTGAATACCGGCGGCAAGGTAAATCAATGCCCGATGTGCCAGTTGAACCCGTTACCCAGGAAGTGGATTCAAGCTTGATCAGCCTGCTCGGCGAATCTGCATTTCCGTCGTCAACACCTGCCTCAAATCCTCCGCCGTCCTCGTTGCTCGAATCAGCCGTGATCGTTCCGTAAGACGGAAAAACGCCCTCTGGGCAAGGCGCGCGCCTGGGTCTTCCGTTCTCGTCGGCATTTCTGTGAAACGCCGGGCTAAACCAAAGCTTCCCTGAGAGAGGCCTCTGAATTGTCCTTGACCGTCTGCTCGAACGCAGCAAGCTGATTTTAACAATTAACCTCAACGAAAGGACCCCATGAGAAGAATGATTACCTACACGATGGTGGCGTTGCTTGCGACCGTCGTCGTTTCAATCGCCGCAACGCCGGACAAGGACGCGATGGAAGCAAAGGAAAAAGCGGCTTGGCAGGCGTTCAAAGATAAAAATGCAGACGCCTTCAAGAAACTCGTCGATAAAGATGTCCGGGCAGTTTACCCCGAGGGCGTTTCCAATATGCAGAAAGAACTGGCAGACATGCAGAAGTGGGCCATGAAATCGTTTGAGATTAGCGATTTCGACATGTTCTCCGATGAAAAGGACGTCATCGTTACGACGTATAAGGTGAAGGTCGAGGGCACGGTGGATGGAAAGGATATGTCCGGCACCTACAACGCCGGGTCCGTTTGGAAATTGGAGAATGGCCAATGGCTCGCCATTTTTCATACGAACATAAAAGAGGAAGCTGCGAGCGAGGCGCAGAAGAAAGAATAGCGGCCGCAACAAGGCCACCTGGCAATTTCGAAGGCAGCGCGCGGTCCGGGCGCACTGGGTACCGTGCATTGACTTCGGTTGTCTCCGTCTTATTTTGACCGAGAATTAAGTGCGGGGGAGCCGAATGGCTGAGAGTTCGATTCAGCGATGGCGGAATCGGAGACCCCTTGAACCTGATGCGGGTAATGCCGCCGAAGGAAGCGAGGTCAGCCATGCGTCTTTCCGCGCATGGCTTTTTTTTGCAGACAGAATTAACAGAATGGACAAAATGAAATTGGATAAGTTCAGCGCCGCAGATTCTGTAAATTCGGTTCATTCTGTCGAAAATCCGCTGCCGAACTCGCGCAAGGTTTACGTCTTCGGCAAATTGCATCCTGAAATCAGAGTGCCGTTCCGCGAGATCTCGCTCGCGCCGACGAAAACGATGAACGGCGAAATCGAAATCAACGAGCCGGTGCGAGTTTACGACACGAGCGGCCCTTGGGGTGATCCGGGTTTTCATGGCGACGTCCCTCAAGGACTACCACCGCTGCGCGCAAAATGGATTCGCGACCGCAGCGATGTAGAAGAAATCACTGGCCGCGCCGTACATCCCAAAGACAACGGGTATCTTTCCGAGAAACACGCTGCGCAACGCAATGGGGATTCGACATTCGACATTCGTCATTCGGCATTCGCCGCGCGTAAGCCGCTTCGGGCAAAGCCCGGCAATTGCGTGACGCAACTTTGGTATGCGCGCCAGGGAATCGTCACTCCCGAAATGGAATTCATCGCTATCCGCGAGAATCACGGACGCGACAGCGACACATCAAACATCAAACCTCAAACATCAAACATCGCCCGCAACGACCTCGCTCATCAACATCGCGGACACTCGTTCGGTGCAAACCTCCCTGACGAAATAACGCCCGAGTACGTGCGGGCCGAAGTCGCTCGCGGTCGCGCCATTATCCCCGCTAACATCAATCACCCGGAATCCGAGCCGATGATCATCGGCCGCAATTTCCTGGTCAAGATCAACGCTAACATCGGCAACAGCGCCGTCGCGTCGTCGATCGAAGAAGAAGTCGAGAAGATGCGTTGGGCGACAAAATGGGGCGCCGATACCGTCATGGATCTTTCCACCGGCAAAAACATTCACGCCACGCGTGAATGGATCATTCGCA
>JBKOXU010000065.1:0-12600 GCA_046725095.1 Verrucomicrobiota bacterium
CAAGGAATCGAAAATCGGCATCATGCCGGCGGTTGATGGAAAAATCATTCGGCTGCCGATCCCGGAGTTGTCAGAAGAACGGCGTAAGGATCTCGCGCGTTCGCTCAGCAAAATGGCGGAGGAAGCGCGCGTCCGCGTTCGGAGTAACCGGCGCACGGCGCTCGACGAAGCAAAGAAACTCAAAGCCGCAGGCGAATTAAGCGAAGATGGATTGCACGATCTGGAAGCCGAAGTGCAAAAGCTAACCGATCGCTTCGTCAAGTCCGTCGATGATCATCTCAAGCACAAAGAAGCTGAGATCATGAAGGTGTAGACCAATCTTCCTCTACCTCTTGCTCTGAATCTCCATTCTCTCAGCCGCAACTGGCTCGCGACTAAGCCGAGAGTAAGACCAAACGGGAGAGGAAGAGTTACAACCGCACCAGATCGACCAGAAACTGGCACCAAAGATAAATCATCCCGCGCCAGGAATATTTTACATCGCCGGTCGCGGTCTGCTTAAGCACGCCCTTATCGATGTTGTGCGCGATTTGATCGCGCAGATCGTTTTCCATTTCCGTTTGGATTCGCTCTTCATCAAGCGCGTCGATCATGTCCGCACTCACCCCGTTCCGGCGCAGAAAATCGCGATGGCTTTGATGAAGCTGCCAGAATGATTGATCCGGTCGCTGGCGATTGATGCGGAACCGGGGAGTGAGCTTTAAACCGTAGGAGAGCGGATAATTCCACGTCGTCCAAGTGATGCCGTCTTTCCCCCGCGAAGAAATTCGCAAGTAATAAAACGAGAGATCATGCTGCTCGTTCAGGCAGATGGCGGCCTGCGTTCGGTCCTCCTCCTTGTAAAACAAGCGGAAAAACTGGCGGTAATCCTCCCAGTCCCATCCCGCGTCACCCACGTGCACGAACCCTTCGTCCTCGATCTCGCGCGTGATCTCTCTCAGCGCCGGGAAAGTATCCGAAGACGGCGGACTTTTTGGCCGGAGTTGTTTTTCCTTCGGCAGCCGAAGCGCGCGAATTCGAGTGAGAATTTCCAGCCACGGCAAAAAAAGCCAGCTCACCGCAGCGGCAATCCCCAATACCCAGCTGGCAGTAATAAAATAGATGGCCAGGAAAGTGGCGACGAGAATTCCAAGCGCACCCGCTTTTTGCGCATATGAATTTTGATAACTGCGCAGGGCGACGCTGAGGACCCCCACACCGAGCGTTAGGAAAAAGCCAAAAAGCATTAGGGATTGATCTGATGCTCGTTCAGAAATTTCTCGAGCTGATCGGTATCAAAATTGGCCAGCACCCTGTCGCCCGCCACAAAAGTTGGAACATAAGTCTGGTCGGAAAGCTTTTTCATCTCATCGTATGCCTGTCGATCTCGGCCGACATAAATGAGATTGAAGCGGTACCCTTTCTCGGTGAGATACTCCTTCGCGTCAATGCACCACGAGCACCATTCGCGACTGTAAAGCTTCAATTCCACGGCGACTGCGGGAATAAACAGGAGCGCAGTGCGTCGTCAATAGCCAAGGAGTGGCGGTTTCCGAGCCGCCGTCGGGCGATACTGTCGCGAAGCTCTGCCTGCACACCGAAGGTCGCCGCGGCGACCGAAGACGGGTGAGCGCCGCCAATGTTTATGAGAAGTTTGCGATGGCCAACAGACCGTCGCCACAACGGATCAAGCCTAGTACGAGTTTGCCCAGACGACGCGCCGCGCGCTTGGTTCTCCAGTGAAAATGCAGCGGCCGGGTTCGGATGTCTCATCGAGCGGAATGACCCGAATTGTGACTTTGAGGTCATTCTTGATTTGTTCCTCGACTTCGGCCGAGCCGTTCCAGTGTGCGAGGGCGAAGCCGCCGTGGATTTCTGGCTTGGCGGAATCTTTGGCAGTAAAGAAATCATAGAACTCTTTTTTCGAATCGATCATGTGGGTGTGCTCGTCACGGAATTTTTTCGCCCGCTCAAACAGAGCGTTCTGGATCGACATGAGAAATTCTGGCGCGCGGGATACAAACTCTTCCACTGGAATCGACTCCTTCGTTTTCACCGGTTGATCACGCCGGCTGACTTCGAGCGATTTTTTTTCGAGATCGCGCGGCCCGATTACGACGCGCAGTGGCACGCCTTTCTTAATCCACTCCCAATTCTTTACGCCGCCACCGAGATCGCGCCGATCGACTTCCACTTCTATTGGAAGATCAACATACCGCCTCTCGCGCAACTCTTGTGCGAGTTTATCGCAGGATTCGAGCACCGCGGCCCGCGTTTCTGCCTTTGGCGTAACTGGCAAAATCACGATCTGCGTTGGCGCGATCCGCGGCGGCAACACCAAGCCGTCATCGTCACTATGTGCCATCACGACCGTGCCGATGAGGCGGGTACTCACGCCCCAGCTTGTAGTCCAGCCGAATTCCTGTTTGCCATCACGGTTCTGAAATTGGATGCCGCTTGCTCGCGCAAAATTCTGGCCGAGAAAATGCGAGGTGCCAGCCTGGATTGCTTTCCGGTCCTGCACCATCGCTTCGATGGACAACGTCTGCACCGCGCCGGGGAAACGTTCGCTCTCCGATTTTTCGCCGGTGAAAACCGGAATCGCGAGATGGTCGCGTACGAACCCCTCGTAAAGCTCGAGAATTAACTTCGCTTCGGCACGCGCCTCGGCCTCGCTCTCATGGACGGTGTGTCCTTCCTGCCAGAGAAATTCGGTCGTGCGTAAAAACAGACGCGGCCGCATCTCCCAGCGAACAACGTTCGCCCATTGATTAATAAGGATTGGCAAGTCGCGGTAGGATTGTACCCATTTAGCGTAGCTGGCGCCGATGATCGTTTCTGATGTGGGCCGGACGACTAGCGGCTCGGTTAAGGCGCTCGCTGGCCGCAATTTTCCGTCCGCATCCGTCTCCAGCCGGGTATGGGTGACCACAGCGCATTCTTTGGCGAAACCTTCGACGTGTTCCGCTTCCTTGGCGAAGAAACTAAGAGGAATAAAAAGTGGAAAATACGCATTGCGATGTCCGGTCGCTCGAAACATCGCATCAAGCTGCCGCTGCATATTCTCCCAAATGCCGTAGCCCCAGGGACGGATCACCATGCAACCGCGCACGTCCGAGGGCTCGGCCAGTTCTGCCGCGCGGATGACCTGCTGGTACCATTCGGGAAAGTCTTCATCGCGCCGCGGCGTGATCGCGGTCTTGCTAGTCGTTGAATTCGGCATGGCGAAAGAATTAAGCGCGCCAGGCCAAATTGACCAGCGGGCATTTGACGGTGTGGTGGGAGCGTAAGACTCGATTCATTACCACGCTTACAGCTTCGCATGAGTACAAGCGAAGATTTGACACTTTCTGGCCTCGCCCGTAGTTTTCGTGCCTTTTCCGCCCTATGAAAACCTTTTCTGCAAAAGCCAGCGAAGTCCCGCGCAAATGGTGGGTGATCGACGCCAAAGACCAGGTGCTGGGGCAGGTCGCGGTCAAGGCCGCCAACTTACTGCGCGGCAAAGAGAAGACGATCTTCACGCCGCACGTCGATACGGGGGATTTTGTCGTCGTAATCAATGCGGAGAAAGTGCGGTTGACTGGAAAAAAAGAGGACCAGAAAAGCTACATGAGTTTTTCAGGATACGTGGGAGGTCACAAATCCGAGAATGTCGGGCAGCGCCGCGCTCGGCATCCGGAATTACTGATCGAGCGTGCCGTGCGCGGGATGATTCCGCACAACCGGCTCGGCCGCGCAGTTTATCGAAAACTTAAAGTTTATCGCGGCGATTCTCATCCCCATTCCGCGCAGCAACCACACGTGGTCAAACTAGCCTGAAAGGAATCTTATGCCGCAGACCCAGGAATTCACTGCTACAGGCCGTCGCAAGACATCGGTTGCCAGGGTTCGGATGGCGCCGGGCAGTGGCAAGATCGACGTCAACGGACGGAGCTTTGAAGATTATTTTCCGACCACGCCATTGCAGAACGTGGTGCTGCAACCGCTTCAAACTGCAAAGGCCGTCAATGCCTACGACCTTTCAATCAACGCCAGCGGCGGTGGCGCGACCGGACAAGCCGGCGCGGTGCAACTCGCCATTGCGCGGGCTCTTCTGCAAGTGGATGGCAATTTGCGCGGCGCGTTGAAGACCGAGGGTCTGCTTCGCCGAGATCCGCGTATGAAAGAGCGAAAAAAATCCGGACAGCCCGGCGCGCGGAAACGTTTCCAATTCTCGAAACGATAATCGGTCTCATGCGCCGCATGTGACCGGAACACGAGAGCATTTATCTCGGGTTTTTTGGACCTGGCGGCGGTGCAGCCTGCGGAGTAGTCGGCGCAGCTTGCGGTTCTTCCATCGGCGGGCGCGCCAAAAACGGCGGGATCGTTGCTGCCGCTGCCGGCTCCGAAGGGCCGCTTGGTTTCAATAAGCGCAATTCCTGGAACGCCTCGCTGGCCCAAAAGCTCGTGCGGTATTGCGTTAGAATGGTCTCGCAAAGGCGGCGCGCTTCGTCAGGCCGGTTTTTAGCTTTCAAAAGGTACACTTGCGAAAGCAGCGCCAGCGGAGCATTGAAGCTGTTTGGATAGCTTGATGCGATCTGTTGGTACATCGACAGCGCTTCGTCGCTTTTTCCCATCGATTCCAAATTAGCTGCCATCGTCATTCGGGCTGTGCTGACAAATTCGTGCTTTGGATGCTTGGTGATAAAAACCTGAAGAGTCGCATTGGCCTCGGCAAAATTTCTTTCACGCCGCTGAGCTTCGGCGAGCAGAAGATAAGCATCGGCGCCGGCGGGAGTGTCCGGATAATGCGCAATCAACTGTTCGTATTCTTGCGCTCTCTTTGCGTTGGCTAACAAGGCCGACGCCGTGGCATCGCGGCGATCGGAATAAAACCGATAACCTGTAAAGCCGACAAGGGCGACCAGGAGGATAATTAGCGCAGCGATGATCTGGTATTTGAATCGCTCCCAAAAGACACGCGTTTCGAGCGCGGCGTCGCGGGAAGGAGGTGGAACCGTCGGCATAATTCGATATACTCTGGCCGGTTTGAACCGGTCGGGCGTGGTCTTATGCCATGCGAAAGTTTCTCGTGCAAGCTCGGCGAACTCGAACCGGAAACGAAACCAGTCTTTCAGATTAGGCCATGGGTCTCATAAGGCGAATGAGTCCTATTAATTTCATTGGCCTGCCGCCTCCTCAACATCGGCATGCGCGCGACAAAGTTTTTTCCAGCGATAGACTCTTATTCTATGAATGCATTCTTGAACTTTTTTGAAACATTGCTCGGTTTGGGCCTCGAACCGCACGACTTAACGTTTGTTCAAATTTCCCTTCGTGGAATCATCGTTTTTCTTGCGACGTTGATGATGGTCCGGTTCGGCACCAAACGATCGCTCGCACGCAAGACCCCGTTCGATGCCATTCTGCTCGTCATTCTCGCGGCGGTGCTTTCACGCGCCATCAACGGTTCGGCGCCTTTTCTTGCCACCATCGGCGGAGGCGTTGTTCTGGTCTTGCTCCATCGGTTCTTCGCCCACCTGGCGTACCGCTCGCATCGGTTTGGAATTTTGGTTAAAGGCTCGCCCGACACCATCGTCCGCAATGGCGAGTGCGATCTTCGCATGATGCGACGCAACCACGTCTCAATGCATGATCTGGAGGAGGATATGCGCCTTCACGCTCACATCGACGATCTTTCAAAGATTCGACTCGCACGCGTGGAACGCAGCGGAGACATCAGCTTTATCAAGAATTAACCGCAAGCGCGACGCCGGCACTGACTTGTCAGCTCGCGCTCGGCGTCAGCCCAAGCGCAGTAACGATCCGCTGGAGATCGTCGCTTCCATAGTATTCGATCTCGATCCGCCCGCGCTTTTCTCCATGGTGAACGGTCACGTGCGTCGCGAGATGCTCTTGCAACCGGTTCTGTAAATCCTCGATTGCCGCGGAGCTAACCGCTTGATCGGTCCCGGCGCGTCGGGACTTCCTCCGGGACCGGCCGATTCCGAGCTGGCGTGCCACCAGCCGTTCCGTGGAACGAACCGTGGCATTGCGGCGTAATACCGTTTCGGCGGCCACGAGTTGTTCCTCCGGCGCCTTTAACGCGAGCAAGACCTTTGCGTGACCGACCGAAAGCAAATCCTGAGCGAGCCAGATTTGCACTTGTGGATGCAAATCGAGTAAGCGCATTGCGTTAGCCACTGCCGCCCGACTTCGCCCGACTTTCAACGCAATGTCTTCCTGGCGCATCCCAAACTCACTGGCTAACCTGGCGTAGCCCTGCGCCTCCTCGATCGGGTTCAGATCAGCCCGTTGCAGGTTTTCGATCAAGGACAATTCGAGGACTTCCATGTCGCCCGCGCTTCGAATAATTACCGGCGCTTGAGTCAGACCAGCTTCCTGTGCAGCGCGCCAGCGGCGTTCCCCGGCGATCAATTCGAACCGAGTGCCAACCTGCCGGACGATGAGCGGTTGAATGATGCCGTGTTGCCGAATTGAATCGACCAATTCCTGCAACGCCTCCCGTGCGAAGTCTTTCCGCGGCTGTAAGGCGCTCGGGACAATATTTGCTAGATTAATCTGCTGAATCCTTTCGCCCGAGTCCGCGATATCGGCTCGTGGGGTGCTCGCGGGAGGGCCAATGAGCGCCCCAAGACCTTTACCTAGACCGGACCGTGCCATGCGCCTGAGGCTAACGGAACAGCCTCGCTAACGCAAACTGTAACGATTCGTTTTCCTGTCGCTTTCTGTCGTGACCGGGACCGCTCATCCCGGTCATCCGTCACCAAGGAACGACTCTCGACCGCCCAAAGCGTTCGGGGCTCGCGCCTTTATCCCGGCTGTTAATTCTTTTTTATTTTTTTTAAATAAAGTTCTTGCCAGCGTATTACTCGTCTTGGTAAAAGGCCGCCCACTTGCGAATTTTACCCTCTCTGAAAACCGGCGTGCTGAAATTCATGCACGCCGCCACCGGGCCCATTTTATTCGCGAGCGTTCAGTTTACGGCTCCGATTAGATTATTTGCGCTGGGCCGGACCAGCATCTTCTTCGGTTCCATGTCGAACCACCCGGATTAGGCGGACGCTTCTATGAAACGGCGTTTTGGCTGTAGCCTGCGCGCTGGCGAACACTTTCGAAGCCGGACCGTGACCGCGGCTCTTTCTTTGTTTCTTTTAATGTCGGCCGCACAAGGCGTGCGAGCCGAGCTGGGCGATGATAATCCCAACGGTGTTGCAGGAGATTACAACGGCAGTATCACCACTGCCGGGCACGTGGATCCTCTGACCGGCAATGCAAAACGGGTGATCGACGACATAACGGTACCCGGTAGCGTGGGCGCTTATCCGCTTAAGTGGAGCCGTTACCTGAACACGCGCGGGATAGGGCATCCCGCTTTCGGAGGCGGCGGGGCCTGGAATCATTCCTACGGCTGGGGATTATCTATCTTGCCTCCCCCGCCTGAGCCGGGACCCGTAGGCTACATTGTCTATCCCGACGGCCATATGACGGACCTTTATGAGAGCAGCGAGTTCTATGTTCCGGCCCTTCCCGGACGGGATAGGTTCACGAGCGTGTCGTGAAGACGGGCGGAGGCAATTACGGTGAGGGCTATTACGATCTCCTCCTCGGGGACGGCGGCAAGGTACGCTTTGAGCCCGTGGCGGATGTCGGGCTGGCCCCTGTGGCGGTCGTGGATCCCTATGGCCTGACGACCACTCTGACGTATTTGTCGGGGAGGCTGGACAAGATTACCGAACCGGGCGGACGCTATCTGAAGGTAAATTATAACTCGAATGACCTGATCGGCAGTGTCCAAGCCTATGACGGCCAGGGCAACCCAGGCAATCTGATCGAGACAGTAAGTTATACCTATACGTTTGTTTCGGGAGTTCCCTCCTACTATAAGTTAACGGGGGTAGCTTACAGCGATGGGACCGCTGCTGCGTACAGTTACCAGGCCAGCCCCGGCTACGGCATCCCGTACCAGCTTGTCAGTACCTGCAATGATATGCGCTACAACGGCCCGATGCGCCAGATCAAATATGAATATGTACAACCTGGCCAGGTTGCCGACAGCGCCTACGGTCAGGTCAAGGCCGAGAAAAACAAGGTCACAGACGAGACGGTCACCGACATCACCTATCCTGCCTTTGGGCAGGATCCGAATACGCCAGGCTATTATCGGCGAACCGAGACACGGGGCGACGGGCCGACGCGCGTTTTTGAGTACGGCGATTCTTACGAATACCCAAAGCCCTTCGGCGAACTGAGTCGTTATACTGATTTCCAGGGACATTCCACGAATATCTCCTTTTCCGACGAAGACGGTTTTATACATAAGAGCGTGACCGATGCGCGCGGAAACACTACGTCCACGGATCGGGATGAGCTTGGTCTGATTTCAAAGGTCACCTCCCCCGGCGGCGCTTACGTGGAGTACACCTATCACAATACATATTATCTTGAAACCAGCAGAAACGAGCTTGGGAAAGTAACGACTCATATGCGGGACGTGAAGAATCGGATTATAAGTACCGACTATCCGACGGATGTAAATACCCCTGCATCATTCGAGGAGTTCTCGTACAACGATTTTAATCAGGTGCTCACGCATCATCTGAAAAACGGCAAATATCAGCATTTCCAGTATGACGGCCGGAGTCTGCTCACAGCCAAGTGGAACCCTACCGCCAACGCAACGCCAGTCGACACTGATCCCAAAACCACTTACACGTATTACACTGCCGCCGATGGAAAACTGGGCTGGATCGACCGGGTCAAAACCGAGACCGACCCGCTGGGGCATAACACCACCTATGAATACGACCGGAACCCCAACAACCCCACTGGCGTACCTTGCGCTGGACGCGGGCTGGTGACCAAGATCGTTCATGCCGACGGGAAATATGAGGCGTTCGGTTATGATAATTACGGCAACAAGCTCTGGGAAGAAAATGAGCTGCGCCAGCGCACGACTTATACCTATGACGCCTACAAACGGTTGCTGAGCGCACAAAATCCCCTCTTTAAGACTACCACTTATAGTTATGAGGCGACCAACGGAGGCAACACGTCGCCCAATCTGCATACCACCTCTTCAGTGCGCTTCCAAACCAGCCCTACCGGGATCAAGACGGCAAATGTTTACGACGAAAACTTCCGCAAAATCTCCACCACCCAAGCTTACGGCACGGGGTTAGCCGCCACCACCACTTTTGAGTACGATGAAGTGGGCAACCTCGAATGGATAACCGATCCGCTGGGCCGCAAGACCTTTAACGAGTACGACTCCCGGAACCGCAAGACATCGAGCACGGAAGGGTACGGCACGACTGTCGCCCTCACCACCGCCTGGGTTTACGACGCGGCCAGCAATGTCATCCGGATCGTGCGTCCCGATCTCAGCACCGAATACAAATTCTACGATGCGCTGAACCGGGTTTATCTCCACATGGTGCCGAGGCTCGGAACGCCGCCGGCGCCGACCGAGTACACCAACAGCCAGTTTACCTACAATCCCTCCGGCACGATCGCTTCCGTGAGCGATCCCAGAGGAAAGGTGACCAGCTTCGAATACGACGCCTCGGATCGCAGGACCAAAATGATTTATCCCGGTGGCTCGTACCAGGAGTGGACTTACGACAACGCCGGCAACCTGTCGAGCCGCCGCACCGTGGGCGACAAGACGCAAAGTTTCACCTACGATGTCCGGAACCGGAAGACCGAAATGCGCTGGAGCGATACCGCGGAATGGGCGCAGTTCGGCTACGACGACGCGAGCCGGCTTACCAGCGCAAAGAATGGAACCGGCGCCTGGCTCACCAACGTCATCTCGACCGTGACGCATAGCTACGATCCCGCCGGGCGGCTCACTCTGGATCGGCAGGATGTGAACGGGCTGGGTGCTGCCAAAGATGTCAACTACGTCTATGACGACGACGGTAAACAAACGCGCATGTATGTGACGGGCGCGAGTTACGATTACACCTTTTCCTACGACCTGATGGGACGATTTGAAAAGATTCTGCCGACCGGCGGCAGCGCTTCGTTCCAGTATTATTATGATGCGGCTTCCAATGAGACGCAGCGCTACAATTTTCTTAATGGTGGCGTGACCCAGATCTATACTCGGGACAGCTTAAACAGGATGTCGCGTCGGGATGTCAAAAAAAGCGCGACCACTCTCTCGTATGAATTGTATGCTTTCGATCCGATGAGCCGGTTGAGTTCAGTGACTCGCGAGGATGTCAAACAGGACCGGTTTACATACTACCTTGACGGGGAACTCAATTGGGCAACCTACGGCGCGGACCCCACCCCAACCCCGTCACCGCCGCCCACGCCAACAGCCACTCCGACGCCAGGCCCGGTAGCGGAGCCAACCTTTAGCCCGCCCGGATACAATTATTATCCGCAGACATCGATTGCGCCGGTCATCTCCACGACCACTGCTGGAGCGAAAATTTGTTGGACCAGCAACGGGGACACGCCCACCAGCAACGGTAGCACGTGCACTACTGGCACCTTGATCGACGGCTCCAGCGGGAGCGCACCTTGCAGCCCCCTTTATGAGGGTACTCTCAAAGCGATCGCGTTTAAATCCGGGATGAGCGATTCGCCTGTGCACAGCGAGTACTATTGGTATGATAGCGACGGGGGGCATACCCCGTCGCCGACACCTACTCCGACCGTGGCGACGCCCACATTTACTCCGGCGCCTGGCGCATACGGGGCTAACGAATATCCGAAGACGATTACAATTTCCACGACCACGGCCAGTTGCAACATGCGTTACACCACCGACGGCACCACGCCCTCCACCACCATTGGCACGTTGATTGCCGCCTCCAGCGGCACCGCCCCTGTGCCGGCGGGCGCCACCCTCAAAGCGATTGCTTACAGAGGCGGGTATAACAATTCGGCGGTGAAAAGCGGGGTTTACTCGGTGGCGCCGGGAGTGGTCACGCCCACCTTTAGCCCACCCGGATACAATTATTATCCGCAGACATCGATTGCGCCGACCATCTCCACGACCACCGCTGGAGCGCAAATTCGTTGGACCAGCGACGGGACCACGCCCAGCTCCACCCATGGCACATTGATCAACGGCTCCAGCGGGAGCGCACCTTGCAGCAACTTTTATGAGGGTACCCTCAAAGCGATTGCGTTCAAATCTGGGCTGAGCGATTCACCTGTGCGCAGCGAGTACTATTGGCGCGATGGCATGGGACCGGGTGCGCCCGACAGCGGCCCCCCGCGCACGGTGGCGTTCAAGGCGAGCGCCTTTAAGTTGGGCATGACCGATTCGCTCGTGCACAGCGATGTTCATGAACGCGACAGTGGCATGAACCCGGATACAACGCGCACTGTGACCTATAACCTCGATAAAGCGGGCAATCGCACTTCCATCGTGGACGGCGGTGTGACCAAAACGTACGTGCCCAATGATCTGAATCAGTACACCTCGGCCGAGGGGCTCTCGGTGAGTAACGGCTTCGAACACGAAGTGAGCGAATATCAAAACGTCGCTTACACCTACCGGAACGATGAACGGCTGGTCGGAGTCACCTCTGGCTCGGATGTTTACGATCTGGCCTACGATGCCTTGGGCCGGTGCGTCAAACGCACCCTGAATTTTAGTACCATCTATTACATTTACGATGGGGAGAAACCGGTTCTGGAATATAACGCAGGGGGAGCGATCGTTGGCCGCAACGTGTATGGCAAATGGATTGACGAGATTGTGATGCGCACGGACACGAGCGTGAACGGCGGTCAGCCGTTTTATTATCAACAGGATCGCAATTTCAACGTTACGCATCTAACGAACGCCAGCGGTACCATTATCGAGAAGTACAAATACGACGCGTTTGCCGCGCCCACGTTTTACAATGGCGCGGGCACCGAACTCTCTGCCTCCGCATACAATAATCGGTTTCTGTTCACCGGCAGAGAATACGCAGCTACCTACGCGGGTACCTACGTCCCGGCATTTACGTTTTACGAATATCGCGCCCGAGCGTACAATCCCACGCTCGGCCGGTTCATGAGCGAAGACCCGAAAGGTTTCGATGCCGGAGATTACAACCTGTTCCGCTACGTCCACAACGATCCGCTGGATCTGACTGATCCCATGGGACTTGACGGCATGGAGAAGGACCAATTTTTAACCAAGCCAGGTGATCAGACAATCGGGCAGGCACAAACGGTTCTGCCGATCGGCAGTAATATCCCGGTGCTAGCGGTGCGCCTAGCCAACGCCCAGTGGGTCGATTACCGCGCCGCGGGAGGTGGGAACATCTACATGAGGCGTTCAGATGCTATCGCCAAATACGGCCAATACGACGCTAGTGGTACATGGACGGGTGAGGGTAGATGGATCACTAATTATCAGGTTCCGAAAGAGATTCTAAACGATCCAAAGTATAATTGGCGTTGGGACGCCGATATTCCCAAAGTCGGGGGAAATCTCGTTACGCGGTTCTCTGTTAACCGTGACATCGCCGACGCTGTTACTGGAGCTTTGTCCAACTTACAACGACTTGGAAGGTTGGATACACTCCAGACCTTCTCCGGTGCATTTTTTGGCCGGTCCACCCGAGGTAGCAACCAAATCAGTGCCCATGCGTACGGCTTAGC
>JBKOXU010000039.1:0-4938 GCA_046725095.1 Verrucomicrobiota bacterium
CAAAGTCGTCGCGATAACTGGAAGCAATGGCAAGACAAGTACGAAAGATTTTGCCGCGGCGGTCCTTGCCCGCCGTTTTCGAGTCACAAAAACAGAAGGGAACTTTAACAATCACGTTGGTCTTCCTCGAACAATCCTGGAAGCGACTTCGCGCGATAAAGTCGCTGTTTGGGAAATCGGGATGAATCATCCTGGCGAGGTTGCGGCGTTGGCGCGACTGGCCATGCCGGACGTTGTCATTATTACAAATATCGGCGTCGCGCACATCGAGTTTATGGGATCGCGCGAGGCGATTGCGGCGGAGAAGGGTGCGCTTGCAGAAGCTGTTGGTGCGCAGGGCACGGTCATTTTGAATGCGGATGATCCATTTACGAAAAGCATAGCGATGCGCGCGCGGTGCAAAGTGCTCCTAGCTGGGACAACTGCCGGAACAATCCAGGCCGGCGAAATCAGTCAGAGCGAGAACGGAACAGACTTTACGATACTGGAGGGAGCGCACCGTTGTCGTGCACAACTGCCGGTACCTGGTTTGCACATGGTGCAAAACGCGCTGCTCGCAGTTGCCGCCGGACGCGTCTTTGGTCTTTCGCTCGAGGATTGCGCCGCTGGCCTCGCTGCTGCGCCGCTTACCAAAGCGCGTTTGCAAATCAAAGAAATCCAGGGCGTGCATTTTCTCGACGACAGCTACAACGCAAATCCCGATTCCATGAAAGCGGCCTTGCGCACGTTGGTCGAGCTGGATGCCGATGGGGAACGCATCGCCGTCCTGGGGGAAATGAGGGAACTTGGTTCCGAGTCGGAGCACGGCCATCGTGAAGTCGGCGAAACCGCTGCTGCGTTAAAAGTCGATCATTTGATCACGATTGGAAAGGTAGCCGCGACAATCGCCCAGGCCGCGGAACACGCCGGTTTGGAAAAAAGCGTGGCGGTACAATCGACATCGGAAGCCGCCGACCTTCTGAGTGAGATCGCCGCGCCCGGAGATCTCGTTCTGATCAAGGGAAGCCGGGCTGCGCGGACAGAGGAAGTCATCGCGCAATTCCGGCTTCATCATTCGCCATTCGGCATTTCGGTATGATTTACTACCTCCATCGCCTGAGCGAACAGTTCATTGGCTTCCACGTTTTCTTATATGTCACATTCCGCGCCATTGCCGCGGCCGTGACGGCTTTCCTGGTCACGTTGATTTTCGGAAATTTTATCATTCGAAAACTGACCGCGTTGAAACTGGGACAGCCCATTCGCGGGGCGGCAGAAGTTCATCGCCTTGCCGAACTGCATGGCGTCAAACAAGGCACGCCTACCATGGGGGGCGTGCTCGTTATCGGAGCCGTCTTTGTATCGAGCCTCATCTGGGCTCGTCCGGACAATCGGTTCGTTTGGCTGACCTTATTCAGCATGATTTATCTGGGCGCACTCGGATTCGTTGACGATTACCTTAAGGTGACAAAGAAAAAGTCCGACGGCATTAGCGGCCGAATCAAACTCGTTTTCCAACTCGTTCTCGCGGCGATTGTCACGGCGGTTTTTCTCAGCAGCCCATTGCTCGAGGTGCAGGCGCGTTCGCTCTATGTGCCCTTTGTTAAGGCGCCGGTCGTCGCTGACATGGGCTGGTTTACGTTCGTGTTTCTTGCGCTCGTCATTGTGGGCTCCTCGAATGCGGTCAACCTCACCGATGGGCTGGATGGTCTCGCGATTGGCTGCACAATCACGGTCGCGTTTGCATATGCGCTGCTTTCGTATGCGGCAGGAAATTTCCGGATCGCTGAGTATTTACAAGTTCCGTTTTATCCGTTTGCGGGAGAGCTGACGGTTGTCTGTTCAGCACTGGTCGGTGCCGGTCTTGGCTTTCTCTGGTTCAACTGTCACCCTGCCAAGGTTTTCATGGGCGACACCGGATCGCTCGCCATCGGCGGCATGCTCGGCGTCGTCGCAATCTGTTCCAAGCAGGAACTTCTCTTGACCGTTGTGGGCGGCGTTTTTGTGATTGAAGCGGTTTCGGTGATTTTGCAGGTGATCAGTTTCAAAATGACGGGCCGGCGGATTTTCGTCATGTCCCCGCTTCATCACCATTTCGAGCTGACTGGTTGGAAGGAAAACATCGTCATCGTCCGGTTTTGGATTCTATCGATCATCTTTGCCCTGCTTGGTTTGGCGACACTGAAATTGAGGTAAAAAGTTGCGCTACACAGATCAAAATATCGCCGTTCTTGGTGCAGGTTTGAGTGGGACTGCCGCGGCGTTATTGCTCCGGGCCGAGGGTGCACGCGTTACCGTGCTCGATAGCGCCGAAGAGAAGAATCTACTCAAATCGACGCTCGACAATCTGCGAACACAAGGAGTGCAGGTGATCTCCGGGACGGCGGCGGACGAGGATTCATCCCCTTATCAGATGGCTGTCTTAAGTCCGGGCATCGATCCGGCCTCGCGACTCGCGCGCAATTTTTCCTCCCGCAAGACTGACATAATCGGGGAACTCGAGCTCGGGTGGCGATCCTGCAAAATTCCAGTCATCGCTGTTACCGGTACGAATGGCAAAACGACGACGACCGAATTGCTCGCTCAGATGTTGAATGCATGTGGGCAACGAACGATCGCTTGCGGCAATATCGGCAAACCGCTTTCGGAAGTAGCGCGTGAGAACAAACCATTTGACGTGCTTACCGTGGAAGTGAGCTCGTTTCAGCTGGAAACCATTCAAACTTTTCGGCCGTCAATCAGTCTCTGGCTTAATTTCGCTCCCGACCATCTCGATCGATATCGCTCCGTTGCCGATTATCGCGCCGCCAAGCTGCGGATTTTTGAAAATCAAACCGCCGACGATGTCGCAGTCGTTAATGCGATTGAGAAAATCCCCGGGATTCGCGCGCGCACGGTCACTTTTAGCGCTTATGTCGATCGAGCGGACTTTCGCCTCTCCGAAGGCACGATCACGTACGATGGCCAAGCTGTGCTCCGGTTGTCGGAGACGAAGCTGCGTGGCTTACATAACATTGAGAATTTGATGGCGACGCTTGCCGCGGGGATGGCTCGCGGATTGTCATTCCCAGAAATGGTGCCGCCTCTCTGCAGATATGAGCCACAACCGCACCGCTGTGAGTTTGTGCGCGAAGTCGGTGGCGTCGGTTACATCAACGATTCAAAGGCGACAAACATTGACGCGGTGGAAAAGGCGCTCCGCGCGCAGACCAAACCGGTCATTCTGATCGCTGGAGGCAAGGACAAAGGTTTCACATTTAATCCGCTCCGATCTCTCGTGAAGGAAAAGGTTAGGTCGACAATTTTGATCGGCGAAATGGCCCAGAGCATCAGGCATTCGTGGAACGGCGCCGCCAAATCTGAAATCGCGACCACGCTCGCGGATGCAGTTGAGCGCGCACACGCGATCGCCAAACCAGGCGAAATTGTTCTTTTTTCCCCGGGTACATCATCCTTCGACATGTTCAAAAGCTACGCCGATCGCGGCGATCAATTTCGCGCGCTGGTTCAAGCTCTCCCCAAATGAAATTGAAAATCCCCAGGCTCACCATCAGGCGCAAAAAACTCCGAGCGGCAACAGCGCGCCGTACCGGCAGCGGATCAGCCGAAATGGACTATGGAGAGATGTCGGAGCCGAACATGAAGCTGTCACGGGCGCTGCTGATTGTTTTGCTTCTTCACGTGGTTGCTGTGTCAGGAATTATCGCATTCAACGCCATTAAAACGCGGCAGAGCTCGTTTGCACCCGCACCTCTGGCGGCGAATACGGAAAATAATCTGGCTGCCAACAGCGTGGGATCGGCGATTAACCCAGACGCTTCGAATCCGAGACCGGCGCTCGTGCCGCGTAATGAGGCGAAAACGTCACGTCCGCTTTCGAAACCGATTGCGAAAGACGAACACCCGAAATCAAGCGAAGACGAGAGAGCGCCCGCGTCGTCGGGGAAAGTTTACACAGTGGCGAAAGGCGATAACCCAGTGACGATCGCCAAAAAACTAAAAGTCTCTTACGGCGATCTAATCGCACTTAACCACATCGAGGATCCGCGCAAGTTGCAGATAGGCCAAAAGCTTCTGATCCCGAAAGCGACGAAGCCAAAAAAGAACGAAAAATGAAACAGATAACGGCAGGTGGTTCACTCCTCCATGCATCGTAAAAGCGCTTACATTCTTTTCCTAGCTGTGCTGGGACTACTCGTCATCGGCATCGTGATGCTTTTTAGCACCAGCGCGTTTGCGCGCAGCAGCCATGGAGACGTCTATTTCTTCATCAAGCGGCAGGCGATTTGGTTTGGGATTGGACTTTTCCTCTGCACTTTGGCTGCGCTTATCGACTATCACTTCTGGCAACGCACATGGTGGCTTTGGCTTGTGCTCGCAGTAATCGTCCTGGCGCTCTGTTACATTCCGCACATCGGAATGCGAATCAACGGTTCGCGCCGCTGGATCGGAGTGGGGCCAGTTACTTTTCAGCCCTCAGAGCTGGCAAAGCTAGCCGCGATCTTTTTTCTCGCCGCCTGGTTTACCCGGTACGAAAAATCGGGCGGCAATCTTCTCTTTGGCTTCGTGCTTCCGCTCGCAATAGTCGGTGTACTGGCTGGACTTGTCCTGGCCGAAGTCGATCTTGGAACAACCGCCTTGCTGGGAATAACCACGTTTGTCGTAATGTTCATTGCCGGCGCAAACCCGCTGTGGCTTGGCATCCTGTCGTTCGCCGGCCTCGGCGCTCTTACAATCGTTGCTACGCAAATCTCGGAGCGAATGGGGCGGCTCTCTGCCTTTCTTCATCCGCAAAATTTCAAGGAGGATGCGGGTTTACAGCAGATGCAGGCCTTGATCGCCTGGGGCAGCGGTGGGATGGAAGGCCTTGGCCTTGGGAATGGCCGCCAGAAGATGCTCTACCTGCCTTACGCGCACACCGATTTCATATTTCCCATCATCGGCGAAGAGCTCGGTCTG
>JBKOXU010000087.1:0-7898 GCA_046725095.1 Verrucomicrobiota bacterium
GAAGCCGTCGCGATGGCTGGCGGCTACACTCGCATTGCCGCGCCAGAAAGGATAACCGTGCGCCGACAAGGCGCGGGTGGCGATCAGATTTTCAAAGTCAATGCAAAGCGGTTCACAAAGGGGAGCGGCGGCGGTTTTCACGTCGAGCCGGGTGACACCATCACCGTAGGGGAAAGTATTTTTTAACCGAAAACTTTTTGCGACTGCACCTTTTCGAGCGCACTGCTCGGGTGTAGAATCTTGTTCAAGCGAAATTTTCTTCTTGTGGTTGATCCATCCTTACCTGAAGCGATAGCCGCCAATACACCGAATCCGACTAACAGAGCGTTGTCGCATTTGCCAGGAGAATTCGCAGGGCTGAAGGGCGGGTTCGATTTTCGGCGCTTCTGGCATTCTTTTGTCGAGCGGATTTGGATCGTTGCTCTTTGTGTGTTGGCCGGTCTTTTTGTCGCGCTGGGTTATCTCGCGCGAACGCCAAAGCTCTATCAGGGACATACGGTGCTCGAAGTAGAGTTCCAGGACCCGACCCTTGTCACCACCGAAGACTCCGCTGCGCGAATGCGTTCGATGTTTCTGGCCAGCCAGGAGGCGCTGCGAACGATCGAGCAAAACCTCACCAATCAAACCCTTCTTGCCCGAGTCGTGCGCTCTGAAGGGCTGGCTCAAGATGATGGGCGCGCGCTTTTCGGGGGCGAAAATATTGCGAGCAGCAGCAAAACCAGCGCAACACCGAGTACCGGTCCGTCGGCAGACGCGAACAAGACGCAGAGCGCCGTCGGTGTGAGGACGTTTACGCCGCTCGAAGAGGCGTTGGGCAACGCGCTCGGGCGCATGGTAAGGCCGGTGATTCGGCGCGGCACGCGTCTGATCGACTTGTACGTTACAAACCGCGACCCAGTCATGGCACAGCGTCTCGCCGACGCGATCGGACGCGAGTACATCCGCAGTTCCATCGAACGCCGCGCTTCGCTCAGCGAGGAGTCATTGCGTTATCTGCTCGAAGAAGAAGAACGATTGAAAGTCAATCTGCAAAAAAGCGAGGCGGCCGCTGCGGAATACAAAGCGACAAATCCGGATGCTTTGCAACTTGGCGGCGGTGCCGCCGCAACGGGGTCACAGCAAGGATCGGGCGCCGGGGCTGGTGGTCCTCGCGGCGGCCTGGTCGAGGACAAGCTGCAAGATATAAACAACAAGTTGACGGCGGCAAAAGCCGACCGGCTTCGCCTTGAAGGCGAGCTCAGGCAGATCGAGCAGCTCGGGGACAACATCAATGCACTGCTCGCGATCCCGAGCATCTCCGCCGCAGCGTTGGTGACTGATGCGCAACGCAGTGTCACGCAAGTAGAAGCTTCCATCGCCACTTTGTCTTTACGATACAAGGAAAAGCATCCCCGGATGATGGCGGCGCGCGCCGCTCTGGCAGAGGCCAAGGAAAAGCTTCGTCAAGCGGCCATGGCGCAACCTCCTATTCTGCGTAACGCCATCGAGCAGACCAAGGCGACCGAAGCCAGTTTGCAAGGGGCGCTGCAAGACCAGCAGGGCGTGGCTGTCGCGCTCAACCGCACAGCGATCGGATACCAGGAATTGGCCCGGCAGGCTGAGACCGATCGCGCGCTCTACGAAAGCGTTCTGCGCCAGATCAAAGAGACAAGTTTAACAAAAGACGTGAAGACGAATGCCGTTAGTATGGTCGAGCGTTCCCCTGTCTCGCATTTGCCTGTTAGTCCCAGTCCCACCAAAGCGATCGCGCTGGGGCTGCTGGGCGGATTGGTGGCCGGGCTCGCGTTCGTCTTCGGCGCCGACACACTGGATCGGTCCATCAAAACCGTTGATCAAGCGGAAAATACGCTGGGGCTACCCGTATTTGCCGCTGTCCCCGAAACGACCGAGCAAGGCGCAGGGCCTCACTTAAAACGACAACGCAGAACTTGGGGAACCTCAAACTACCGAGTTGTTGTAAAAACCCCTGAGAGCCCAGCCGCGGAAGCTTTTCGCAATTTGCGCGCGGCGCTTTCCCTTTTGGGACCGGAAGCCGAACGCAAGGTTTCACTTTTCACCAGTGCTGTGCCCAATGAAGGAAAGAGCTTCACCAGCGCCAATTATTCGCTTGCGCTCGCGCAGCAAGGTTATCGCGTTCTGCTCATCGACGGCGATCTGCGCCGGCCGAACATGCATCGAATCTTCCATTTCCCGCAGCCAGCCAAAACTAATAACTCCGAGGAGGAGGATGGCGCGCCGGGCGTTATGGACTGTCTGGTGGGGGAAGCGGATGTAGCCTCGGCAGCACGTCCAATTCCGGCCGGTGAAATCGATATTGTCTCCGGTAAAATCGCCATCGAGGGAAACTTTCTCACTGCGACTGGAGGGCAACTTTCCGTGCTTGCTGGGGGACGACGCGCGCCCAATCCAGCTGAGATTCTGGCTGGTCCTTTCTTTGGCCAACTAGTCGCCGAGGCTGCGCGACTTTTTGATCGAGTAGTGATCGATAGTGCGCCGATACTCGCAGTCAGTGACACGCTGCTCATGATGCCGCATGTCCAAACCGTGTGCATTGTTCTTCGGGCGGGGAAAACGCCGCGCCCGGCGGTTCGCCGCGCGATTGCCTTATTAACGAGCGCAGGGATTCGTCCAGCCGGCCTGGTGCTCAATCGATTGCGCAAAAGCGGCGGCGTTGGCTACTACTATTATTACGCTTCGCATGGCTACGGCGCGGAGGAAGGCGCGTATTCCCGGAGCTATGAACATCGATCGAGATCCCGTCGCAAAGATAACGGCGAAGAGTAGTACTGATCACTGACCCCCGCCAAGCAACGGAGCGATAAGAGCTCTTTCTTCCGGCAAGAGATGTTCCGCTCCGAGATTATGCGCATCGCCCCGCGCGCCTTCTTCGTAGCCGTTCACGGCCAAGATGGCCGCGCGAACTGCGAGCGCACCGGGAGGCTCAGAGCCTGTTGCCCGGATCTTGCGGAATACCGCCAGCGCATCGGCGTTTCGGCCCAGGCGAAGGCGCGCCAGTCCGAGCGTTGCCCGAGCTGACCAATTCAACGGTTCCTGGGCGACAAGAATTTGCGCTTGTCGCTCCGCTGCTTCAGCCGCCTCGCCCGATGCGCCGAGCAGCAATCGCAGATAATCATTTTGATTTCGCGCCGCCGGATCGTCGGGCCAAAGTTTGACAATCTCTGCCGCTAAAGTTTGGGCTTCAGCTGTATGGTCGGACGCTAATGCCACGCGCAGCCGGCCGGCGTAGGCTCCGCGATTTTTGGGCGCGAGCCTGATCGCCTCGGAGTAAGCCCTATCGGCGACATCATTGACATGATTCTGCTCGGCGTAACGTGCCAGCGCCAGTAACTTCTCCGGAGCGTTGGCAGCTTCCAGAGCGCGCTGCCATTCATTCGTTGCAGCAGTTGCTTCCCCCAGCCGTGTGCGCGCGACGGCCAGATACATATGTTGAAAAACCGGCTCGAGCGGAAAGCGTTCGCTGATTAATAGCTCCTTCACCTCGGGCCAGCGCTCGAGCACTGCGAGAGCATCAATGTATCGCAAGTAAAGATCCTGGCGCCGTAACGCCCGATCCAGCGGCAACACCTGTAAAGCTTTGTCGGCGCGACCCACGCTGTTGAGCCACGCCGCCAGCGCAGCGAGAGTTTCGTCGTCCCCACTGCGGAAACGCTCAACTGCGTCGGCGACGTATTGGCTTGCGAGCGCCGGATCGTGCTGAGCGCGAAGTCCAAGCGCCAGTAACTGATGGTAGGGACGTGCATTGGGATGCTTCTCCAGAGCATTGGCGACTTCGACCGGTCCCATCGTAGTTACGGGTTGCGGGGCCGTTGCGGCGCCAAGTGAAAAAGGAGTTTCATCGCCAGTTAGGCGCGAGGGCGCTCGCGACTGTTGCTGCGCGAGGAAAACGAGCGCGTCAAGAGAGGACGGGTTGGTCGAATCCCGCGCGAGCTTCGCGATGCTCTCCCATGCCTTTGCATAAGGAGGCGAGTTTGCTTTGGTCATGGAGAGAACAAGAACAGCGGCCGCAAGCAATTCATTCGGCTTGGCGCGCGGATCGGTGGTTGCCCGCTGCGTGTAATCCAGAGCAAGAACGCCGTCCTGGCGTCGGGCAGCAAGCTGGGCGGCCAGCAGGAGGTCACCTGGCGCAGGCCCATCTTTTTGTGACAAAAGAAGATCGACTTGTGGTGCTGCAACTGCCAGCTCACCGGCAATAAGCGCAGCCGCTGCATAGTCGCGGCGGTCTTGGAGCGTAAGGCTATCTCCCTCACCCACTTTCTTCCACCACACCAGGGCTGCTGTGTTTTGACCCGTACGGGACGCCAACCGCGCAATGGCACGCCACGATTCAGGTTCGCTTGGCCGCAGCAGGTACGCATCGCGCGCTTTGGCATTGGCCTCACTCCATTTCTTTTCGTCGATCATCGCGAACGCCTGGCGTGCCAAACGGCGAGATTGCCAGGCCTTGATCGCTCCGCCAACCGCGGGTGCGACAAAGTATAGGGCAGCGACGACCGCTGCGGTCGCCGGAATCGCCAGAAACAATAGCCGCCTGAGGCGTCGTGCTTGCCGCTCCTCGGGCGGCGTCAGGTCGAGATCGTCTTTAGCCGCGAGAGGACGTGACGGCCGCCTAGCCACAAGTGATACTCTGCTTGGATACGCCGCGGATCAAGCGCGGTCACCGGGGACTTTCGCGCCCCTCGCTAAGCACGCCGCAAACGCACGGAGCGAATCAGTCGCCGTCGCTGATGCCAGCCAAGCCCAAAGGCCCCAAGTAGCCCACCGACGACGGTCGCGGGCTCAGGAACTGCTATGCCATCGATCCGGATGTTGTCGATGACGGTCTGGAGATTTTGGCCTTGCGACGTCCCCCCGTCGAAAGTCAGACGAAAGATGACATCTGCCTGAGCTTCAGCGCCGACAGGGGCGGCGAAAGTAATGATTTGTACCCCGCTGTTTACAAATGGCGACGAGCCGACGGGGACGAAAGTTGTTCCTCCGTTAATGCTGTAGGAAAACGCCACGGTGTTGAAGCCGTTGCCCTGGGTATTAATCGCGAAGCTCAAGGACATGTTCTGAAAGAGAGTCGTATCGACATGAAACTGAAGACCACCGAGATTATCCTGTGGGGTTGTTCTCATACCGAGCCCTATACCTGGATCGTTAGTATCGCTATCACCCGGAGTTCTATTTTCCAAAAACCCGTCAACGTTGCCGACATTACTAAGCGGCGCAACGAGCTCGAGCGTCGTACTCACCAATCCGCCACCAGGATTATTATCCGGGGGACCAATGGTTACAGACTCAAAATCCGGGTTCACGCCATCCGGATGTTCAAAATTAAAATAAACCAGTACCGTCGCGTTCGCGCTTGGAGCGAGAGCGGCCATGAGCAGCAACATGCCCGCCACAACCAAGAGCAAATGAACTGTGCGAGAGCGCACCCAACGTTGCCGGGATTTAATCGGAGCTGCTAAAGCGCGTGGCCGAAATTTCTTAAATTTTCGCATATTTCCTCCCAAGGCTCGAAGAATTACGCCCCCTTCTAACAATTCTCACTGGCATGGCAAGACATTTTTTTGGTTTTTTTTGATAATTTTTGGCCCCCCAGCATTTGACTCTTTCGCTGCCACTCACTCGGCCTCCGGCTTGCCCGTCCATGTCGCTCGGCGGCCCCGCCCAAGGCGGGCTCAGTTCTGTGAAACCCCGCCGAAAGGAGCTCTGGCGTTAGTTCTCAATCGCTGGCGGAGTTTACAGAAACGACTTCGCGGACCAAATCGCGCAAATGCGATTCGGCGTCCGCGGGGGAAAGCGGTTCCTTGCTTAGGAACACGATTTCCATCACCTGCTGTCCCAAATGTCGTCGTCCTTCGAGGACCTGACGAAGCCGTTCATCGCGTGTCCAAGTTGAATGAGCGGTCGCCATTTGCGGCAGTTTCGAGCCGGGGGCCGCAGCGGCCGGCATACGATCTTCTAATAAACAGTAGAATGCGTGCGCGATTTGCGGCGCTGAACTTTTGGGTATGGCATGCTGAAATTCGAAATGACGAAATGGCAAAGCGAAAAAGCCGTTCACTGGATAGTTGCGCACTCCGGTATCCGCCACCTGGGTCCAGCCACTCGCTGGTAAACAGACGTCAGGCCGGTGCAAGTTCGCCAGCAGTACGCTGTTTCGGCCGGGGTTCCATCGGAAAAGATATAAAAGACAAATAATAATGTTCGGCTTCGACGCGCTGAATTCGCCCGGCGAAGTAGTGGCGGGCAGCGTCCAGGAAGCTGCATGTCCTTGATCGTAGCGAAGCTGGCGGCGCACCTCTTCGTCGATCTTCAATTCGCGAAAATTGGGCGAGGCCTCCGGCCATTGCACGCCCCAGCGGGCAGTGGCGACAAGATTACTCTCATGTGCGCGATACCAAAAATGAGCGCCGAGTTCAACCGCTACGATCCAGCAAAGAGCGAAAACAAAGTAGGAAACAGGGCGTAGAAAGGGAATTCGATGTTCGATGTTTGATGTTTGATGTTTAATGTTCCCATCTCCCACCCTCGCTTTTCCTCGTGCCTTCTCGCGTCCGAGTAGCGCGGCAAGAATTACCGTGCCAGCAAAAACAAGACCGACGATGGCGTAACCGGCGACCTCATGCCAACGGCTAACTTCTGAGATATTTTTCGTCGCTGCGATCCAGACGAGAAAAGCTGCTCGACAGAGGTTCGCGGCGACCGCGAGTGAGATTGCGCCGACAACAAGCGCGACGCGGCGCCAGGTCGATAGTCTTTTCAGTTCGCCGAAAAGCAGGCCGATCATCAGCGCTGTCTGCAACGAGCGCACGCCGCTGCACGCCTCATTTACTCCGACAAGTCCTTTGCTTACCCGGATGAGGTTTCCTTCCAGTTGCGTAGGAATTCCAAAGAGCGTGACCGTTTCTGCGGCCACGGCGGCAACCAAGCGCATCAGACCTTGAATGATGGGCACTTCGACTGGGGTCACCCACGGAACGGCGACGAAAAAGAATGCGATTGGAAAAGCGAAATGGCGGAGCCACGGTTTGCCGCCCACGTCCCATAGGTACAAGAGAGTTAGCGCCGCGACCGAGGCGGCGTGGATCCAGCCGAGGGGTCGCCACTCCGGGTTCGCAATTTCAAAAAGACGAACCGGCAAAAGCAAAAGAAGCGCGGTGAGTCCGATCAGTGCCGCGATTATCGCAGCGCCGCGGTTATTGCGGATTTGGGATTGGGAAATTCGGATTTCTGGAGATGGCCGGTCTTGCCAGCGAAGCCAAAAAAGATAGAGGGCGAAAAAGGGAACGAACCACCCATAACGGTATTGTTCGTTGACCGACCATTCCCCGCTAAGCTGCCTGCACAGAATGAACCAGAGCGCACCGAAAAAGAGAAAAGGTAAGACGAGGCGGGCCGAAAAATATCTGATGGGCAACGGCGAGGTTTCAGCGCGCGCGAGCGTAGCTGCCAGGTTTTGCACGAGGCGAAATCATAACACTTTTCCACCCGACGCGAATTGGGAATATTTTGAAGAAGTTGTTAGTTGAGTGTTGAGAGACGGGCAAGTGGAGAGCGCACGCGTCACGATGCAACAGTGCAACGATTTAACGAATCACATAAGGCGAAGCTAACGCGCGCAGGGCGATTAAGTTCGATATTCAGCGTTGGATGTTGGATGCTGGGTGCCTGCCGCGCCATACGTCGCTGGGGCGACCGCAGGGCGGGTTCGATGTTTATTTGATGATTCCGACTCAACAGATTCTCGGTCTTCGGTTCTTCAACGGGGATGTCGATGAAGCCGTAGCGTTCATGCACCGGCATGGCGGCTATCTGGTAGCGCCTTCGGGGACATGTTTTGCGCGACTGCGCAAAGACGAACCATATCGGCGGGCCATGCTCTCAGC
>JBKOXU010000011.1:0-5404 GCA_046725095.1 Verrucomicrobiota bacterium
GCAGCCACGACGGCCACTTCACGCGGCGTGTAGAGCGGATTGATGTTCACAACGATCGCGCCGAGCCGCAAGATGGCAAAGGTGCTGACGATATATTGCGGGCAGTTTGGCAGCATGATGCCGATGCGGTCCCCTTGCTTAACCCCGAGGCGTACAAGTGCGGTCGCCAATTTGTCCGTCTGCTCCTTGATTTGAGCATACGTGAGATGTGCGCCTTGAAACCCTGTGGCAACGTTCTCAGGTGTCTTGACTGCCGTCAAACGCAGGATTTCGTAGAGAGACCGGCGCGGGTAATGGACGTGCGCAGGCATCCAATAGTCGTAATGATCGAGCCAAGGTTTCGCCGAGTAGGGCGAAGTCCAGCTTTCTTCAGCGGCTTTACTTTTACTCATCACCCAGCCTCTTACCGTGAGTAATGTCGAAGTTTTAAGAAATTCAAATTAGGCTATCACTTTGTTGTTCAAATTAGACAATGGTCCTTCCTCCGTCTACGACTATCGTTTGTCCCGTGATGTAGTTTGAGGCATCCGAGGCAAGAAATACCGCTACTCCTTTTAGCTCGCCGGCAGCCCCGACCCTCGGAATCGGGTTCCGGGCTTTGATTCCAGGCTCCGAATACTTGATTGCGGCGTCGGCAAGGCGTGAATGGAAGAAACCTGGTGCGATGGCGTTAACTCGAATGCCCTGCCGCCCCCACGAAGCGGCGAGTTCGCGGGTGAGACCGAACAACCCTGCCTTACTGGCCGCGTAGCCGGCGTAATATGGACCATCGGCGGAAGATTGCAGTCCCGAAACTGACGAAACATTGATGATGCGCCCATATTCGCGTTTCAACATCTCGCGCCCAGCTGCTTGCGCAAACAGAAAGGCTCCTGTGAGATTGATGTCAAGCACCTTGCGCCACTTATCAAACGGCATCGTCTCAGGTCGCTCGCCCCACGAGACCCCGGCGTTGTTAACGAGAATGTCGAGTTTGTCATAGACTTCGATTGTTCTATCGACGACGGCTTCCACCTGTTCTGGGTTCGACACGTCGCAAAGCATGCCTTCGGCTTGAAAGCCGCGATCGCGCATTTCAGTTAAGGTGGGGGTGAGCCATTCGTCACGTCGGGCACACAACATGAGCGCTGCGCCGGCTTCGGCCAGTCCTTCCGCCATCTCCTTACCCAATCCTCTTGAGCCGCCCGTGACAATCGACACTCGGCCCGAGAGATCGAACAACTCTTTAATGTGGACCATTATCTTTGTCCTTCTTAACGTCGTCAGCTTTGTTGTAACCCTCCTCTCCACTCCTGGCTATTGCCTGGTTGTCATCCACAATTAGTCGCGCGATGTGCTCACGGTGAAAAATTGCGTCGCCAAAAAGTGTCTCGGATGATTTGCTCCGCTTGTAATAAAGCTGGAGATCGTGTTCCCAGGTGAAGCCAATCCCGCCATGGACCTGCACACACCGGTTTGCGACTTCGCGGTATGCGTCCGAGCAATAGGCTTTCGCAACAGAAACAGCAAGACTCGCAGCAGGATCTTCTTCGGTCAAAGCCCACGCGGCGTAATACGCGGCCGAGCGCGCGCTCTCGGTCATCAACAACATGTCGGCGCACTGGTGCTGTACCGCCTGAAAAGAGCCGATGGGACGCCCGAACTGCTTGCGAGTTTTGGCATACTCCACTGCTGTATCGAGCATCCATTGCATTCCGCCAACCATCTCGGCAGAGAGCGCAATTGTAGCCACCTCCAAGGCCCGCAATAATGCTGTGCGCACATCGCCATCCGCACGCAGCGCCTCCGGTTCACTAACTGAGACTTCCTCTAACCTTAACTCGTAGATTTTCCGAGTTCCATCCATTGAAGGCATGGCTTGTACGTTAACTCCACCGGCCTCACGCTGGATCGGCAGCAGTACAAGGGAGTCGCCCGTGCTCGCCACACAAATCAACAGGTCTGCGATGTGGGCATCAGGAACAAAAAGCTTTTTCCCGGTGACGAAGAACTTGCCGCCGTTGCGTGTCGCCTTGAGCTTGACTGCGTCAAGATCCCAGCTTGCGCCGTCTTCGAGCAATGCCACCGTCGCTTTCATTTCTCCCGCCGCGATCGCTTCCAGGTACTTTGCTCGTTGCTGCATGTCACCTGCGTATTCGATAAGAGCGGCGGCTGTCAGTGTCGAGAGAAACGCGCCGGGCAGACAAGCTCGCCCCGTCTCTTCCATTACGGCAGCCAACTCGACCAAACCCAGTCCCAGGCCGCCGTGCTCTTCAGGGATCCGGAGTCCCGTCCAACCCTGATCTGCCAGGGCTCGCCAAAGCTTCTCGTCGTGCGCGGTGTCGGTTTCCATCAACTCGCGCACTCGTTCGGGTTTACATTCGCGAGCTAAAAACTCCCGCGCCGAGTTCTTCAGAAGTCTTTGGGGTTTGTTGAGATCGAAGTCCATTACGATCAGGAATCACAGTTACTATTTGCCGCTCAGTAACTCTTCGGCAGACCGAGCACCCGTTCTGCGATGATGTTGCGCTGAATCTCGCTGGTGCCGGCTTCAATTGTGTTGCCTCGCGACCGCAGGTAGGCGTAACTCCACATGCCGTTGTCAAAGTCTGCCAGTTGTCCATAGGGCCCCAAAATCTCTTGCGCAATCTGTTGAGTGCGCTGATTCATCTCGCTCCAGTAGAGCTTCAAAGTAGATCCTTCGGGGCCGGGAATTCCCGTCTTCGAAAGCGAGGTCAGCGCGCGGTTTGTATTCAACCGCAAAATTTCGAGTTCGAGATAAGCTTGCGCAAGCTTTTGTCTCACCAGCGGATCTTCACTCGCCGGACGCCCGTCACGCTCCACTGTATGCGAGCGAGCGATCAAAGCCTCGAGGTTGCGTTTGAACACCACCTGTACGCCCGCTCCGAGATTGGCGCGTTCGTTCATTAGTGCGGCCATTCCGGTGGTCCATCCTTTGTTAATTTCACCGAGTACCTGCGTCACAGGAACGCGCACGTTTGAGAAGAACACTTCGTTGAAACCCGAATCGCCAGACATCTGACGCAGAGGGCGCACTGACACTCCTTCGCTGCGCATATCCAGCAGCAGGCAGGTTATGCCTTTATGTTTTGGCGCCTCCGTGTCAGTGCGCACTAGTAACAGACACCATTCAGCTAACTGCGCGAAGCTCGTCCAGATCTTCTGGCCATTGATTATGAAGTTGTCTCCATCCCGGGTCGCCTTCGTGCTTAGCGCTGCGAGGTCGCTGCCGGCGTTCGGCTCTGAAAATCCCTGACACCAGATCTCTTCGCCCGAGAGAATTGTCGGGAGGTAACGCGACTTCTGGTCCTCTGTGCCCAGTGCGATGATCGTGGGGCCGACGAGGGAGAGCCCGATGGTGCCGATCAATTGTGGCGCATTTGCACGGGCCAGCTCCTCCTGGAAAATCGCCTGCTCCATAAGAGTGGCGCCGCGTCCGCCATACTTCTGCGGCCAGGAGATCCCGGCCCACCCGCCTTCGTAGAGCTTACGCTGCCAGTCACGCAGATAGTTGATGTAATCGTCCCTGTCTTCGGACGCGATACCACCACCCTTCCACTCCGGGGGTAAGTTGGTCGTGAGCCAAACGCGAAATGAGTCGCGAAACTTTTTCTCGTTCGGAGTTAAGTTTAGGTCCATAGAGTTTTTCCAGTAGTCCGCCTGCTTATGATCGAGCTGGTCCATCTACCTGTGGCTTTAAGGACTGCCACAGCAGTTCGGATAAGTCCATGACACGCACGTCGCGCTCACCTTTGAGCGCATTGATTCCGTCTTCCATCATTGTCATGCAGAACGGGCAGCCAACCGCAACCACCTGAGCGCCAGTTTGGAGTGCCTCGCGAGCACGCTCCTGATTGACCCTTTTATCCGGCGGCTCGTCCACGAAGCTCATCCCTCCACCGCCGCCACAACAGAAACCTCGAGCACGGCTGCGTTCCATTTCGACAGCACCTCCCGCTGCGGAGATTTGAACCAGTTGCCGCGGCGCGTCATATACACCATTCTGCCGTCCTAAATAGCATGGATCGTGATAGGTAATCTTTTTGCCGAAGGACGTGAGTGGCTTTAGCTTGCCCTCGTCCACCAACTTTGCGAGGTACTCGCTGTGATGGTAAACCTCGAAGTGGCCGCCGTATTGAGGGTACTCGTTCTTAAACGTGTTGAAACAATGCGGACAAGCGGTGATCACTTTTTTTACGTTATGCCCGTTCAGCTTAGCGACATTTTCTTTGGCCAACATCTCGAACAGAAATTCATTGCCAATGCGTCGCGCCGGGTCCCCCGAGCATTTTTCATCGCGTCCCATGATGGCGAACTTGATCCCGGCCTGGATGAGAAGTTGCGCCGTTGAACGCGTCACCTTCTGATTACGCTCAACTAGCGCCCCGCCACAGCCCACCCACAAAAGCACGTCAGCGTCTTTCGCATCATTGATCTGCGCGATGTCTAATCCCGCGGTCCAATCGAGCCGCGTCGCCTGCGTGCCGCTGAAGGGATGCCCGCGTTTTTCAAGCGAGGTGATCGCCTCCTGCATAGAACCAGGAAAATCTGACTCTTCCATCACAAGATAACGCCGCATGTCGACGATCTTTGGCATCTGCTCGATAAAGACCGGACAGGCTTCCATACAAGCAGCGCACGTGGTGCATTGCCAAAGGGGAAGGGGCGATGTAGCGGGCGTCGCATCAATGATTTCATTCTGCGATTCGGAATTCGTAATGCGAAATTCTCGATGCATCAAATCGCGCAGTTGCAGAATGATGTCGCGGGGCGAGAGTTCTTTGCCGACGGCGTTGGCCGGGCAGACAACAGTGCAGCGCCCGCATTCAGTGCAAGCATCCAGATCGAGCAGATCTTTCCATGTGAACCCCTGGAGGCAATTAACTCCGAAACTTTTGGTCGTCTCAAAATCTATCGTTTTGAGCGAAGCGCCGAGCGGTACCAGATTGGCCGTATAGATGTTGAGGGGCGCGGTGATTATGTGCGCCAACTTCGTGTAGGGCAGCCACGCGATGAAGCCGTATACGGTAACGAGATGAAACCACCACATGGTCCAATGCGCGGTTCGCATCTGCGCGTCGTTCAGCAAACCACGCGACGCGCGTGCGACCAGGTTACCGAACGGCGACCAGGCCGCCCAGGGATCTGCAGTAGCAGCTATGCGCCAGCCTTCGATGAGAAATCCCTGCAGGCACATCAGAAAAATAAGAATGAGAATCAGCGTTGCTTCGTTCGTGTAAACCAAACCATGCGGTCGGTTGAGGTAACGGCGTGCGCTAGCCATCGCAACACCGGCCATGACGAGTGCACCGAAGAAATCAACCGTGAAGGATTGGAAGTAAAGATAGAAATTCCCGCGCATGATCGTCGTCCCAAAATCCGCGTCAAGGCCCACGACGATGGT
>JBKOXU010000081.1:0-4670 GCA_046725095.1 Verrucomicrobiota bacterium
TACTGGGTCGCGACTTCTCTAAATTATGAACCGGTTTTCTGATCGACTCGCCGCGGAAGGGATACAGCTTCGTCGTGCTCATCCAGAAATTCTTCAGGTCAACCTCGGCAAGCTTTGCAATCTCACCTGTGTGCATTGCCATGTGAACGCCGGGCCAAAACGCAAGGAAATCATGACGCGCGAGACGATAGATCGGATCATCGATTGGCTGGCCAAAACTGATATTTCGATTGTCGATCTTACCGGTGGCGCGCCGGAAATGATTCCCGATTTTCGCTATTTGATCAAACGGGTGAAAGCGCTTACACCACCGCGGCATGTGATCGACCGCTGCAATCTCACGATTTTGCTCGAGCGCGGCTATCAAGATCTGCCGGAATTTCTCGTCATGCACAAAGTCGAGATCATCGCCTCGATGCCGTGTTACTCCTCTGAAAACGTGAATGCACAACGCGGCGAGGGCGTGTTCGAAGGGAGCATCAAGGCGCTGCGACTTTTGAACTCGCTCGGGTATGGCAAAGCTGTCGATCTGCCGCTCCATCTCGTTTACAACCCTGTCGGAGCGTTCCTGCCCGGGGCGCAAGCCGAATTGGAAGCCGATTACAAACGCGAGCTACAAGAACATTTCGGCATCGTCTTTAACAAGCTTTACACCATTACCAATCTCCCAATCGCGCGCTTTGCTTCCTATCTGCGGCACAACAACAAGCTTGAAGGATACATGCAGCTTTTGATCGACAATTTTAATCCGGCCACGATCAACGGGCTGATGTGCCGCAACACGATCAGCGTCGGATGGCGTGGCGAAGTTTACGACTGCGATTTCAATCAGCAGCTCGACATGCAATGGGAAAATGGCAAACGGTTCTTTCTGTGGGACGTCGATCCGGAAAAAATCGATAATCGCGAGATCATGACCGGCGACCACTGCTTCGGCTGCACTGCCGGTGCCGGCTCAAGCTGCGGCGGAGCATTGGTTGAATGAAATTGCGGAAGAGACCGAAAGCATTATCGGGAAAATCAATTTTCTTGCATACGAGCTGAGAATTGTCAGAAATGCCCATCATGAAAAAAACCATCATAATGCTGATGGGGTTTGCGGTTGTTTTGGCTGCTGCGATTGCCTGTTTCACTCCCGCGCCAAAACCGCAGGAGACTTCACGGGCAACTCCGACTCCCGCAGCCCCGCGTTCACGGTAACATGACGTTGGCGCAGGAGGCCGCCGAAGTGCGCGCCGCGCTCGCTGCCGCCCGGGAGCGCGTGCCGGAGTCGTTCCGTGGTCCGACTCAATTCATGGGGCGTCAATATGCGGGGTGTGGCGCAACGATCGGAGTAATGCCGAAATGCGATTTCTCGTGCACGGGCTGTTATCTGAATGCCGATGCCAACCGTGCCCGGCCAGCGCCACTTTCAGAGGTCAAAGAACAACTTCGGCAGATCCGCGCGTGGCTGGGCCCGTGTGGTAACGTTCAACTCACCGATGGCGAGGTTTCACTTCGCGAAGAGTCGCAACTGATCGAAATCATTGCTTACGCGCGCACTCTTGGTCTGGTGCCCATGCTGATGTCGCACGGCGAAACGTTTCGCCGGCGTCCCGGTCTTCTCGAACGGCTGATGCAAGGAGGCGGGCTAACCGAAGTGTGCATCCATGTTGATACCACCCAACGTGGACGGCGGGACAGTCATAGCGCGGCGCAAACAGAGGCAGATCTCGATGGATTGCGGGCTGAATTCGCGCAGTTGATCCGAACCGCTCGCGCTCGAACTGGACTCAGACTCGAGGCGGCTTCCACCGTGACGGTCACACAACACAATCTCGAGGACGTTCCCGGCATCGTCCGATGGTTCCTTGCCAACGCTGATGCGTTTAAAATGGTGAGCTTCCAGCCGCTCGCCGATGTAGGGCGAACCGATCGTTTGTTGAAAGGCGTCGCCGCGGACGAGTTGTGGCTTCGCATTGCTGAGGGCACAAGTGATCCCACGATTCAACGCGGTGAAGGCTGGTTAGGCCATCCTGCGTGTTCCCGATTTGTCCAAGGATTGGCGGTTCGGCGGCGCAACGCGACGGCCTTTGTTCCGCTCTATCGCCGGGATCGAGCGGACGAGATGCAAACGCTGGATGAGTTACTGGAGCGACTTGGTGGCGTCTCGTTCCGTCTCGACAACCGAGCCCGCGCCTGGCGGCGGGCAGGTCGCATTGCACTTCGCCACGGTGGATTTGCCGTTCGCCGGGGGCTGCCCTACTTCGTTCGGCTCCTGAGACGCACGCGTTCTTTGAATGCAAACTATTTCTGCATCGTGACCCATCATTTTATGAGTGCCGCCGAAATGGAAACTGCGCAGGGTCAGGAACGGCTTGCTGTTTGTGCCTTTCGTGTGCCCATCAACGGCCGGCTCGAGTCTATGTGCGCCGTGAACGCTTTGGGCCTGCGTGAGGCTTATTATCGCCAAATCTCAACCGTCGCATGACGACTTTTGGATTCTTTGTTGCTGCGGGCGGAGTCACAGCGATTCTGTGGTTAAATTTCCACCACCGCCAAATCGGCGTTAGCGAAAACGAATTCTGGATCGGAACCTGGCTGACGTTCCTGGGTGGAATTATTGGGGCAAAAGCTCTCTTTGTTATTCTCGGGTGGCATCACTATGCCACAGGTGAGCTTCGTTTCTGGTCTAACTTTGGAACTGGGTTTGTCTTTTTCGGCGGTCTGCTGGGTGCTCTCGCGACGGGTGCCATATTCGCTTGGTCACGAGGACTGAACTTTTGGCGAGGGGCTGATTATTTTGCAGTCGCTTTGCCTCTGGGACATGCAATCGGTCGAGTAGGATGTTTCCTCAATGGATGTTGTCCCGGCCGTCCACCGCATCCAATTCAACTCTATGAATCGGCCGGCTTGCTGGTGATTTCGCTCACCTGCTTCTTCGTGCTCAATCGGGTTGAGGCGGCTCGGCTCGGTCACGGCACGGGTTTCTGTGCGTATTTGTTCCTTTACGGTTTGCTCAGACTTCTGCTGGATCCTTTGCGAGCCGATGGGCGACCGGAAAGGTTCTGGGGGCTCTCGCACCAACAGGGACTTGCAATTGCCTTCATGTTACTTGCTGGCGCGGCTGCGTTAATGATCAATCGCAACCGCCAGTGCTCTGTTAACGCACGCGCGCTGATCGCCCCGGCGCTAACCTCCGAGTCTAGTGAAGGAAGTCGAAAACGCTGATTTTGTAATTGCGACCGTGCTGGCCCTGATCGTTCAAGCCCCAGTTGTATGGTTTGTATGTGATCTCGTAGCCTGCTCTTTCTAAAAGCGGGCGGGCGGACGCGGGCGCGAATTTCGCAATGACCGCTTTGACCCCGCCCGCGTTCTCGAAGTCGCCTTTGAACCATTTAAAGATGCTCGATACCGCGGCTTCGTTCTTATCCGGGAAAAATTCATTCAGATCGGGGCGCCCCAGCCAGGTGCGAAAGGCGCGCGCGGCTTGTTCCTCGAGTCCACTTGCGGTGTAGGCCGACTGTTGCAGAGGTGGACAACTACGCGCAGCGCAGACCAGCACTGCGTGCGTGTGCCAGCCAAATTCTGGGCGCAACATGTCGTTCTCGATATCGTTCAACGAAACGGTCGCGCCGCCAAGCTTGTGTCGTTTCTCTTTGAACGAGCTTTTCAACTCCCAGATGCTTTCCGTCGGATAATTCTTCAAAATCCATTGCAGAGTGAGGCCATTGTAAGCGTTAACCAGAGAGGCGTAGCGCTCGTTGCCCCTCGCGGCGTTTCCCGCAGCAGCAAACTGCGCGAGATAATCGTCGAGAGCTTTCATGTCCTCGGCGTTGCTCTTCCACTTTTCGTACGCTACGAGACCCTGGCTGTTCACATATTTCTTTAGCAATCGCTCGTACGGATCATTCTTAATTCCCGCTGGAATGTCGGTGGCGAAGCAGAGCGACTGAAAGGCGATCAGAACAGCTGCCAAAACTATTTGTGCGCGTGTTCTTCTGTTCATGGCGTGTTCCTTGGTCTTGCCCGCAAGTTAGCTCCGTGGCTGAAAATTCACCCCGAAAGGTTGTTTCATTTAGTGGTCAGCTTTTCGACGCGACGACAATATGTGCGGTCATCGGTATCACGAATTCGTTTCCTTTCGCATAGCGTTTGACCCCATTTTCGATCGCTGTGCGAATCGCGTTCAGTCTTTCTGGCGATTGGCGCGCCAATAATCCAGCGGTGCGGACCCCCGCATCACGCTCCGCTTCGAAGAAATAGTGGGCGGTTGGCAGGTGCCATTCGACCGAGCGCGTCTGATAGATCATCGAGTGTCCATCGAATCCGGCCTTTTCCAGTACTGCTCGGCATTCCTCCTTTTTCTCATACAAATAACGTGGAGGGCCTTCTGGTAATTGCACATTCAGATCTGCGTGCGCTTCAATCGCATCGTTTACAATCTTAGCCCCTGGACTCTGCGGTGGCGGCGCCCAGACAGTGAAACCGAATTTGCCATTCGATCTCAAAACACGAAACGCTTCTGCGCACGCCTGTTCGGGGTAAGAAAGATGCAGCAAACCGAAATTTATCAGCACCCGATCAAAGCTGGCATCGTCACAGGACAAATTTTGAGCATCGCCTTGGGCGAATCGAATACCGGGAAACATTTTCTTTGCGATTACCACCATTCTTTCGGAGAAATCAAT
>JBKOXU010000145.1:0-12647 GCA_046725095.1 Verrucomicrobiota bacterium
CGTCGAAGACCTGTGGACCGAGATTTTGCCGGACGACATGCTCGTGCGACCGCGTTCCTCGCGTATTTTTTACGGCGGCAAATTTTTCTCTTATCCGCTGAAACCGTTCGAAGCGCTGCTCAAGCTTGGCATCTTCAAATCAATTATCTGCATCCTTTCCTGGCTGAAGGCGCGGCTATTTCCAGTGCGGCACCCGAGCAATTTCGAAGAGTGGGTAACCAATCAGTTCGGCAAACGGCTCTTCAATACATTCTTCAAAAGCTATACCGAAAAAGTTTGGGGAATGAGCTGCAAAGAAATTTCTGCTGATTGGGCGGCGCAACGCATTAAGGGACTTTCGCTCGGCAGCGCGATCAAGAACGCGCTCTTTCCGCAACGCTACAATGGGGATCGAACGAAAGTAATTAAGACGCTCATCAATTCATTCCGCTATCCGCGAAAAGGTCCAGGCATGATGTGGGAGGCGTGCGCGGAAAAGATGAAGGCGATGGGAGGGAAACTCGAGATGGGTTGTAGAGTGACTCGTTGTTCCTACGACGAGGCGTTCGGCAGTTGGACTGTCGAATATAAAGATCGACGGGATGATCTGCGGACGATCGAAGCCGAACACGTGATCTCATCCGCACCGATGCGGGACCTGGTGTATGGATTGTTGCCGCCCGTGAGCGAGCGAACGAAACGCGCGGCTCAAAGTCTCAGGTATCGCGACTTTCTCACGGTCATGCTGATCTTGAAAGACCGACAGATGTTTGATGACAATTGGATCTACATTCACGATCCGAGCGTCAAAGTCGGGCGCGTCCAAAACTTCCGTTCCTGGTCGCCCGAGATGGTGCCTGATCCTGACAAAGTCTGTTACGGCTTGGAATATTTCTGCTTCGAGAACGACGGGCTATGGGATTCGAGCGATAGCGATTTGATTGAACTCGCCAGGCGCGAACTGATCAAGATTGGTCTGGCCAAAGAAGGCGACCTGATCGACGGCTGCGTTGTTCGCCAGAAGAAAGCGTATCCGGTTTACGACGATGATTATTCGCGGCACGTCGCGGTCATCCGTCAGGAGCTAGACAATCGTTATCCGAATCTGCATCTGGTTGGACGCAACGGGATGCATAAATACAACAATCAGGATCACGCCATGATGACCGCAATGTTGTGTGTCGAAAATATTCTCGCCGACACGAAGCTTTACGATCTCTGGCAGGTCAACGGAGACGCCGAATATCATGAGGCGGGCCCCCCGGCGGCTGAGGAAACGATCGGCACTGGACTGCGGCTTGTCCCAACACGTGTCGTCGCGACTCCAGAACTCGCGCCCGAAGGCTAGGTCTTCTGTAGCGGCGGTCTATGACCGTCGCACTTTGTCTTCGAATTCTTCCACCGGCGGACAGGAGCAAAACAGATTTCTGTCCCCGTACACATTGTCGATCCTCCCTACCGCCGGCCAGAATTTATGTTCGCGCGTCCAAGGCGCTGGAAATGCTGCTTGTTCACGCGAGTAAGGCCGATCCCACTTCTCGGAAGCGATCTGCCACGCGGTGTGGGGCGCGTTTTTCAAAGGATTGCTTTCCCGATCGATCTTTCCGTGCGCGACCGCTTCGATCTCTGCATGAATCGAAATCATCGCATCGCAAAAACGATCGAGCTCGTGCTTTGGTTCGCTCTCCGTGGGCTCGACCATCATCGTCCCGGCCACCGGCCAGGAAACCGTCGGTGCGTGAAATCCGTAATCCATCAACCGTTTCGCCACATCCTCTACTTCGATTCCGGCACTCTTCCACTGCCGAAGGTCTAAAATGCATTCGTGCGCCACGAGCCCGCGCTTGCCCTTGAAAAGCACCGGGAAATAGCGGTCGAGCCGCTTGGCGATGTAATTCGCATTTAAGATCGCGATTTCGCTTGCCCGTTTCGATCCCTCTGCGCCCATCATCCGGATGTACATCCATGTGATCGTAAGAATACTTGCGCTGCCGAACGGCGCGGCGGAAACGTTGCCGACTTTTCCGCAGCCGTGACGATAATTTGACCCATTGTCGGCTGGCGGACGCTTCCCGTGTTCAGCGTCGCCAAAAATAATTTCGCCGGTTTCCGGGTCGAGAACGAATTCTCTCGGCAAAAACGCGGCAAGATGCTTGCCCACGCCGATTGGTCCCACGCCGGGCCCGCCGCCGCCGTGTGGAATGCAAAAGGTCTTGTGCAAATTCAAATGACAAACGTCGGCGCCGTAGTCGCCGGGACGGCAGAGACCGACCTGGGCATTCATATTCGCGCCATCCATATAGACCTGACCGCCGTACGCGTGCACGATGTCGCAGATTTCGCGGATGGTAGGTTCAAACACGCCGTGCGTGGAGGGATAAGTCACCATCAGCGCGGCGAGATCGCGTGCGTGCTGGTCGGCTTTGGCGCGCAGATCGGCGAGATCGATATCTCCGTCTTTCAAACATGCGACCGGCACAACCTTAAAGCCGGCCATCACTGCGCTGGCTGGATTTGTCCCGTGCGCGGAAGTCGGTATCAGACAAACGTTGCGATGCGCTTCGCCGCGAGACGCGTGATACTCACGGATCGCGAGCAGTCCTGCGTATTCTCCTTGCGATCCGGCATTGGGCTGCAATGAAACCGCGGCGAACCCGGTGATTTCAGCAAGCCATTCTTCGAGCCGGCTGCAAATCTCCATGTAACCAACGGTCTGCTCGCCAGGCGCGAACGGATGCAGCTTGGAAATTTCCGGCCACGAAATCGGAAACATTTCCGCGGTGGCATTCAATTTCATGGTGCACGAACCGAGCGGAATCATCGAAGTCGTCAGCGAAAGATCGCGCGATTCGAGCTTTTTCAGATAACGAAGCATTTCCGTCTCGGTATCATGTGTGTTGAAGATGGGATGGGTCAGAAAATCCGAATTGCGGAGCAAAGATTGTGGCACAGCCATCTTGGCTGTGGGGCCGGCGGGCATCTTGCCTGCCGGATCGCCAGGCGAGACGCCCAGCTGCCCCACATGCTGGAAGCCTGTGCCACCGCGATCGCCCACGTCGCGGACGTGCGTGCCGCGGAAGATCGACATCAGCAGTTCGATGTCGCGTGGAGTTGTCGTTTCGTCGAAGGAAATGCAGACCGCGCGCGCGCCGAGCGCACGTAAATTGCAGCCAGCTTTTTCCGCATGCTCCAAAATGACTGCGCTGGATTCAACTTCGACGCGAATCGTGTCGAAGAAGTCTTCGTGCGCGATTTTCAGACCAAGGGCGCGCAGACCGTCGGCCAATTGACTGGTCAGGCGATGCACACGTTCCGCGATTGCGCGCAGACCGCGCGGACCGTGATAAACCGCGTACATCGAGGCGATGACAGCGAGAAGAACCTGTGCTGTGCAAATGTTGCTTGTCGCTTTGTCGCGGCGGATGTGTTGCTCGCGCGTTTGCAGCGCGAGTCGAAAGGCAGTCCGTCCTTCGGCATCGTGTGAAACGCCCACAAGGCGGCCGGGCATATGGCGTTTGTATTGATCACGCGTGGCGAAATAGGCCGCGTGCGGCCCGCCGAACCCAAGCGGAACGCCGAACCGTTGCGTATTACCAACTGCAACGTCGGCGCCAAGTTCGCCGGGCGGCTTCAATAATGTGAGCGCAAGAATATCGGCTGCGACGACAACAAGAGCGCCGGCGTTGTGCGCTTCCTTAATAAAATCGGTGTAATCGTAAATCGCGCCGTCGGTGGCGGGATACTGGACGAGTGCGCCAAAAACAGTGTCGTCGAATTTGAAACGCGGATAATTATCGATCTTGATCTCAATGCCGAGCGGCTTCGCACGCGTCTGGATGATAGCAACGGTCTGCGGATGACAATTATCGGCGACAAAAAAAGTCTTTCGATCCGGGAAGACAGCGTGACAAAGCGACATCGCTTCGGCGGCGGCTGTGGCTTCATCGAGCAACGACGCGTTGGCGATGTCGAACGCGGTCAGGTCTGTAATCATTGTTTGGAAATTGAGCAGCGCTTCCAGTCGGCCCTGCGCGATTTCGGCCTGGTAAGGCGTGTAAGCAGTGTACCAGCCGGGGTTTTCGAGAATGTTTCGCTGGATAACCGGCGGCGTGATGGAGTCGTAATAACCGGCGCCGATGAATGAGCGCGCGACTGTGTTTTTCTTCGAAATCGCTCGCAGTTCTGCCAGCGCGTCAATCTCCGATTTTGCTTCCGGCAGGTTCAATGGCCGGTCCATGCGGATATTTTTCGGGACCGTGGCATCGATCAGGGCGTCGAGATTCTCGAAACCGACTTTGGCTAACATCGCATCGATCTCTTCCTGATTCGGACCGACGTGGCGGCGCACGAATGAATCGAATTCGGTCGTTCGTTCGCGCAATTTCATTTGAAGAGACTACGGAAGGCGAATCGCGCTTCAAGTCTGTGTAGCCACGGCGCTCGGTCGCTGGGAGTATAAGTACGAGCTACAGGGAATTATTGGAGTCATAGGTTTTGACGCCGCGACTTTTTAAGAGCGCGCGAAGCTCGGCAAGATGTTGATGGTTTCGGGTCTCGACCGTGCAGAGAACATTGACGGCGGAAACATCCGGGCTGGCAAAAGCGCGGTCGTGCACTACTTGCTTGATGCTCGCGCCAGTCGAAGCAATTTGCGCTGCCAAATCCGCCAGGCCGCCGGGGCGATCGCTAATGACCGCGGTAAAGCGGCCAAGGCGGCCATCGGCAACCAAGCCTCGTTCAATTACGCGACTGAGAACGTTGGGGTCGATGTTGCCGCCGCAAAGAAGCAACACTACTCGCTTGCCAGCGTGCTCTCTTAGTTTTCCAGACATACAGGCGGCAAGCGGCGTCGCGGCGGCTCCTTCGACGACACTTTTCTCTAATTCGACCAGACGCAGGATCGCCAGGGCGATCTGTTCCTCGGTTACAGTGACAGCCAGATCGACCAGTGGCTTTGCGATTTGAAATGCATTCGAACCAACCTGTGGAATGGCGAGGCCATCCGCCAGCGTCTGATGTATCGCAATCCTTATTGGTTTTCCCGCTTCAAGCGCGGCTGAGAAGCTCGCCACATTGTCTGCTTCAACCGCGATAATTTTTGTGTTCGGTCGCAGCGTTTTGACGGCCAAAGAAACGCCCGCGATTAAACCGGCGCCGCCGACGGGAATGACCACTGCCTCGAGATCAGGAGTTTGTTCGACAATTTCGAGGCCCATGGTTCCCTGCCCGGCAATGATCGCGGGATCATCGTAACCGTCGATGTAGGCGAGGTTTTTCTCCATCGCGATCTCGTGAGCGTGCGCTTTCGCTTCGCTGAAATCTCTCCCATGCAAGACGACCGTCGCTCCGAGTTTCTGGCAATTATTTACTTTCACCAGCGGCGCAAATTTCGGCATCACGACTGTCGCTGGGATACCAAGCAACTTGCCCTGATACGCGAGCGCCTGAGCGTGATTGCCGGCAGAGGCGGCAATGACACCGTGCTTTTGTTGATCGGCTGAGAGTTGTGCGAGCGCATTACGCGCTCCGCGCTCCTTAAAACTTCCCGTGCGCTGCAAGTTGTCGAACTTGCAGACAATCTCCATGCCCGTGATTTCGCTGAGCGGGATGGAGGGCCGACAAGGCGAATAATAAACGGCATCAGCAATGCGCTCACGCGCCGCTTCGATGTCGCGAAAAGTGACCACGAACTCAGCTCTCGATTGCTGCCTGCGCTGCTGCCAATCGCGCAATCGGAATCCGGAACGGGCTACAACTTACATAGTCCAAGCCGAGACGGTCACAGAATTTGACACTCGTCGGTTCGCCGCCGTGTTCGCCACAAATTCCCAGCTTGATGTTCGGCCGGGTTTTGCGTCCCAAATCCCGCGTGATCTCCATCAAACGTCCGACGCCTTTCTGATCGATCGAGGCAAACGGATTGGTATCGACGATGTCGAGTTCGGCGTAAGCCGGGAGGAAACTGCCGGAGTCATCCCGGCTCATTCCGAGAGTCGTCTGGGTAAGATCATTTGTGCCGAAACTGAAGAACTCGGCATCGCGGGCGATCTGGTCGGCTACGAGCGCCGCGCGTGGGATTTCGATCATTGTCCCGACGAGATAACTGAATTTGGTTTGCCTTTCCTTCGCGACTTCGGTCGCGACACGACGGACGATGTCGATCTGAAGCTTTAACTCGCGCGGAAATCCAACCAACGGAATCATGATTTCGGGGCGAACCTTAATTCTGTTGGCTTGCACCTCCGCGGCAGCTTCAAAAATTGCGCGCGCCTGCATTTCGGAAATTTCGGGATAAACGATGCCGAGGCGACAACCGCGATGGCCAAGCATGGGATTAAATTCATGCAGCTCGTGCACGCGCCGGGCGATTTGTTCAACGGCCACACCGAGCTTGTTCGCCAGTTCGCTTTGTTGCGCATGATCGGCCGGAAGGAATTCGTGCAACGGCGGATCGAGAAATCGGATCGTGGCGGGCAAACCTTTTAAAGCGGTAAAGATGCCGATGAAGTCGTCACGCTGATAGGGGAGCAATTTGGCCAGCGCTCGCGCTCGCTCGTCTTTCGTGCCGGCAAGAATCATCTCCCGCATAGCGTCGATCCGATTGCCTTCGAAAAACATGTGCTCCGTGCGGCAAAGCCCGATTCCTTCGGCACCGAAGGCAACTGCGTTTACCACTTGCTCGGGGGTATCGGCATTTGTGCGGACGCCAAGCGTTCTGAATTCGTCCGTCCACTTCATCAATTTCGCGTACTCCTGGTAAGTGACGCTTTTCTTCGGATCGAGCGATCGATCAACGAGCACCTGGACAATCTCCGATGGCGCAGTGGCGACTTCGCCGGCAAAAACCTCGCCCGCGGTTCCATCGACCGAAATGTAATCGCCCTGTTTCAACGTCGTGCCGTTGGCGCTGAGCGTTCGCTTTTGGTAATCGATGCGAACATTGCTCGCGCCACACACGCATACTTTCCCCATTTGCCGTGCCACCAGCGCTGCGTGCGACGAAACTCCGCCGCGTGCTGTGAGAATACCTTCCGCTGCGATCATGCCGCGCAAATCTTCTGGAGAAGTCTCGATCCGCGCGAGCACGACCTTGTCGCCTTTTTCCGCCCGCCGCACCGCTTCCTCTGCGCTGAAGACAACGTGACCACAAGCGGCGCCCGGGCCGGCGGCCAGGCCACTTCCAATTTTTTTCGCGTCTTTGGCTGATTGTCGGTCGAAAATCGGCGCCAAAAGATGAGCGAGCGAATCTGCCGGGATCCGTCGCACTGCCTCTTTTTTAGGAATCAATTTTTCACCGACCATATCGACAGCGATCCGGACCGCAGCATGGCCAGTGCGTTTGCCATTTCGCGTCTGCAAAATGTAGAGACGATTTTCTTCCACCGTGAACTCGAGGTCCTGCATGTCCTTGAAGTGACGTTCAAGGATGGCGCGGACTTTCATCAGTTCCTTGTGCGCTGCTGGCATTTCCTTCGCCAAGGCGGCAATCGGATGGGGCGTGCGCACGCCAGCGACGACATCTTCGCCCTGCGCATTGATCAAATACTCTCCATAGAAGAGCTTTTCGCCGGTGGCAGGATCGCGCGTGAAGGCAACGCCGGTCGCGCTCGTTTTTCCCATATTGCCAAACACCATCGTCTGCACGTTGACGGCCGTTCCCCAGTCGTGCGGAATCCCGTATTTCCGGCGGTAAACGATTGCGCGATCGTTCATCCACGAGCCGAAAACCGCTCCGATTGCGCCCCAAAGTTGTTCGGTTGGATCTTGCGGAAACGATTTTCCAGTTCGCTCCTTGATCAACGCCTTGAAGCGCTTCACTAATTCTTCCAAATCCGCGACGCTCAATCGCACATCCGGGAAATCGTGTTTGCCGTAGCGCTCGTCTTTCAGATGCTCGATGACGCTCTCGAAGGGTTCGTGATCTTCGCCCGCCCGTTTCTGCACGCACATCACGACGTCGCCGTACATTTGCAAAAAGCGTCGATACGAATCCCAGGCGAACCGCGCGTTGTTTGTCTTTTTCGCAACAATCTCCACTACCGTGTCGTTCATTCCGAGGTTCAGGATCGTATCCATCATTCCTGGCATGGAATCGCGCGCGCCCGACCGCACGGAAACGAGCAGAGGCCGGTCCTGGTCGCCAAGTTTCTTCCCGACCGATTTTTCAACCCTGGCGAGCGCATCCGCTACCTGAGCTTGCAATTGGGGCGGGTAAGCGCGGTTATGATCGTAAAAATAACTGCATACTCCGGTCGTGATCGTGAACCCCGGGGGCACAGGCAAACTAATGCGCGTCATCTCGTGGAGGTTTGCGCCTTTGCCGCCCAGCAGCGGTTTCATGCCGCCTGATCCGTCGGCATGACCGTCGCCAAAATAATAAACGTAACGTGGCGTTTTCGTTCTCTTTCCGGCAGCTGTCGCCTGTACCTTCGATGTCGATCGTGTTCTTGCGCGCCGAAATCCTTTTCGAATGCTCGATTTTCGTTTTGTGGTCATGATTGAGAAGCGGAAAAGATCTCGGTCGACAAACGCGCCAAAGTAGTTTCGGCCGTCACGGTGGTCAACGCGACAACGAACAAAAGAAAGTAAAGCGCTCGCCAAGATCGGGCGGACTAGATTGCCCGTCGATTTATTCCGGCGCGCTTCCGTTGTTGGTTAGAACTTCAGAAATTGCCGCCGTAAAATCATCCACGCCCGTACTGGGAATGATGATGCTATTGCGGCGACCGTGAGCTTCCTCGGTGATGCGCAAGAATTTCCCGCGATCGTTCTCACGGAGCTCGACATAGAAGTGCTTGCGCTCAATCTGCAGTTCTTTCGCATCGATGATGTTATCCATTTTTGCCTGCAGTCGCCGACTCTACCGCAGCCGGTTTGGGGAGTGGAAGCAAAATCCGCAATTTTTGAGCACTTTTTTGGGCTGGGCGCCTTCGCCCTTTTTTAGACGAAAAAGAGTGAGTTATCTCCCCCGGTTCTCGCGGGTTGCGACGCTGACCACTCAATCTACAATCTCGTGCGCGTGTTCGAACGAACGCGCTCGTGCATGTCACCAACCGGTCCAAGGTCCTATGAATCGCCCGAGGGGCAGCGCCCGGCGGTTACTCCACCAATTGAGTTAGAGCGCCGGGCTCACGATCCGTACGCCGCTTTCCGTTTCAGCGAATTCAGCCTGTTCACGGCCGGCAATTTACTGTCGATCACCGGCCGTTTGATGCTGGCTGTTGCTGTCGAATGGGAGATTTACGCGCGCACGCATTCGGCCACGGCGCTTGGGCTGGTTGGCTTGGTCATCGCAGTGCCGGTGGTTACATTGTCGTTGCCTGCCGGCCATTTGGCGGATCGATTCAGTCGCAAACGCATCATCCTGGTCTCGCAAATCTTCAGCGCACTCGCGTCCGTAGCGCTCGCCTTTGTTTCCTGGAAGCATCTTTCCATTCCTCCAATCGCGCCCTTGCGCGAAGGCAATCACGCATTGGCGACGATCGCCACGATTTTTGAGCGTCATCATCCAGCATTTCATTTCGATGACGCTTCGGTTCCGTTGATTTACCTGCTTCTGTTCCTGGGAGCAGTGGCGCGCACATTTAGTTGGGCGGCGCGCAGTTCATTTTTTCCTACGCTGATTTCCCGCGATGCCTTTGCGAACGCGGTCACGTGGAACAACAGCGTTTTCCAAATTGGATCGGTTGTGGGCCCGGGCGTCAGCGGATTGCTGGTTGCGCACGTCGGCTTCCCTTTCGTCTATGTGCTGGATGCGCTGTGCGCATTCTCATTTTTCCTTCTAGTTCTGCCGATTCGCCGGAGCACCCAATCGCGAAATCAGAATGAGAAAGGGACGTGGAGAAGTCTGGTTGCGGGCATGCGATTCGTGTTCAGCAAAAAGGTGATCCTGGCAACGATCACCCTTGATTTATTTGCGGTCCTGCTGGGAGGAGCGACGGCGTTATTGCCCATTTTCGCCGATCAAATTCTGCACTGCGGACCCATCGGCCTAGGCTGGATGCGTGCCGCGCCGGCGGTGGGCGCTTTCGCGATGGCGTTGCTAGTGGCGCACCTGCCGCCGATGAAACGGTCTGGCAAAACTTTGCTCTGGTGTGTAACTGGTTTTGGCGTTGCGACGATCCTTTTCGGCTTGTCGAACGCCTTCTGGTTGTCGCTTGGCTTGCTGTTTTTAATTGGAGCGTTCGATAGTGTGAGCGTGATCATCCGAGGTTCGATTGTGCAACTGGTGACGCCGGATGAAATGCGCGGTCGCGTTTCCGCTGTGAACAACATTTTTATCGGCACATCGAACGAATTCGGCGCACTCGAATCGGGATTGACTGCAGCGCTATTTGGTCCGGTGATTTCGGTGGTCGCGGGGGGCATTGGAACAATTCTGGTTGTGCTTGGCGTGGCATTGCACTGGCCGCAGACCCGCAAAATCGGCGCGCTTGATAAGACCCTGCACTGAAAATCGTTTCTGAAACTGACGGGCGCTGCATGCCCATTCCCCCATTCCATAGGCGGCGTTTCACAGAATGGAGCCGGCGGGCGCCGAGCGACATAGACGGGCAGGCCGGAGGCCGAGTGAGCGGGAGTGAACGAGTCAAACGGCCTACAAAAATCGACGTGACCTAGAACGCCCCATGTAGAGAAATCATTCCGTAAGGTGCCCCGCCATCCTGGTGATAGCGAATGTCAGCACGATAAAAATCGAATTCTCTGTACGGCTGATATCCGACCTCCCCGGTCAGGGTTACAACAGGAGAGATTTTCCAATCGATTCCCGCGCCGGTTCGCACCTCGCTATAAGTGAGCACGGCGTGATTGAGTCGCGGAATGTCAATGTTGTCACCAAAGCGATCGTCAACGCGGTAATTGTTTTGCTTCAGATTCGCCCCCACGTAAAGCGTTACGCCGTTGTTCATCTCGAATTCCAGACGCGGAGTTGGCAGCACGGCATTGAGCACCCACTGGCGTGCCATTTTCCAGCGAACGCCCGCGGCGGGAACAACCGGATACTTGCGCTCGATATCGACGCCCACGCCGAGAACGAGCTGTAGATCCGGGCTGTAAATGTAAGTGCCGCCGACCACGAACGGAGCGTTGAAATCGTCCGACAAATCATCGAACCCCGTGTTATAGACACCGGGCTGGACTTCGACTCTGATCAGGATGGAATCTGAAAGCTGTGTGTCCAATCCGATAACCAGGTTGACCGATTGCAGTGTATCAGGCAGCGGTGCTCCGTCTGGAAGACCAAATGAGAAGCGCTCCCATTCTGCTCCGAGGCGCAACACACCAGGTTTGATTCGCGGAGTAAATACAAGATGCAGGATCGAGTCGTGTTCATCAAAATCGCGAACACTTTTGCTAGGGTTACGTTCAACATCGCCGCCGCCGACGTACGTTTCCTCCGCAACATATTCGCCCGAACTGAACCAGTCCCCAAAGCTTTGGGGGTTGCTTTCCTGAGCGAGGCTGGAGGTCACGAACCAAAACGATGAGACGACACAAACAGACTCAAGGAAGAATCGACGCGACAAACTTTTCACGCGCTCAACGGCTTCCACTTGTGTCACGGCGAAACAGTGTCACGGCTTTGGAGATCTGTTTCATCATGACTGATTCGGATCCCAGTCGTTCCACGCCATGCAACGACGCCAAGGACGGCGCGGAGATCATGTCACCGCGCCAAACCAGCGTAGAAGCCTTTCCATCCACGGTAACGGGCCACATCTGGTACAGCGTAAGCGCGACATAATAGCCGCCGCTCGCGTAGTAGAGCACGTCGGCGGATTGATAACTCCCATCTCCGCCTGCACGGCTGTAATCTGCTCCCAGCGTTACTACGCCGCGATCATCCACATCGAGTAGCTCCCAGTAAAGTGCAGGCGTAAGCGATCCCGCGCCGCGACCAATACCGGTAGCTCCAAGTAATCCGGAAAATTGGCGCTGGATTTTTCCTTGCTCCCGCAGCAAACCGCTTAATTCATCGCTGGCTCGGATGGCTTTGCCGGAATGATCATAGGGCGGCTGCCCTGACGTTCCCCCGGATACGAAACTTTTGGTGCGCGAGAGCAATACATCCGTCCAAAATGTAACGACCGATGCTGGTATGGCGCCGCCTCCACCCCCGCCTCCGGCGGAAAACTTCTTTGCCTCGTCCTTACTGATTTGAAGATCAGGGCTGAGCTTTTGAGTGTCGGCGACGAAAGTGCGCACGGGGCCGTTATCTGGAGCATTTTTCAATTTTTCAAAATTCGAGGCTGTCGGGCTCGACGCTAGATCGGAGTGAAGGAACACCTTTAGTTCACGATGTCTTGTTGGATTCCATTGGCGCAAGGCTGCGATTAGCCCCGCTGGCTCACCCGGCGCCACATAGCAGCTTTGGACGGCAAGAAAACGCGGGTTACTCATGGGCGGCCCGTGAGCCGTTTTGACGTCGCTTTTGGCAAGTTGCGGCAGGTCCACCTTGTCGAAGATGGAAAAGGAGGCCAACTCGGAAACAGCGTCGGCGCGTGCAATCGTCGAGCTTCCGAACAGAAGAGAAAGCAGAATCAATGCGCTCGTAAGGAAACGTCGAGATGGATCCATGGTTTCAAATTTCATGAGCGAAGGTATGTGAAGACGTGTGACAGATGGTTGCAAATTTGGGGGATCATCGCAATAAGGATTCGAGATGA
>JBKOXU010000086.1:0-9406 GCA_046725095.1 Verrucomicrobiota bacterium
GTGCTGCCGCAAGCTTATGTTCCACAAACACAGGTGCCGAGCACAGGTCTGGTACTGCTCTTTCGGACCTCTCTCGGCGCGGAAAGCCTGGAAAAGTCTGTCAGGCAAATCGTCGCTTCGCTCGATCCGGCGCAGCCGGTCTTCGAGTTTCGAATGATGAAAGAGCTGGTCGCGGAGACGTGGTCCACTCCGCGTTTGATGACTTGCCTGCTGCTCGCGTTCTCGGGCCTGGCATTGTTGCTTGCGGTCGTCGGCATCTACGGGGTCATGGCTTACAATGGACTCCGCCGCACGAGCGAGATCGGTGTGCGCCTGGCTCTCGGCGCGCGCCGCGAGCAAATATCCGCGATGATGCTGCGCCAGGGAATGCGCTTGCTCGGGATTGGCCTGCTCCTCGGATTTGCCGGCGCGTTTGCGCTCTCCCGGGTGATCCGCAGCCTGCTCTTTAACGTGAACGCGTCTGATCCTGCAATTTATCTCGCTGTCAGTTTGCTTCTTTGCTGCGCCGCCGTCACTGCCTGCTGGATTCCAGCGCATCGCGCCTCACGGGTCGATCCAATCATCGCCTTACGCGCAGAATAATTTAGCCATGCAAAATTTTCGCCATTCTTTACGCAGTTTGCTCAAGCAGCCGCTTTTCAGTGGAATTGTTATCCTGACGTTTGCTCTCGGAATCGGCGCAAACAGCGCGGTGTTCAGCGTCGTCAACGCCGTCCTGTTGCGACCGCTGCCGTTTCCTCAGCCGCAAAATCTGTTCATGCTTTTGCTTTACGACATGCGTTCCGGCGCAACTGACCTCAACGAGGACCAGACCTGTTCCTATCCGGACTTTGCCGATTGGCGCTCACAAAATCGCGTCTTCGAACAAATGGGGGTTTACAGCAACAACAGTCTTACCACCCTGACCGATGGCGGGGAAGCGACCCACGTTCAGGGCGAGGCCGTCTCGGCGAATTTGTTTTCACTGCTTCGGGCCCAGCCAATCCTGGGTCGCGGTTTTCTTTCCAAGGAAGATGAACCGGGAAATCGCGTTGTCATTTTGAGTTATGCCTTGTGGCAGCGACGATTCGGCGGCGATCCGGGGATGATCGGTAAATCATTGACGTTTAACGGAGAAAAATTCGAGGTGATCGGAGTAATGCCCGAACGATTTGAATTTCCAATCGGCAAATTCAGCCCGGAGGTTTGGACGACGATGTCGATGTTGCGCGAGTCCAAGGACGGGGCTCGGCCAATGACCGAACAGCGCGGCAATGATTTTCTGAAATGTGTCGCGCGTCTGAAGCCGGGCGTGTCGCTTGACCAGGCGCAGGCTAACATCGACACAATCAGTGCGGCGTTGCGCCAGCAATATCCGGATTCGAACACCAACGTTGGTGTGAAAGTGGTGCCGCTGGCAAAGGCAATGGTCGGCGACGCTCGTTCGGCTTTGATGATGCTTTGCGCGATGGCCGGATGCGTCCTGCTCATCGCCTGCGTCAACGTCGTCAATTTGCTGCTGGCGCGCTCGATTTCGCGTCAAAAAGAAATCAGCATCCGGACTGCGCTCGGCGCCAGCCGCTGGCACATCGTCAAACAACTACTGTCCGAGAGCGTGTTTCTGAGTGCAGCCGGCGGCGTGATCGGGTTAATAATCGCGGTCTGGGCACTCGATTCATTGAAAGCATTTTTGCCCGCGAATGTTCCGCGAATCGCCGAAGTGTCGCCCGATCTTCGCGTTATTGCGTTTACAGCGCTCGCTAGTCTCGGCGCTGCATTGCTGGCCGGACTCTTGCCAGCGTGGCGCGCATCGCATCCGAACATCACGGGCTCGCTCAACGAAAACGCCCGCGGATCGACCGAAGGTGTGCACAGTGGTCGGACCCGCGCTCTGCTCGTGGTTGTTGAAATCGTCCTCGCGTTGGTGTTGCTCGCCAGCGCCGGTCTGCTTGTCCAAAGTTTTCTCCGCCTTCAGAAAGTGCATCCAGGTTTCGATCCGACCAATGTCGTCACCGCGCGTGTGGCGTTGTCCGATTCCGGATACAGCAAGCCGGAGCAGGCCGCAGCGTTTTTCACAAAACTGCTCGCGAACGTGTCTGCATCACCCGGAATCAATTCAGCCGCAGGCGCGTGGTGGATTCCGCTCAGCGGCAGCGACATCGTTTTCACTTTTAACATCGAAGAGCGGCCGTTACCGAAAGCGCAGCAACCAATGGCGCAGGTAAACGTCGTCACCGCCGATTTTTTCAAAACCGTGCGCGTTCCGCTCCTGCGCGGCCGCGATTTCAACGCGCACGACGATCACAACGCTCCCTGGGTTGCGATTGTGACGGAAAGTTTCGCCAAGGAGTTTTTCCCGGGTGAAGATCCGATCGGCAAACGGATCATCCCAAACGGAGCAACCGAGCCCGGCGATCCACCGGTGCGCGAGATCGTCGGTGTTGTTGGAGACCTGCATCTGATCAGTTTGGGCACGGCACCCAGACCGCAGATTTATTTGCCACATGAGCAATTCGGCATCGGGATGATGTCGATCTTCGTGCGCAGTCAAATGAGTCAATCGTCGTTAATGACCACGTTGCGGCGCGCGATCGATGAAATCGACAAAGACGTTCCAATTTATCGGATGCGCAGTCTGCCTGATTACCTTTCCCAATCGATTGCCCAGCCGCGGCTGAACGCGATGCTGGTCGGCCTTTTCGCGCTAGTTGCGCTGCTCCTCGCCGCCGCCGGAATTTTCGGAGTGATGAGTTACTTGGTCACGCAACGCACTCAGGAAATTGGAATTCGCCTCGCTCTCGGCGCGCAACGTTACGATGTGCTGCGCCTGGTCATTGGCCAGGGCATGCGTTTTGTCGGTCTCGGTGTGCTCCTCGGTCTAATTGGCGTATTTGCCTGCGCTCGCTTGCTCCAGAGCCTGCTTTTCGGCGTCGGCGCAACTGATCTGCTGACGATGTTTTTTATCATTGTAATTCTTACCGCCGTCGCGTTCGTCGCCTGTTTGTTGCCGGCGCGACGCGCAACTCTGGTCGATCCCGTTCAAGCTCTGCGTGGCGAATGAATTTCCCCAAATCATCAACCTTCAATTCCAATGAACGACATTCGATTCGCTTTTCGTAAACTCCGACAATCGCCGGCCTTCACTTCGATCGCCATCATAACGCTCGCTCTCGGAATTGGACTGAACACCGCGATTTTCAGTTTGATCAACGATCTCTTTCTGCGCGGTCTTCCCTTTAAGGAGCCATCGCGTGTCGTCCATCTGTACGGCGGCGACAAGGCGCGCGATCTCGTGGACATCGGGATATCAGTGCCGCGCTATCAACATTTCCGAGACGGCCAAACTATTTTCGACGGGTTGGCCGCCGAAAATTTCTTTCTCTTTACTCTGACCGGGCTGGGGGACCCGGTTCAGATTTTTGGCGGCAGGCTGACATCCAACTACTTCGATGTTTTGGGCGTGCGTCCGATTCTGGGCCGGAATTTTTTGCCGGAGGAAGAAGAAGGTGCGGATGTAGCCCTTGTCACCAGGAATTTCTGGCAGAAACGGCTCGGCGGCGATCCGAACGTGCTCGGCCGCAGCATCACACTCGATGGTACGGCGCATACAATCGTCGGCGTTCTTCCCAACATGCCGGCAAGCTGGTTCGGGGCGAATCCGATCGCCGAAGTCTGGACGACAAAACCGTTCCAGCTTCCCGGGTTCAGCTACGAGCGGATGATGCGCGGAACAAGTTTTCTCCGGGTAGTGGGGCGGTTGAAGCCTGCTCTCACCGTGAAGCAGGCGCGCGCCGCGATGCCTTCTCTTGATCAAAGCTATGGCACGCAATATCCGAACAAGATCGACACTACGCTAACAACGACGCTAAAGACGTTGCCCCAGGACGTAACGGAGAATATTCAAGCGGGTTTCGCCACACTTTTCGCCGCGGTCATTTTTGTTCTGCTGATCGCCTGCAGCAATGTCGCCAATCTGTTACTGGTCCGTTTCAGCGGTCGCCGCCGCGAGATCGCATTGCGGATGGCAATCGGTGCATCGCGCGCGAGCATCGTGAAGTTGTTTGTCTTTGAAAGTTTGCTTGTAAGCGCATTTGCCGGAGCCGTGGGGGCGGTGCTGGCCTGGCAATTGGTGCCGCTCGTTCCAAGAATGGCAGCCAATTTTCTGCCATTCGAGGCGAATACCGCGACAAGCTTGTCGCTTCCAGTTCTTGGTTTCACGATCGCGTTGTCGATGTTGACCGGCTTATTGATGGGACTTTATCCGGCGCTCCAAGGATCGCACGCGGACCTGGTTGATGGTCTCAAAGAAGGCGGGCGCGGGACCAGTGGCAGCGTGCGTCAGCAGCGTTTCCGCAAAATTCTCGTCGGCGCGCAGGTCGCGTTGTCGGTAACTTTGCTCGCAGGCGCAGCACTGCTCATCACCAGTTTCATTCGGTTGAGCCAGCAGAACATCGGGTTTCGCTCCCAGAATCTTTGGACCGGGGCAATCACATTGCCCGTTTCGCAATATCCCGACGCGGCATCTCGTCAGCGTTTCGCTGAGCAAACTCTTAACGCGTTGCGCGATATCCCAGGTCTCCAAAGCGCGACTATCAGCGGCGATATTCCGTTGAATGGCGGCAACCGGACGCTCTATGCCCGCGCCGATCGTGATGTCCCGCCGATAGACAAGCGTGCGAACGCCCCAAGCCACGATGTTGCGCCGGGTTTTTTCAAGACCTGGGGAATTCCGCTCCTTGCCGGTCGTGAATTCAACGAACACGATACCGCTGAGGGCCAAAATGTAGTTTTGATCAGCCGAACCGGCGCAAAGAAAGTTTTCCCGAACGAAAATCCGATCGGAAAAACGCTATTGGTCACGAGCCTTGGTGTGCCCGCCGAAATTGTCGGCATCGTCGGCGATATCCGTTCGCAACGCATTAAAGAAGAACCGGGCATGGAATTTTATCGGCCGTGGGCGCAGGAAAATTTCCCTTTCGTTAACGTGGCGGTTCTAAGCAATTTGAAAGTGGACGCGGTGACAAAGCTGGTTCAATCCGCGCTGGCCAAAGTGGGTCCCAGCCTGGCAATTGCATTGCCGCAAACGATGGACGCCGTGGTCGCTCAGGCGCTTGGCCAGGAGCGCTTGATGATGTGGCTGCTCGGAATTTTTGCCGGAGTAGCTTTGCTTCTGGCAGCCGTCGGAATTTACGGCGCGGTCGCCTACACGGTCGAACAGCGCACAGGCGAAATTGGCGTTCGAATGGCGCTCGGCGCGCAGACCCGTGACGTGTTACGCCTGGTCGTGAATCAGGGAATGAAACCGGTTATCATTGGATTGGCGATCGGGATCGTCTCAGCATTCGCGCTCGGGCGCCTAATTGCGTCGCAACTCTACAAGGTTTCATCGTACAATCCGGCTTTGCTCGGCGGGGCGACGGTCTTGCTCGCTGCTATCGCCCTGGTTGCATGCTTATTGCCGGCGCGTCGCGCCTCGATGGTCGATCCGATCCAAGCTTTGCGTACCGAATGACGGCGAACTCTTTGACTTAAAATTGAGATGAACGATCTCCGTTTTGCATTCCGTCAGCTGGCCAAAAATCCCGGCTTCAGCCTCGTCGCCATCATCGCGCTCGCGCTCGCTATTGGCGCGAACACCGCCATCTTCAGTGTCGTCAACGCGGTCCTGCTCCGGCCATTGCCGTATCCGCATTCGGAACAGCTGGTCCGCATCTTCGGTTCACAGCCGCAGCTCGCGCTCGCGCCGACTTCGCCGGCGAATTTCCTCGAGTGGAGGGAAGAAAACCAGGTCTTCGAGCGCATCGGCACCTATGTCGGCCAGGGTTTCAACTTGTTAGGCGGCGACAAACCGGAACGCGTGATCGGCGCGCGCGTTTCGGCTGATCTGCTGCAACTGCTCGGCGTGCAGCCGGCGCTCGGTCGCTTTTTCACAGACGACGAAGACCAGGAAGGCCGCGGCCAGGTCGTGATCCTGAGCCACGATTTCTGGCGCAGTCGTTTCGGCGGCGACCCAAACACGATCCGGCAAACGATCACGCTGAACGAGCGGCCTTACACGGTGGTCGGCGTCATGCCGGCGGGCTTCGCGTTTCCCAGCACCCGAACCCAGGTCTGGGTGCCGATCGCTTTTAATGCGGCTGAACGCAAGACTCGCGACACGAATTTTATCGACGTCATCGCGCGCTTGAAGCCCGGCGTTTCGATCGAGCAGGCACGCGCGAATATGAACGCGGTCGCGCGGAGCCAGACCGAACGTTATCCGAAAACGAACACCGGGGTCGGGGTCAAAGTCGTGTCGCTCCAGGAGCATATCGTCGGCGATGTCCGGCCGATGCTCGTCGTCCTTCTCGGGGCGGTCGCTTTCGTTCTGCTCATTGCGTGCGCGAACGTCGCGAATCTTCTCCTGGCGCGCGCGGCGACCCGGCAACGCGAAATGGCCATTCGCGGCGCGCTCGGTGCGAGCCGGTCGCGCGTCGTCCGGTTATTGCTCACCGAAAGCGTGCTGCTGGCCGTCGTGGGCGGCGCGGTCGGATTGCTCCTCGCCATCTGGAGCCTCGATCTGCTGGTCTCCTTGAAACCGGCGAACCTTCCGCGCCTCGCGGAGATTGGAGTCAACCGCACGGTCTTTCTTTTCACCCTCGCGGTTTCCGTCCTCACCGGTCTGCTGTTTGGGGTGGCGCCCGCGTTGCAGGTCTCGAAGATGGACCTGAACGAAGGGTTGAAGGAAAGCAGTCGCGGCGGAATGGATTCACCGCGCCGCCACCGGATGCGCGCGTTCCTGGTTGTTTCCGAGGTCGCGCTTTCTCTGGTCCTTCTCGTCGGCGCCGGCTTGATGATCCGAAGCTTCTCGCGCTTGCTCGCGGTCGATCCCGGTTTCGAGGCCGACCATGTCCTGACCGCGTTTGTGTCGTTGCCGGTCTCGAAATATCCGAAGCGGCAAGAGCAGACGGCTTTCTTCGATCGCCTGCTTGAACGGTTACGCAACGTTCCTGGCGTGTCCGCTGCCGGCTTGGTTACCGACATTCCGCTCTACGGGGGTAGCTCGACCGGTTTCGATGTCGATGGACGGCCGGAAGCGCTGCCCGGCCAGCGTCCGATGACCGACTACCGACTGATCAACGCCGATTACTTCGCAGCGATGGGAATGAAGCTCGTGAAAGGCCGCGCCTTTTCGCACTACGACACCGAGGCCGCGCCGGGTGTCGTTATCATCAATGAAACGATGGCGGCGCGCTTTTTCGCCGGCGAAGATCCGATCGGAAGACGGCTCGACTTGAGCGGCGACCCGAAAGACTTGCGCGAGATCGTCGGTGTGGTGGGAGACGTGCGCAATTACGGCGTCGACGCCGAGGTGAAGCCAGAAGTTTACGTGCCGTTCCTGCAAAGCGCGCCCGGTTACCTCTCGGGAGTCGTTTCCGCCATGACTATCGTGGTGCGCTCGGCCATTGAGCCGACGGCGCTCGGCGCCGCGTTGCGCGAACAGGTCCAGGCGTTGGATAAGGATCAGCCGGTCTCCGAGATCAGGACCATGGAATGGTATCTCGCCGATTCGATGGCGCAGCGGCGTTTCAACATGTTTCTGCTCGGCGCCTTCGCCGGGCTCGCGCTCATCCTCGCGGCGGTCGGCATCTACGGCATCATCGCCTACACAGTTACGCAGCGGACGCACGAGATGGGAATTCGGATCGCGCTCGGCGCGAAGGGTGGCGATATCCTCCGGCTCGTTTTTGGCAACGCCATGGCGACAACGCTCACTGGCATCGCGCTGGGTCTCGGCGCCGCCTTCGCGCTGACCCGGCTTTTGCGGAGCCTTCTTTATCAGGTCAGTCCAACCGATCCGGTTGTTTTCGCCGTGATCCCTCTGTTGCTGCTGAGCGTCGCCGTCATTGCGACTTACCTTCCCGCGCGCCGCGCGATGAAGGTCAATCCGATCACCGCATTGCGAGAACCATAATATGGACACATTGCTTCAGGACATTCGCTTCGGCGCGCGGATGCTTTTCAAGAGCCCGGGCTTTACCGCCGTTGCAATCATTTCGCTGGCACTCGGTATCGGCGCGAACACGGCGGTGTTCAGCGTGGTGAATGCTGTCTTGCTCAAGACGCTACCCTATCGCGATCCGCAATCGATCGTTCTCGTCTGGGGCGAAGACAAAGCGGCTGGCAGTTCACGCGGCCAGGTCTCCGCGACCGATGTCGCCGACTACCGCGCGCGCAACCATGTCTTCGAGGAGATTGCGACCTACTCCGATTTCCTTAATCCAAGCTCGACATGAACGATCTCCGCTTTGCATTTCGTCAACTGGCCAAAAATCCTGCCTTTACAATCATCGCTACGCTCGCGCTTGCGCTCGGTATTGGTGCGAACACGGCAATCTTCAGTGTAGTCAACGCTGTGCTGCTTCGACCTCTGCCCTATCCCCAGCCGGATGACCTCGTCGTGCTCCGCGAACGTACCGCTTCCTTTCCGAACGGGTCGGTCAGTTATCCAAATTATCTCGACTGGCGCGCCCGCCAGCACAGTTTCACCGATTTATCACTCGTTAGGCGGGACACCTTTAACATGGCGATTCCAGGCGGCCAGGCCGCGCCGGAGCGCATCGGAGGCGCACGGATCAGCTTTAATTATCTCAGTATTCTCAAGATGAAGCCGATAATCGGACGCGATTTCGCGGAAGCGGATGATACCGCCAGCAGCGCGCCTGTTGTGCTCATTGGCGAAACGGTTTGGCGCACACGCTTCGGAAGTTCGCAAAAAGTGCTCGGCCAACACATTGTTGTCGATGGCGTCCCGCGTGAAATCATTGGCGTTCTGCCGGCGGAGATAAAATTTCCGCGCCTTTCACAAATCTGGGTACCGCTCGCCGAGCTACGCAAAGAAGAAGGGGTTCTTAACCGCCAAAATCATCCCGGATTTAGCGTCCTGGGAAGACTAAAGCCAGAAGTGTCGCTGACAGAGGCGAACACTGATCTCGATACCATCGCCATTGCGCTCGAGAAAGAATATCCGAAGTCGAACACGACGCGCCGTGTTTATATGAAAAGGCTGCTAGAATCGGCCGTTGGCGAGTATCGGCAAAGCTTAAACCTACTGCTGGCGGCAGTTGGCTGCGTGCTGCTGATCGCGTGCGCGAATGTAGCCAATCTGCAACTGGCCCGGGCCTTGTCGCGTGCGAAAGAATTGGCCATCCGCGCCGCGCTGGGGGCGAGCCGCTGGAGATTGGCTCGCCAGCTTTTGACGGAAAGTGTCCTGCTCGCGCTCTTTGGCGCGGCCGCCGGAGTGCTTCTCGCTATTTGGAGCCTCGATATTATCGTCGCGCTTTGTCCTCCAAACATTCCGCGCTTCAAGGAAACACGGATCGACGCGATGGCGTTGCTTTACACCGGTGTAGTCGCGCTCAGCGCAGGAATTCTCGCCGGCATCTGG
>JBKOXU010000149.1:0-5012 GCA_046725095.1 Verrucomicrobiota bacterium
GCTAGTGCAATATTCAATCGTAACATCGACAGTCGATCTAACAACGTTCACCTATTCTGGGGATGTGGATCCGCTAATCCTTTCCACAACCGACACATTCAATGTGGTGAGCACCGCTCCAACAGCGACCCCGACCGCGACCCCGACACCGACAGCACCGCCAAGTCCGACCGAAACACCTACGCCGACACCAAGTCCGACCGCGACACCGACGGTAACTCCCGCTCCAACTCTCACGCCAACTCCAAGCCCAACCCCAACACCGACCCCAACCGCTACGCCAACGCCAACGGCCGCACCTATCCCACCGACAATCACGACACAGCCAGCCGATAGGACGGTCAGAGCAGGGCAGAAAGCCCGCTTCAGCGTGACGGCGACAGGGACAACGCCATTGCACTATCAGTGGACGAAGAACGGCGTGAACATTACTGGAGCGACGAAGGCGTCATATACGACTCCACGGACAACAGCGGATGACAACGGTGCGCTCTTCGCCGTGACTGTAAGTAATCTGGCCGGAAGCGTGACCAGTAACAACGCGACCTTGACCGTGCAGTGATGCAGCGAAAATTATCCTATACAAGCGCCGCGCACCAACCCCGTCGGCAGCGCATGATGGACAAGCACATCAAAAATGATGACACTCATCGACATCAAGCCACCACGATTGAGGCTGGAAGATTTTTGAGGCCCGCTGGCGTCGAGCCTGTTTTCCCAGAGAAAGATCACGCATCGATTACGCGCAGTGGCCGCGCGTGCTTCCGCTCTGGCGAGATTCGTGTTTTGGATTCGACCGGCAATGTCGAACGCTCAATTCCGTTTAGTCAGGCGGACAGAAAGCGGTGATTGCGCAGCGGTAATGCGCCTTACTGCTTGTTGCCAACCGTTCGCGACGCAGGTTTGCTCAGTTCAAGCTGTACACTCACTTCCTGCAATCCCGCCGTGAGAGTTTCAATCTGCTTTTGCTGACGGGCGGCGGTCATTTGAAAGTCCTTTTGCTGTTTTGCAATAGTCGCCTCCAGCTCCTGCACTTTGCGATGCTCTTTGAGGAACTCGTTTAGCAACATCGCGTTCACCGCTTCGTAGCGCACCGTGTAAGCTTTTCCGTCAGCGTCGCGAGCCACCAAATCAGGATTCACTTTTTCCACGTCCTCAGCCACCAGGCCAAACTGCGGGATGCCCTCGGGGTCAAGCTCGTGCTTGTAGCGAAAGGTCACGGGTTTCAGTGCGAGAATCACTTCACTGGCCTTGTCCATTGGCTTGATCTCATCCTTGAATCGCTCCGAAGAAACGATGGTGCCGAGCTTACCGTTCGCACTAACGATTACTCCTACGCCGTCGGGCACGGTGCCCCCCGAAATCCCCGCGATAAAGGTGTCCGTGTGCCCTCCGTTGCGCCCTCCGACTCTGCCGATGCGGATCCTTCTGGACTCGTAGGAGCTACCGCCCAAATTGCCGATATAGATGTTGTCACTTCCGGTGGTGAGATTTTCGCCCGCCAAATAGCCCAATGCGATGTTGTTGCTCCCGGAAAAGCTGCGCCAGAGCGCAGAATGACCGCTGGCCGTGTTGTTTGAGCCTTCGTGGTTGTTGGTGAGCGCGAAAACACCAGTAGCAGTGTTGTTGTTGCCGATGTTGTTGAAATAGAGCGCATCTTCACCATTGGCCGTGTTGAAGTTGCCGGTCCTGTTGAGGTTAAGCGCACCAGCACCGGTGGCCGTGTTGAACACGCCGCTTGTGTTGAAATTGAGCGCACCAGTACCGATCGCCGTGTTGCTCACGCCGGTTGTGTTGCGAGAGAGCGCCCCAAAACCCATTGCCGTGCCGTTGAAACCGGTAGTGTTGTCAATGAGCGCATCCTCACCTAGGACTGTGTTTTGGTCCGTTAAGCAGCCTTGTTGACAAACGGCTTGCGCTTGCGGCGAAAGCCCAAAGCAGCCGAGCGTTAGTGCGATGAGAACTGGCAGAATTGTTGTGTTTTTGGATTGAGTCAGCGGATTCACGGTTCTTTCTTTCTTTTTCCCTGCTACGTTGATTCTGTGATTTGCGGGGTCCGGAAGAGGCGAAGAACCTAGCGGGGCAAATGTCCTCCGCCTGATTCAGATCCGTTTAACGGCGCTGACTTTCAAAAATGCTCGCCGATTTGTCAAGCCAATTTGCGGCAAGCGCGAACCGCCGATTCAAGTTCCAAAAACGCACTCAGCTTTTGATCCGCCGGGCACAACCAAACGCTTTCCGTCGCTCGCGATTAGTCGTCCATCCAATTCGTGGCGGCGGGAGGTAAGTTAGGACGCAAGATGAATAGCCCCTGCTCAATGCCACTGACCACCACCAGCCCGCTGTCGAAGAAGGGATAATTGCCCCAGGCGCCGTTGAACGAGGCATCGTCATCAGTGGGATAAATGTCGAAATAGGCCGCCTCCGTCCTGGGCGGCTTAAGAATACGTAGGCCGGCCCGGTAATTGGCCTGATAGACAAAACCGTTCTTCACATAAAGGTTGTGATCTATGGCCGGTGTGGGACCGGTGTAAATGAAGCGCAACGTCGGCGCGTCCAAGTCGGCGACGCTGAAGAAACGGGTCAGCGTGTTGTGGCCATAGATCTCCTCGTCCAATTCGTCATCGAGCACAAAGTAGCGATGGTTCTCGGTCAGCCAGCCCTGATGGGTATACCCAGAACGGGGATAACCCGTGCGCGAGAGCTGCACCGGTGCACTCTTGTTGGTAACGTCCACGATGGTCAGGGTGTCTTCATTGGAGGCGAAGCAAATCTCCTTGCCTTCGTGCTGGACGTCGGGGCCGTGATAGATCACACACTGAGTCTCATGGGTGTAGCCGTCCCCACCGTAACAACCAGCGAAAGTCGGGGTGGTGGGGTTTTGAATATTGACCATGTGGAGCCCGCCACTACAGGTGTCGCTGCCTGCCGCATAGGCAAAGCCAGTGTCTGGGTTAATCGTGACGGTATGCGCTGTTTGGAAGCCGCTGTAATGGGCGGTTTCTGAGAAGGTCACGGGCGGGTTGCTGACGTCGCGGAGTTGGGTCAAATCGAAAACCTGCATGCCGTGATTGCCAGCGAAGTCGGCCACGATGAAGGCATGATCGGCATACACGTCCACATCGCGCCAACTCGTGGCGAACGTTTTCGTAGGAAGATTCCCCAGGTAGATTGGGTTGACGGGATCGGAGATGTCCACAAACGAGATGCCGCTGGAGCGGCCCATCAGGGCATATTCCTTGCTGGTCTCCGGGTCGGTCCAACCCCAAATGTCGGCGCCCGCGCCGCCGCCGATGGTGCTCAGGGGCATAAACGCCATCAGATCCACGTTGTTGCACGGATAAGGGCCGGCGAACCCGCTTACGCAAGGCGTGAAGGCCATCGGCGCCAGAGCCTGGATCGGTTCGCGATCATCTAAGAAACGCTGCATGGAGCGGGTGACGCCGGCTGGAGTATCGGGCCGTCCTTCAGCTTGAGTCGATACGGCGGACTGTCCGACTCCAAATGCTATGACCAGCATGAGAGTCCAGGGGAACGTTGTCTTTTTCATATGCGCAGAGTTTTAAAAAATCTGTCCAACTTGGCAAGACGAATCGGGAGGCCGTGATTCGCATTTATGATAAATCAGGCAAGTAGGTGGCGCTTTTAGTAGAACATTTTTAGTCTGTGCCGCGTCTGCTCTTAGATCGGCTCCGACTGCGCGAGTCATGCGATGTCGCCGCATCGCTTCCACCGCCGCGGCTGAGATTTGTGCCGCTCGGTTTCTTGCCAGAACTTCGTCGTTCCCCGGGTCGATTGCCGGGACGGACACCTGAGCGCGTCCGCGCTCCTCGGCCGTCGATGTTGGGGCTAACGAGTTCGGATTTTTGTTTGTGAGACATATAAAGAAGATGATTAGCCCTTTTTTTTGCGACCGCCCTTGCGTCCACCTTTTCGTGATGAGGCTTTGCTTTCCTTTTTGCCGCGACCGCTACCGCTCTTCTTTCCGCCGCGAGTTGATTTATTTACGGTCGCCCAAGCGCGACGTTCTGCTTCTTTGCCGCTGACACCACGCTTCTTATAACCGCGTTCAATCTTCGACGCTTTCCGTTTTTGTTTCGATGTGTATTTCTTCTTACTTCCTCGCGCCATTGGTTGCCTCCAGCCTGATGATCAAGAAACCACTTTTATCTTTTACAGATGTAACGGATTCGGAGGTTTGTTTGGATTTATCAATACAGCAATATCGACTCGCCAACGTCATTCTCAGACTGGCGGAAGGGACTCTTCGGGCCGGCGACGACTTCGCCGGTGGGTTTGAAGCGTGACCCATGACACGGTCAAGTCCCAGGTCGATTCCGCGAAATTCCATTGCACAATGCATCCCATTAGTAATTCCAGCCGTGAATGGAACGCACGATCTGCCGGTCGTTGTGTTCAGATTTCTCAGTCAGTGGAAATCGCTCTTCTTCGTAGTAACCCAACAAGAGGCAAGGGCCGTTGACCTAGCGGAGGCGCGTGGTCACGCCTGCGAACCGAAGGGCTATCGTCTTCCGATAAAGCCGTGATAGGTGAAGTTGCTGTCGGCGTACTCGCCGGTAAGCGCGCCTCCATCTGCACCGCTCTCGATGGATTCGGAAATCGTGTAGGCCGATCTCGGTGGATCGAATGGGTTCACCGTCCCATTTGCCAGCCGGACGAATCCATGCGCCGCGAAATCGTTGTCTAGGAAGAACCCTGCAATCCGGCCCCTGTCGTCGATGCTGGCGCCTTGCGTCGAGGTCGATCCAGGCACATCGAAGGTTGTGATTGTTCCATCGGGCTTGCGGACGAATCCGTGAATCGCGCTTTGGCTATCGTAGTAGAACCCGGCGATCGCGCCTTGCCTGTTGATACTCACCGCGGCGGTATAAACGGAATCCGGAGGATCGAACGCGGTGATGCTGCCGTCGACAGCGCGCAGGAAGCCATGGAAGAGGTTGTTCCTGTCCTGGTAAAGCCCGGCAACCGCTCCGCCTGCGTTGATGCTCGTC
>JBKOXU010000098.1:0-4663 GCA_046725095.1 Verrucomicrobiota bacterium
GCGTGAAGACGACTATCGCGCTGTCCTTAATTTCGGTCACACCATCGGCCATGCTTTGGAAGCCGTGACTGACTATCGGAAATACCTTCACGGCGAGGCGGTGGGGATTGGCATGGCTCAGGCAACGGCGATTTCCGTGCACCGAGGATTTTGCGACCAGAGGAGTCTTGAACGGATTCGCAAGCTGATCAGAAAAGCAGGTTTGCCTGCGGACATTCCTCCCGACGTATCGCGGCAAAGCCTGATTCAAAGCATGGAGGTGGACAAGAAATCAGCGGAAGGCAGGATCAAATTTGTCATGTGCGCGGGCATCGGCAAGACTTGTTTTCATAGCTTGACGCCTGGAGAAATCTTGGCCGCGCTTGGCGCGTAAGTGTTCCAGATTCGAGAAACCGACATGGCAGGGAAGAAAAAAGTTCTGGTGCTCAACGGACCCAATTTAAATCTTCTCGGCAAGCGGCAACCGGAGATTTACGGCCACTTTAGCTTAGAACAGATTAACAAACAAATTCGCGCTCTGGCCAAAGAGCTCGGAGTGAATGTCGAAATTCGGCAGTCGAACAATGAGGGCGAGTTGGTTACGTGGATTCAGGAAGCGCCAAAGCAGTTCAGAGCCATTGTTATTAACCCGGCTGCCTATACGCATTCCAGCGTGGCGCTAAGGGATGCTATCACTGCGGCGGGATTGCCCACGATTGAGGTGCACATCTCGAACATCTACAGGCGAGAAGAATTTCGCAAACATTCATACATCGCCGGCGCGGCGGTGGGTCAGATCGCGGGATTTGGCGTGCAGAGTTATTTGCTGGGGCTTCGAGCCGCAGCAGAACTACTTTGAGCCGGTCGCGTTATTCCAAAAACAGCGATCCGGTATCAAAACCTTTCTGGCGCATTTCATCAATCAACGATTGCCGCTGGCTTTCTAGTTGATTAATCTGATTTCTGAGATCGCTCAGCTCTTTTTGCTTCTCCGTGTAGGCCGGCGGTGCATCAAGAGAAAAAGGAGGAGAGCCGGCGTTCCCTCCAGTTTCGAGTCCCTGCGCCCTGTACTGCGCATCTCTGAGCCGCGAGATGAAGTCATCGGTGCGAGCTTGGATTTCTCTGTCCGTCATTGGCACGGTTGGCTCAGGTCCAGTCGTCCCTCGTGTCTCAAGCGCGTATCGATCTCTTAGTTTCTTGATCTGCTCCGTTAGTTCCTTGATTCGCTCTTGGTAGGCCTTTTCTTCTTTTGCTTTTTGCTCCGCTGGGTTTGTTTTAGTCCCGGGAAGTTTCCCTTCTGTCATCGGCGGCGTGGATTTCTTTTCCTCCTCAGCTGGCTCTTTAGCTGCAACGGATATTGGCGGCGCCGGTTGTGAGACATCGAGCGCCGATGGGTCTACTTCACCGCCCTTACGGATCGCTTGAATCTGGTCTTTCTCAATACCGATCTCGCCGCCAAGTCCCTGGAATTTGATCGTTCCGCCTTCCTCACGATAGCTCTGGACGGTGATCCGGCGGCCGTTCTTCAGGATCAACGTGTAATCTGCGAAAGCCGGTACGACGAGTGAATAAAAGACGCCGAAAAATAGCAGAAAAGTGGATCGTCCGGTCATGATTTGACAGTATACCACGCCGGCTTGAGCCGTCATACATCCGGGCCGTCCCACTCTTTCCATGCCGCGTTTACACACCCCTTAAATCATGTTAGCGTAAAATCTCTCGAGGTTAGCCGCTATGAACCAACCAGCAATGCGGTTCTGTACGCTGTGGCTTTTTCTCATTCTCCTTCCCATTTCTAATTCAGCTTGGGGCGCTGAACCCAAGGTTCAGATCCTCTCTCCCAAAGACGGCAACCGCATCACGCAGGACCAAAAGACGATCTTAGTCAGCGGTAAGGTTGCCAGCGAGTCGGCGCGATCTGCCAATGTAGATATTTTCCTGATCATCGATATCTCCGGCAGTACCTCGCAATACGCCGGCATTGATTTGGGCGATGCGGCTCAGCCGGATAGTCTAGGCTCTTCCGGTTTCCCCAGACCGCAGATCAGCATCGGCGGATTTGGTCTCGGAGGGCCGTCCCCGAGAAATTTGCGGAACTCGATTCTGGCGGCCGAGGTTGCGGCAGCGCGTCGGCTGCTTGTGCAGCTCAACTCGCAAACCACCCGGGTCGGCGTGATCACTTTCAGCGAGGGTGCACGGTTGCTGCAACCGCTGAGTCATGACTTCGAACAGGTTCGTCGTGCTTTAGACGATATTCTGAGGGCCGGACCGAATGGCGGGACGAACATGGTCGAGGGAATCCGCACGGGAATTTCAGAGCTGATGGGATTAGGAACCAGCGAGAAAAGAACCGATGCTGTGAAGGTGGAGTTTTTTCTTACCGATGGGTTTCCGACACTGCCCATCGGCGGAGGGAGACGGATGGCCCCCGAAGATATCAATCTAGCGATGAATGCCGCGCGACTGGCGGGCAAGGCCGGCATCAAGGTCCATGTGTTTGCTTTGGGCGAAGAAGCTCTCTCATATCCGGTTGCAGCCGTAGGCATTGCTAAGGAAAGTGGCGGCACTTATACGCCGGTGTCCAGACCGGCGGATGTTCTCGCGGTCGTAGAGAATATCTCGTTGGTTGGCGTGGATTATGTCCAAGTCGTGAACCAAACCATGGGTGAGAAGGCAACGCAGCTTCGGCTCGCGGCAGATGGATTTTTTTCTTCTGCCGTTCCCGTGGTCGAAGGGCGCAACCAGATCGAAGTCATCGCCCGGGCCAGCGATGGTAAGACGGGGCGCGATTCGATCACGATTTACTATCAGCCCGGCACTCAAAAGTCTTTGGAGTTGGAGGTCTTCCTCGAGAAGGAGAAAAACCTCAAACTTCAGGTTGAACGGCTAGGAAAGAGTCAGGAAGAAATCCAGAGAGATGTGGAGCGGGGTCGGGAAAATAGCCTGGGAAGTTCGCCGCGGCTGCCGCCTCCGACGGAAGGGCCGCCGCGATGATCGATTCGCTCACTAACAATGGCTCAATTCAATGGAACCTAGCGCTTCACTCGTTCGGCTTCCGCGGCGATGGCGATTTCCGAAGCTCCCGCCCGTTTGATAATCGACATCACCTTCACGGTTTCGCCGAGTAACACGTCTCTGTCGCCGCGCAGTATAACGGTCTTATCTGGGCTCGTACTCAGCGCGTCCTTCAATGTCGCCTCCAGGCTCTCCTCGCCCACTTTTTTTTGATTAACATAGATTTCGTGTTTGGGAGTTAAGGTTACGGTCGTCCCGCGGGCCTCCGATTGCGTGGCGACAGCTTTGGGCAAATTCACTTTGCCGCCCGATTCGACCATCGCCGAACTGGTGATCATAAAAATGATCAGTAAAACCAAAAAAATGTCGGTCAAAGGCGTGATGTTGATCTCCGCCATAATTCCGGCGTTCTCATCATTACCGCCGATCGGGGTCATTGCCATGGCATACCTCACAGGCTCATGTGGTGGAGAACTCTCGCGACCTGGATGCGGAAAAGGCCGTTGAGATTGGCTATCCTCGTTTGAAAGTAATTGTAAAAAATGACCGCGATAATCGCTACCGCGAGCCCCAGCGCGGTTGCGACCAGGGCTTCCGAAATTCCGGCGGCGACCACGGCAAATCCTCCGGTTCCGGCAATCGACATACTTTCGAAGGATTTGATAATTCCCACAACCGTGCCGAGTAGACCAATAAACGGCGCGCTGCTGGCGACGGTTCCGAGGATCCACAGATGCTTTTTCAGACTCTGCGTCTCCTCAAACATGGCCTCGACGGCAAGGGCGTTGGCTGTCTCAAGGCGCTGGCTTCCCTCTTTGTCGAGAATGTTCAGGAAAATTCGCCCAGCGGGGCAATGAGAGTTCTGCTTACAGATGGCGATTGCCAAGTCTTGTTGCCCTTTTTTGATGGGTTCCAGGAGCGACTCGGTGATTCGTAGGGTCATTGAGTTGATGTTCCTGAGAGACCAAAGCCGCTCGAGGACAACGGTGACGCTCACAATCGACAATAAGATCAGCGGATAGGTGGCGATCGCGCCCTTGTGGATGATCTCGATGAGGTTCAGACCTTGCTGCTCCATTTTGTTACAGCCCTTCTAAGAACTTCGGAGAAGATTACCTTAAACCAAAATTAATTCAATGTAAGGTTTGCGGGGTTGAGAAGGAAGGCTTTGGATCTCTTATCCTCGGACGCGGATGGATACCGCAAAACGCATGATCATAGGCTCGTTGGCGAGATCCTTTAGGGCTTCCGGGATGGGCGGAAACGGAGAAGCTCGCTTCATCGCCTCGACGGCGCCGGCATTGAGTCTCGAATCGGACGACTCCAACACTTCCGCTTGCGTCAGCTTCCCGGCCCGATCGAGCGTAAAGCGAACGGTAACTTTGTGGGCGCCGGTAACCTCGTCCGGGTATTTCCAAACCGATCTGACCCGTCTTTCTATTTGCTTCAGATACTGGTCGTAATCTGAATTCGGGATGCCTTTCAGGCCCGTGTTGCTGCCACCGCCGGTGCCGGCTCCGGTTCCCCCTCCGCTCAGACCGGTTCCGCTCCGACTCCCTCCCGGAACTCCGTAGGGTCCGGCGCCGCTCCCCGTGCCTTTGAGCGCTCCGGGAATTTGATTTCCTTCCTTCAGTGCTTTGATTCCGGGCTCTTCGCTCATTCCTTTTAG
>JBKOXU010000134.1:0-5460 GCA_046725095.1 Verrucomicrobiota bacterium
CATCCAGCGGGCAAAATGCGGCGCTTCGCCGGCGCGCTCTTTGTGCCTGAAATTGCTTGAAATGAATCTGCGGCCGATAGTCAGCCCTGCGTTGGCCGTGAAAACCATATCGGGAAGTTTTGGTTGCGGCGCGACCAATTGAATCTTGCAATCTAATTTCAAGAGCGTTGCGTGCAGTTCTTTCCATTGCTTCTGGGCGAGCGCCGCCTCCGCCCCGCGGGCGCGGCTCATCCACGGGTTGATCTCGTATTCGATGCCGTAATAGTCCGGCGGACAAAGGAGCAGCTCGCGCATAAGATCTAGAATTTTATTCGGGGCTCATTGTTTTTTGCGATCGCCGGGTTTTGCTTCGTTCTCGGCGATACACTGGGCAAGTTCGCGCAGGAATGGTTCCACATCTGTGACCAGGCCGATTGATTGCAAAGGCTGGTGTTCGACCGCTCGCTCAACTGCCGACGGATCGATATCGACACAGACCGTCTTCACAGTGGGCGCCAGCATGCTGGCCACGGCGAGTGAATGCTGGAGCGCAGCGAGAAGGAGCACATGGGTTACATCGGCCAGTTTCTCTCGCATGACTTCTTGAGCTTCGAGCGCGTCGGTGGTCACACCGGGAATCGGTCCCTCGTCGCGGATCGTGCCAGTCAGGACGATATCGACCTTGTGGCGGACGCAGGCGTGCATGATGCCGTGGTTCAGAAACTTTTTTCGTACGGCTGCGGCGATGCCGCCTGCCTCGCGGATCGTATTAATCGCACGCAGGTGGTTCTCGTGGCCGCCCCGCGCAAAGGCGAGATCGGGATTCATTCCCAACGAGGTTCCGAAGAGCGCCCGTTCGACATCATAAACGGCAAATGCGTTTCCCGCGAAGAGACGATCGACATACCGCAACTCGATGAGGCGGACCAAATGCTGGCCAGCGCCTGTCCGCACGATTGCAGGTCCCGCAACGATCGCGATCTTGGCGTTCGTTACGCGCGCCCTTTGCAGTTCGTGACCAAGCTCGCGGATGATCGCCGACTTCGGTTCGTCGGCATCAACGATTGTGTTGATAAACTGAAAGAGGTCCGTACCCGACGTCGAGCGCTGGATAGGAACGACACGAATCCCCTCGTGTCCGACCACAATCTCGTCGCCTTTTCTGACGTCGAAAAACTTGACTGCCCGGGCCGTGGTTTTTTTTCGGTCAACCGCAATTGCGCTGTCCATCATTGCGGGACGGACTTCGATATCTTTGCCGTCAAATCGAACAAATGTTTGCTGGTTGGTTGTCACGTAGAAATCGGACGGAAACACTCCGTCCGCCGGCGCCTTCGCCAGTTGCGCATCCGCATGCTTGGCGACCTCGGCCCCGTGCTGTCGCAGGCGGAGGATCAGTTCGTCGAGCGCTTCGTTCGTTTCGGCAGAGACTTCTATTCGCGCGAAGCTTTGATCCGCCCGCTTTTTGCCAATCTTGATTTCGGCGATCTTGAAATTCGCGCCGTGGGTTAGAATTTGATCCAGCACCTTGGGCAAAATGAGCGAATCGATAATGTGCCCGCGTAACTCGATTGTTTCCGAAAACATTTGCAGAACTTAGCCGTCCGAAGCGGCCGCGCCAGTGGGTCGAGAATTGTTGTGGCGGCGCTTGTGCCAAGCGTCGAAGTTAATTAGACAGGCGTTTGAGACAAACGCCTCTACACGCCGTGGAAAAACCAAACGCACGCGGGCCTTCCCCAAGCCGCAAAGCGCATCTTGCCTTGGGAAAAAGATTAAATCGAAAAATGAAGCCGCCGCCGTCTATGCCGGGGAAGAAAAATCTCCCGGCTCCACGTCGCACTGCTGGACGGTAGACCGAAAAACGTTATGCACGATCATCTGCCAGCCCTCGCGGCAAAGATTGCGGCGGTACTTTCGGATAAGCCAGAGTATGTCGTCACTCAGCCGGCAGAACTAAGAATTCTCCGAGGAATGTCCGAAGCGGACATTAGAGATTTTGCGGTGAGCCACGGCTGGCGCGTGGTGAAGCGTCTCGGAGGACGGCAAATCGAGTTTTATAATGATTGGAGGCAGCGTGCGCTGTAGTTGGGGACGCCGCGCTGCCCCGAAGACTTTCGGCGGAAATCGCAGCGCGATGTCCCTACCTAGTCTCGCTGGACAGCTTTGACCTATTGGCTTACGAATGCGCCAGCGCCAATCGATGGAAGCAACAAAAATTTATTTTATTCTTTTCGGCGTTCTGACGATCGCCGGAGGGATCGTTGGTTATGTTAAAGCGGGTAGCGTAGCGTCAATCATTGCCGGTTCAATCACGGGAGTCTTGCTCCTGGTGGCGGCGTTTCTTCTACCGGAGCACCGCGGGGTGGGCCTGGCGACTGCGTTGGTCGTTTCTCTTCTTTTGGCTGCGCAATTTCTGCCCAAATTTCTCCAAACCGGGAGAGTGATGCCGGCGGGCATGATGTCGATCTTGAGCGTGATCGGGGTCATCGCGGCAATTGTCGCCTGGATAAAAAAGTAATCGCGTGGCAAGAATTCGTCTCCGGACGTGGCGGCGTCTCGTGCTGGTGTTATTCGCCGCGATCTTCACAGCCATCGTTTATCGCTGGATCTCGCTGGAGCGACTGCAGCACGTCGCGCCTGTGGAGGTGAGCGAGACGCCAATACCCGAACCAACACCAACGCGCCCGCCGGTCATCACCGGAAAATTGGACACGGCCAAATTGTTCAACGGAATCACGCTTCATTCCACGATCGAGACGCTGCCGGGCGCCGACGCCAGCACCGAACGGGTCGAACCGGACAGTTATGTGCTCGATCTGAAGCTGCAGGCGCGCGTCCCTTCGCCAAACAAGACGATCGAGGAGTTGGCCAGAGTCAGCCCCCAACTGCCGACCCTATTGCCGGGGTTGACTGCGATGTTGGTTCCTGACCCAGTTTCCCCCCTTTACGCTCAGCTTTACGACACAAAAATAAGAGTCTTGCGGGAGAATCTCGTGCGTCTCGATCGACTCCCTTCCCGCCACAATTTTTTCGATTGCCAGACCGTGCTGCAATTGGAGCACCCGCAGAGTCATCGCAAGGCGCTCCTGATCCAATCTGACATGGATGTGGATGCAGACGGCTCCGATGCCGACCGCATGCCCATCGGCAGCGGATCGCCGGCCAATTTCAAACCGGCGACCAGTTATCGTTGGCCAAAGGCAACGTCAGCGCCTAATCCCTATCTCGCCTCGACGGAGAGCCAGCTGAGGCATGCCGAGGATGAGTATGCACTCAAGACCACTACGCCGGAACGCAAACGCGAATTGCGCGATGCGATCGCGCAATTGCGCGCTGAGGTGGGCACGCTGAAAAAATTTAGCTTCCTGATCGGCGCGACCGATCCGTACATCGTCATTCCGGGCGCTTTCGCGCACGGGAAAGACGCACCCAAAGTGGGAGATTATGCCCTGGTCATTTTTGCGGACGCAGTTTATCCCGCGATTGTGGGCGACGTTGGGCCAAATGATAAGGCAGGGGAAGCCTCGCTGCGGATTGCAAAGGAAATCAATTCTTTGTCCACGCCTTACAATCGCCCGGTGAGCGATCTCAAAGTGACATATCTGATCTTTCCTGGGACGGCCGACAAGCGGTTTGGCCCCCCCGATTTGGATAAACTTCAGACGCGCTGCGAAGCATTGGTAAAAGAAATCGGCGGCGCGAGTGTGCCGCTGCATCATTGGGAAAATATCATCCCGCCTCCGCCGACTCCTACTCCGCGTCCCTCTCCTTCTCCGACTGCGACGCCGACTTCTTCTCTGTCGCCAACTGCATCGACGACACCCTCCACGTCGCCAATATCAACGTTTGCGTTTCCGGTTCCCAGCCCGGCTGGCAGCGCGCCGGACAGGCCGACGCCCGTGCCAACAACTTCGCCTGGTGCGTCTCCGAGGCACTGATAAATCACATTCCGGCTGAATTGCGAATTTGAGCTTGGCGCAAAGGCTCAGCATCGCTGCGGTCTCGTGACCGTAATCACCCTCGCAACGGCGATATCAATTTTTTTGAATCTACCTACCGCACCGGACGCATCTCATTTCAAAGATCGAACCACACAACAGATGACTACAACCTCACTCATTTCAAATCAGCCGATGCAAAAGCCAGCCAGAAACGGATCGACTCCTTTGATTCGTCTTACCGATGTAAGAAAGATCTTCCTTACCGACGAGGTGGAGACACATGCGGTTTCTGGCGTTCATCTCGACATTCGCGATGGCGAATATGTTTCCATTGCCGGGCCGTCCGGCTGCGGCAAAACTACGTTGCTCTCGATCCTGGGACTGCTTGATACGCCTTCGGCTGGAAGCTATGCGCTCAAGGGCACAGAGGTCGCAAACCTGTCGCTTGCTGAACGGGCGCGAATTCGCAATCGCGAGATCGGTTTTATTTTCCAGAGTTTCAATCTAATCGGCGATCTGACAGTTTACGAAAACGTCGAGCTGCCGCTGACATACCGCGGATTGAGCGCGAACGAGCGCAAATCTTTCGTCATGGAAGCGCTTGAGCATGTGGGCGTGGCGCATCGCGTTAAACATTTGCCCAGTCAACTCTCCGGCGGACAACAGCAACGCGTAGCTGTTGCCCGGGCTCTTGCCGGAAAACCGGCGATCCTGCTTGCCGACGAACCAACCGGAAATCTCGACTCACGGAACGGTGAAGCGGTCATGGATTTGCTAAAGGAACTGCACGCCGGTGGCGCAACGATTTGCATGGTTACGCACGACGAACGTTTCGCCAGCCACGCTGAACGCGCAGTGCATTTGCTTGATGGCCGAGTCGTTGAGGATCGACTCGCTGCCTGAGTGAGATCGACAACGGAAGGTATACAAATCACATGAACGACTTTCGATTCGCGCTGCGGCAGCTTCGTAAATCACCGGGATTTACTTCTGTCGCGATTGTAACTTTGGCTCTCGGCATTGGGGTTAACTCAGCGATTTTCGCGCTCGTCAATGGCGTCGTGTTGCGACCGATGATTCCATTGCGGGCCGAGGAAGTCGTAAACGTTTTCACTGCGCGCCAAAACGCGGCTCACGATTACCGCCAATTCTCGCATACCGAATATCGCGACCTGCGCGAGAACGGCGGCGATTTGTTTGTCGATCTTGCGGCGCTTGAGTTCGCTGTCGCCGGAATCGGTCGCGATCATGAGATGCGGCGGAGTTTCGCGTTTTTGACTTCAGAGAATTTTTTCTCGCTCATGGGCGTGCGACCGGCGCGGGGCCGGTTTTATAACGCCGACGAATGCCGTCCGAACGCGAACATCCCCGTGGTTGTGGCCAGTTATGCATTTTGGAAACGGATGGGCGGTCGCAACGATTTTGTCGGGAGCAATCTCCAGATCAATGGCCAGCCGTACACCGTGATCGGCATCACTCCAGATGGATTTAGCGGGGTGAGCGCGCTCGTCGCGCCCGATATCTGGTTGCCGCTCGGCGT